>NZ_JARWCR020000054.1:0-63187 GCF_029846695.2 Bradyrhizobium nivariense | reverse complement strand
CCGGCCAACAAGCCTGACCCGCAGTTTCTGATCATCGTCTGCCATCACAAGGTGTCCACCTAATTTGGTGGACACCTCATGCATCACAGCACTCAACCGCAAAAGGTGCGGGGAAATTCGCGCTTACCGCTCGTTTGCCAAGGGGAACATGTTGACATCTTTCTTGCATCCATGGAGCGCGCGCTCATCAGGGTGGCAGGCTATCCGCCTACCTGCCAGCAGGGGCTCGAGAGCCTATGAAGGGCAAGGTCGCAGAACTCTGGCGCTATCCGGTGAGCTCCATGGCGGGCGAACAGCTCGCCGTGGCTCGCGTCGAGGCAGGCGGCATTGCCGGCGACCGGATCTGGGGAGTGCTCGATGAAGCAACCGGCCGCATCGCCTCCCCTGGACGGGAAAAGCACTTCATCGGCGTGCCGCGCGCGTATGCTAAGATCGCTGGTGGCGGCGTCGCCGTTTCGGCCGACGGCAGGAGTTGGGCTGGACCGGAGGACGCCTCGATGCGGGAAGCCTTGTCGACGACCTTCGGCTTCAAGCCAATGCTGAAGCCGTTCGACCCCATCGGATCGGGCGGTTTCCGCCCTCGCTACGAGCACGCTCCGATCCACCTCTTGACCACGGCTGCACTGCGCAGCCTTAGCCGAGAATTGCCAGACAGCGTCATCGACACGCGCCGCTTCCGTCCGAACATTCTTGTCGACTGGCCGGATGAGGACGAGGCGATGCCTGAAAAAGACTGGATCGGCCGGGAGATCAGGATCGGAGAGGTCGTGTTGCGGGGCAAGAGGCCTTGCGGGCGCTGTGGCTTCATCACGATCGAGCAGGATCGCTTGCCGGTAGATGTCGAAATCCTGCGCAGAGTGGTCCAGCGTTACGGTCGTGATTTCGGGATTTATTGCGACGTCGTGTTTCCCGGCCACCTGACAACCGAAGCGATGGTCGCCGTTGCGTAGGCTATGATATCGAATTTCTTGTTGCGCAAGTTGCGTAACCGCCCCGAGACGAAGATCAAAATACTACGGTCGTCGAATGATTGGCGTACTGCAAACAGCACAGAGCGCCAGCACACGTTTGCTGCCGCTGGTCGGCAGTCCTTAGTAACAGTCTTCGGTGTCCAAGAATTTGAAGTTCATTGCCTTTACCGAAACGGTGACTCGGCAGGGTGCGCCAGAAATGGTCTTACAGGCAGTGCAGTGACAAATGACGACGTGGGGATTTATGTCCGCCTAATAGCTGTTCTGGTCGCAATGATAAGAACCATCAATTTTTTATTCCCATGCCCGGTCCCAGTACCCGTGAACGGCCGCTTCGCGCCATGAGCGGTCGCACTACGCCCCTTCAAGGATCCTCCGAATCTTCTCGCGACGCGCAATCTAGATCGCGCATAATCGCGCTGTCGCCCAAATTGGATAGAGCGAATACACCGCTCCCCTAAAGAGGCGCTGCCATCGAGCGTAAAGGATCGAAAGAAGTCGACGGAAAGCGAGCAAGATCGTAGAGTTTTGGTAGCGAGAGAGGGACTCGAACCCCCGACCCCAGGATTATGATTCCTGCGCTCGCTTATCTGGTCCGCTCATCGCCTCGCGTATCGTCGCGCCGGTCGGCATCGACGCCCTGCTCCGCTCCGCGCCGCCGGCTATTGGCAAGCTCCGAAAGTTCATTCTTCAGCGCATGCCGGCGGGTTTCAACCTTAGGCATCTCCATGACGAATTGCCGAATCTGGCGCGCGAGCTCGTGATCTGCTGGCGCTCGAGAGCGCTGTAGCTCGGCGGCATAGTCGAGATATCGCCGCCGGATCGCGTCCTGACGTGACTTGATCTTTTCGTCCCAAGGATGTTCGGCGCTCTTGCCGCCCCTCAGCTCGGAAAGCACCTTCTTTCGTGCGAGCCGATCGACATCGGGCGTGATCTTTCGCTTGCGCAAGGCGAGCACCGCCCCGCGATCGGCCTTTCGAACCCGTCCGCGGGTTCGTCGCGGCGTTGCCTCCGCCGCGATTCCACGAAGCCGGAGTTCGCCGGCAAACCGTTCGCGCCAGGCCTGAAGATCTGCCTTGCGAGGGTTGAGGCGCTTGCCGTCATGGCCCAGGGACCGAACGGTCAAGTGCACATGGGGATGCTTGTTGTCGAGGTGCTGGACAAAGACGTAGTCGTGATTATAGCCGAACGTCTCGATGGCAAATGCCCTGGCTGAATCCTTCACGCCGACGGCATCGGTGCCAGCCGGCATTGACAGAATGATGTTGACCGAGAGCGACCCATCGCGGCGGCGCTTGTCGTCAAGACCGGCATCATCCTCCCAGCGTTGCTGCAGGTCCTTCAATCCGGAACGACCCGCCAGCGTCCCGCCCTGCTCTGTTTCCGCATCAAGCTCGCCGTTTCGCGTGATGTATGCGAGGTGCGACTTGAGATGCCCCACGCCCTTTGTGCGGCCGGTAATCTTGAGCATCACCTCCGGTGCTCGACGCACGATGCGTTCGAGCTTCGCACGCATCGCCGGCGTAAGGCGGCCTGGAACGGCCGGATCGGGGATATCCCACTCGGCCCGCCGTGGGCGCCGATTGGGCGTTTCCCAGACGTACGAGATCGGCGGGAGTTCGGAGGCCAGGTCGGTCGGACGCGGCGAGTGGCGCCGGCTCATCGCCGCCCATCCCAATAATCAGCGTTGCCATTCAGCGCATTGCGTAATTGCGCGAGCTCTCTTTCGATGACCAATTTGGCCTCTCGAATTGCGGACAGATCGGGCTCAACCGCCCTGCCCTGCAGCACGCTGGTGTTTGCGGCGCGCGCGATCTGGTTGATGTTGCCGCCGATCCGGTTGAGCTCACGAACGATAGCGCGAAGCGCGGCATGCTCGTCGGGAGAATGTTGTACCGGCGATCCCAATCGCGAACGCACCAGCGCGACGATCCAGCCGGTTCGGGTCATGCCACGCTGATGTGAGATTTCCGCAAGCTGGCGCATCTCACTCTCGCGAAATCGCACTGTCACCTTCTCCGGTCGTCCGATCGGCAACGCCAAGATGCGCGGCGCTGGTGCAGCTAGCGCATCAGCAATGAGACGCCGCAGCAGCGCGGATTTGCCGCCCTGGGTAGCTGCAAAAGCTGAGAACTCCGTCGCGACTTCGTCGGAGACGCGAAGCGAGATCAGAGCCATGCACTCCAATCCCAATCGCGATGTAATACATCGCTGGCGTGAAGCCTATCCTGCACTAGAAAGTGCGAATCCTTCCACCCCCTCCACGTTGGTTCAAACCAACAGGCTCGGCAGTGAAAGCTCGGGAGTTGCTGCAGGTGAGATCCAATCCAACCGACGATCGACGCGGAGAATTCCTCCGGGAATGACGCAGCCGTCGCCCCTACTCCTTGTGCTCCACGAACCCTGCGAGTGCAGATTGGCGAAATCGGTACCGAATATGTGGACCGCGGCTTTCCAGCAGCCTCCGGCCTCTCTACAGCGCTGTGGGGGGCGCGTTCGGCCTCCGGCTGCTGCGCTAACGCGCCATCCTTCGGATGGGAAATCCGCTCCGCCGGCGCACCAACCGCAGCAGTGTTTATGAGGAGGCTGTCTAAGACAAGCTTCATGCCAACAGGATCTCTTCGATTGTGACCGTCGATGCCGGAACCTCTTCCGCCTCTTCTGCACCATCGATCAGCAGCACGGCATGGCGTGAGCCTTGAGACGCGAGTCGATCGACCAGAAGACGGCCATTGCGATCTTGGTGACGCACTCTGATCGTCAGTGATGAGCTCATTCGCGCGTTCCGATCGACCGAAGGATTGGGGGACTTTTCCGCGACCGCCTTTACGCGGCCTCTCTCCATGGGTCGCAATCCCACTTGCGGTGCGATCGGGCTTCCTGCGGGTCGAGCTCCAGGCGACCCTTCACCATCAGCAGGGGAGCCGCGGACTTCGCTGCGAATCTTGCGAGCCAGCTGACGGGCGTGTGCATCGGTGAAGCTCTCCTGTGCTGCGCATATGGTCTCGACGGCCTTGGGCTGCTCACGCCAAGCCTGGTAGAGTTCATACACAGCACGGATTGATGAGCCGGCAAGCTTCGACTGAAGGAACTCCGGCATGCTCTGGGCCGATGCGTAGCGAGACACCCAGTCCCTCGGCTTGCCGAGCTTGCGCGAGATGTCGGCTTGGCTATCGCCCAGCTCCAAGCGGCCCGCGATGAACGCCGCAATTTCAGGGGCATTGAGGTCGTCGCGCTGGATATTTTCGATCATCTGAACAAAACGATCCGCAGAACCAACGGCATGAATGAAAGCGGGGACGTCACGTAGCCCGGCGCGCTTAGCAGCACGATACCGCCTCGCGCCCATGACGATCACGTACCGGCCTTCCTCGGTCGCTTGCCGCAGCACGATCGGTTGCAGCACCCCATGCTGACGGACTGATTCCGCAAGCTCCTCGAGCTTCTGTTCGTCGAAGCTGCGACGAGGCTGGTCTGGATCTTCGTCAATACGGTCGATGGCGATGCAAATCGGTTGCCCGGTTGTGGCGGCACCATCTTCGGCGGCGTCGATGAGCTGCTTAAAGCTGAGATCAAGCGCCATGGGCCGGCTCGTCCATCTGCGCGACGATCTTGGCGAGAACATCGCGGATTTCCCGACCAGCCTCCTGCGCAGAGCGGCGCTTCAGCTTCCAGACCGGCAGGCGTTCCGCAACGGCCTCAGCGTAGCCGTCCCTTGCAACAATCTGGCCCGGAAACACATATTTGCCCGCCTCGCGCAACAGTTGCTCAAGATGGCTCCTTTGACGGGGCGATTTCGTGTTGAAGTTCGAAGGCAGCAACCCGAGAAACTTCGTATCCTGGCGGCCATAGCGCCTCTGCACGCCGATCACGGTCTGCATCAGACCTTTGACGCCCTTAATCGAATAGTCCTCCAGATAAATAGGGGCGAGCACATGCGACGCCGCCACCAAACACCCGACACTGCGCAGTCCAAGTGATGGCGGCGTATCGATGACGCAGGCATCGAACTGATCCGATGCGATAGCGAGGTTCTCTTGCAGAGTCGTTATAGCGGCCGCACTGCTGCGGTCGAGATCGGTCAGTGAGCTATCGGCCGGCGCGAGCGTTAGGCCTTCGTCTTCCCGAGGTACGACCCGCATCCCCGGCTTAAACAGATCCGCAGCTAACGTTGAACCGGCGTAGTGCCTCAATGTATCCGACGCATTGCTCTGTGCATCAACGTCGATCACGAGAACGCGGAGATCCGCTTCCGCCATGAACCAGGCCAAATGCACCGCAAGCGTCGTCTTGCCGACCCCGCCCTTTTGATTGTTGATGACAATGGTCTTCATCTTAAGGTCCGAAATGGGTCTAACAGTGCGGGAGCCATGTCCTTGTCCATCATGTCCTGGGAGATGTTGGTTTGAACCAACAGCGATTGCGAATCCGGTCACCGGAACGATTCCGGAATTCGTCCGGCGAATCCCCTGCCAGAAGAGTCAGGTCAGCCCATAGCCATCAAGGGAAATTCTGGGCGCGAACTGGGGTTGTGCTCGTTGCTGGTCGCTCCGCGACAGGTCGCGAGAGGATCGTCACGCGAAGGCGCGGAGACCGCTTGTGGGCTCCGGGGCCGTCACCGCGGCGGCGCGAGTAGAGCCCTCCCCGAAGGGGCTCGCCCAAGCAGGTTGGGCTGGAAGAGCCGCAGGAAGTTTTGAATCAGGAGCCGATCTCTTGCGGCTGTTGTGTTTAGGGCTGATGCAATTGCAAGTTAAGCATCGAGACGCGCGTCTCGATCGCGAAGTTTCCATCGAGGAGAGATTCAATCGGGGCAATGGACCGTGCGCGGAATTTCCGGCGCAAGGACCTATTGATAAAATGAATCGATCTGCCCGGTCGATTCATAAAACTCATTGGACGCGGCTTTCCTCGGACGCGAGAATCTGTCCGTGCCGAAACCCGAACCAGAACCGCTTCATCTGCGCCGCATCGATGCCGCGCACAATATGCGGCGGTTTTATGCGCTATCCACGCAGCCCACCTTGTTCGGAGAAATGTCGCTGATCCGCAATTGGGGCCGGATCGGCACGAGTGGCAAGACCATGGTGCAGACCTTCGATGGTAGTGCGGAGGCGATCGAAGCATTCGTACGCCTGGAGCGTGCCAAGCGAAGGCGCGGTTACCCTGTCGCGGACGAAACACCGTCTTAGCCTGACATTCTTTCGAGGATTACGGCTCTGCCTGTGATCGCGGCTCTATCTGTTTCGCGGCCCTGATGCCGGACCAAGCAAAATCGAAACAAGACGGAGCTCACACCCCACTAAGGGACGTTATCCTTGAGGTCCTATGGTTCTGCGAACCACGGAAGCCGAATTGCTCTGAGTCATAACCCAAGCGCGATCTCGGCCCATTTCAACATGCGGTCGCTATTGAGAAACGCCAGCACCGCCGATTCCAGCGACGCGGGCGCGCCCGGTCCAACCAAAGCCGTTGCGGCCGCCATGTCGCAGCGCTGATTGAAGGCGAGTGAGAGCGCGGCGTTGCGTTTCCCCTCGACGCGATAGGCCCGGCTGCGGCCGCGCATCGGACCGACGATGATCTCTCGGCCGGCACCGATCGGCGTTGCCTTGCCAATCAGCGCCAGGTCGCCCATCTGATCGAGGTCGCCATCGTCGGCGACGCCGGTGGCGCAATTGCAAAAGCCGAGCTTGGCGCGAACGTAGAGCCGGACCTCGCCGCCGCAATCGGCGGCCTTGCAGCGGAACGCCTTTCCTTTCCCCCAGGGGTCTGCGCCGAAAGGCCAGTCGGTTTCCGTCCACACCGGGCGGATCTCGCCGGATGCCGCTGTTGCGGGCGCTTGTTCGCCGGATCGCAATATCCAGACCGCAACGGCTGCGCAGAGCAGCGCGGTGGCTGCGCCGAGCGCGATGAATTTGCTTGTCAGGCGCATGGAAGCTGCCGCGGCTCTCCTGCTAATTCTGAGCCATGAACCTTCGTGCGGCCGCGAGATCCTCCCGCGAGGAGTCGCCATTGCGCGCCATGTCGACGACTTTCGCGTAGTACTGGCGGGCCTTCGCGGCGTCACCCGCTTTCTCGGCGGCGTGAGCGGCGCCGATCGTCGCGCCAAAGCGGTTCGGCTCCTTGCGCATGGTGCTTTCGAACGCGGCCAATGCCTCGGTCGCCATGCCGCGCTCGAGCAGCATGGTCCCGTAAAGCTCGCGTGCCGGGGCAAGCGGTCCCGGCGTCACGATGGATTTTTCGGTCTTGTCTTCGGCATCGGCGGCAAGGCGCATCGCTTCCAACGCGTCCTCCTGTTTTCCCTGGGCATTGAGCTGCCAGGCTGTGGCGACCTGCCGCTGAATGTCGACAATCTCGGCCCAATAGGCGTCCTTGTCTTGCTGCAGCTTGTCCCGCAACTCCGCCAGCTTGGCGATGTCCGCCGTTGCTGCGTCTGCATTGTCGGAGCGCGCAGCGCCAAGGGCACGGGCAAAATAGGTGATCGCATCGACATAGGCGAACCGGCTCGGCTCGACCTTCAGCGCGGCAGCGCCCTGCCAATCGCCGCGCTCGACCATATAGCGCGCCTGGCTGGCCGCTATCGCGTAGGGACCGGCGCGGACGGCCGGCGCATACCCCGTCGTCGCAACCATGTCCGCGATGACGTCGCGGGCTCGGCTGTCCTGCGCAAGCTGGAGCAGGGCGTAGACCATATAGTCGTCGGCATGCAGCTGCTCGCTGGGGTCCTTGCCCTCCTTGGCAGCCTTGGCGGAGCGGCTATTGGCGTCGATGGATTCGTTCCAGTAGCCGACGCGCGTGAAGATGTGCGACGGCATATGTAAAGCGTGCGGCGCCGCCGGCGCGATCTCGGAATAGCGCTTGGCAGCGTCGAGACCTCGTTCTGCAATCGCCGGATAGTCGTAGAGGTGGATCAGGTAATGAGCGACCCCGGGGTGCCGCGGCTGCCGCTTGAAGATCGGCTCCAAGATGGCAGCGCCCTTGAGCTGGTTGGCATAGGTCTTGTCGTTTGGTGACGCCGTGACATTCAGCGTGATGGCGTAGGCGATCTGCGCCTCGTCATCATCGGGATAGCGCGCGGCGACGGCTTCGGTTGACTTGAGATAGGCCTGCGCGCGTTGGCCAAACGTCGTCTTTTCGTCGCCCGAATAGAACGCCAGCAGCGCGTCGATATAGTCGCGTTCGCGTTCGCTCTTGGCGCCGAGTGCCTTGGCCTTCTGCAGAGCGCCGAGGCCCTCGGTGAGGTTTTCCTTCGGCGCGGGAAAATGCGGATTGTAGAGCAGGCTCAGGGCAATGCCCCAATAGGCGATCGCGCATTCCGGATCGGCCTGCAAGGTCTCCTCGAAAATCTCTTTCGCGGGCCGGTACCAGAACGAGTGCTGATAGCGCATCCCGCGGTCAAAGCGACGCTGCGCCACCTCGTTGCAGGAGGTCTGGAAGTGAACCTTGCCAAACTGCTCGTCGGTCCCGTCCTCCGTGCGTGCGGCAGGCGAGGCGGAGATCGAGCCCAGGGCAGCAAGGGCGAGAAGAGAGACGGTTCTCAAGGCGAGCGCGCGCATCGGCCCCTCCGTTTCTGTTCAGAAAGAATTTACTCAGATGGCGCCGATAAAGGCCGGAGCGCCGAAATTCGTAGTGCTGAAATTGGCGGTGGCAATTGCGTTGTTGGAAGGATTCGCCCATTCGCAATGCGAGTCAATACGAGCGGGCGGATTTTGCGTTAGGGAAGCACGCCTGTCAGGCTCCATCCGCCCGTGCGCGAAATCGTAAGGCGGATAGCGAAGCGTAGTCCGCCATTACAGGGGCCGATCTGCCGCCGGGCGGGCACCGATCAGGTCGCGCGGGGCATTGCCGGTCGTTGACAGGCTCGACATGTGCGTGATGGTCGGGAAGATTGTGTTCGAGCTCATGAAGTATCGATCCTGATCGCGTAACGACCGTGCATCGTAGACGCAAGACGAGGGGGCTTATGCCCCCTCCTCGGCTGCGAGCACTTCGTTGCGTTGGCGGATGAGTTCGGCCAGTTCGACTTCGAGCGCTTTGCGCTCGGCCGGCGTGAACACGCATTCGCGCAGCTCGGCGCGCAATTCTTCAATGGTGTCGACGGTCATGATCGCATCTCCGGTGGAAGGGGAGCGGGCCCCGCCTTGCGGCGGAGCCGACTTCCTGGAGCTTCAGTCGCGGTTCGGCCGGGACCAGATCAGTTGGAGGCCTTCCGCACCTTCGACCTCGATCAGTGTGGCGTAGATCGGAGCCGGGAAGCTCGGATCGTCCAGCTTGACGGAGAGGTAGTCGCGCTCGGTGTCCTTGGCGGTCTTCTGCCAGGCCGCGCCCAACTCGACGTTGCCGGAGTAGATGCGGAAGTGCGGTCCCTTGTCGGAAGGGGTGTCGACGCGGATCAGCTTGGCTTTGACGTTGAGGTTGAGCGTCTTGATCGCGCCGGAGAAGCCATTGCCCGTGGAGGCGAAGGTGCCGATGGTAGCCATTGTCTCATTCCTTGGTTTTCTCGGGCCGCGCCTATCGCGACCTCGATGGCGGTCGTGAGACCGGAGGCGATCGACCTGCACCCAAAGGGCCGAAATGAAATGGAGGGCGGCCGGCAGCGACTTTCTTGGACCGCGAGGAATGGTGCGCAGCGCCAGGGGAAGAAAGTCGAGGACGGACGTTGCAGGGACAAGATCGAGAGCCCGCGAAGCGGGATCGGCCTTCGGTCAGACCAGCCTTTATCGAGGACGCTGATGGGTGCGCCCGTCGCGAAAACACATGGAATGAAGACAGGCGGCCCTAATCCGTTCGGGCATTCGCATCTCAGGCAATGGGCGCGGCAAGCAAACTGCAACTCACCTTAATTAGGTCACCCTAGACGGCGCGCATCACCCGCAATGGAGATCGTCACCGTCAGCATCTCGGCGTAGCTGTCGAAGTTGCCAACGCAAGATCGATAACGAGGCTGGCGACGTACTCGCCATCTGGATGCAACCCCGCCCTCCGATCGACCGTGCTGCGAGGCGTAAAACAGATGCTAGCGTCGCTGGGCATGCCGGCCTCCGAGTCCGGGATGATTCCGCCGGCACGCGCGATGGAACAAAGCTGGGCGTTCGGGTTGTCACTCCACATCGACGGAGAGGGTTGTGAGCACAATCGGCCGCTGCAGCAATCCGGCTTCCGGGCTCGATTTCAACTCGAACGTTATTTGGCCGGCGGTCGCAGCGGGCTTTCCGCCCACTTCCGGGCGGCGGGATCGCGCAGCGGATCGTCCTCGCAGACCACGCAGACGTAGCGCGGCCGGCCGGCCGCGACGTCGTCGGGCACGGCCGCCATCGGCTTACCGCACTTCGGGCACAGCTTCCGGCTGAGGTAGAGCGGAGTCATGGTTTTTGCCTGCCGGGACCAGCTTAGTTCCCCGTGTGCCGCGAGCACAAGTCAATCGCCGAAAATTGTCCGCATGCACCAGTCCGCTTGACGCGGAGCGCGTCTCACGTTGAAATCCGATTTTCAGTGATGTTGCGGGGGTGGCGTCGTGGAAGACTTTTATAGGGGCTTCGCACAGCGGGCGCGCGATCTGGCGGAGAACGCGGACCCATTCACCAAGCGGCGGCTACTCGACCTAGCCCAGCGGTACGATCTCAAGAGCAAACCGGGAGCCCCGGGCAGTCGGACTCTCCCGCCGCCGCGCGCGACGCCACCGACGGTGCTGTTTTCCGGCTCCGGCGAAGCTTAAGAGTAGTCGGAGCGCGGCCCGGTCGCCGGTTTTCTATGTTTTCATCGACCGGTCCGGGTGTCGGCCGCGCGCGGTCGCGGTGCTCGCGTTAGTACAAGCTGGCCCTACAGCACTGAACCGCGCTGACCGCGGCGCGAGGAGTCATCGCCTGCGCCGCGCGATCTCGTCAGCGACCATGCCCTCCGCCCGCACCAGCCGCTCGTGCAGGGTCTCGAACATATCGAGAATGTCATCATTGGGTTCATTCTTGCCCTGCTCGATGGCTTCGGCGACGAGCTCATCGAGGGGCGTCTCCTTCAATTGATCTTTCTCCAGAAGATCCTCAAAAAGGCTATCGCTGGTCGGCTGCGGTTGGATGCGTCCGTCGGAGTTGCACCAGACGGTGAAAGTCTGTTGTCCCAGAACGGCGTGCTCGACCATCTCCGCATCCAACGGAATCAGCGTCCCCCAGGCATCGCCCGCTTCGTCCGCAAATCCCGCCACGTAGATCCGTTGCTCCGCGGCGCCTTCATCACGAGGCTGGAAAAACGGCGTGAGGACAATTGGAGCGTGTTTTGCCATGACGATCTCTCCGAACGGCTTTGCGTCGACACAGCGCAGCAGCCGGGTCAGGACGCGCAACTTCGATTACACGAAAACGGCAAGGTCTGGGAACGGCGCCTCATCGCCTCACGCCCGCTGCTTGTCTCGCCGGCGAGAATTGATCTGCGCCATCAGGATCGGGCCAAGCGAAAATTCGCCGACCTCGGCTTTTCGCGTCAGACCGCGCAGATAACCGCCGGCGGAATTGATCGCCGTCCCGCGCTGCAGGATACACGCGACGACGATGGCTGCGGGCACCTCGCCCATAACCTTTTGCGCCTCGTCCCAGGCGCTCGGACTGATCCCCAGCATCGATCGTACAACGGCCGCTGTGGCCAGGAAATCGCGCCAGTTCGAAATCCCACCTTTCGCATAATCAACGATGTCCGGGCATGCACTCAGGACCATTCCTAACGGATACGCCCCCTCCCCGACTCGCGATGGTTGAGGCTTTGGCTCAGCTCCCGCCGCCCTGCCTTCTCGAAAGACAGGTTCAAGATCAACAGGGGTTTCTGGATTTGAATTCTGTATGTGGCGCTCAGAATGGGACTCATTGGCGCTCGGATTCTTGGATTTGATATGTGTTTCCAGAAGATTGAGCACGTCATCGGCGAGCTGAGACAACTCGTCGGCGATCGGCTCGAGCTCCTGGCGCGTCGCCGTGCGCGGAATCTGATCGACGATCGCGCGGAAGGCCGCGTGCACGACCTGCCAATCGGCAGGCCCCTGCCCTCCCCTTTGCGTCGGGACGGCTTCCTCGATGCCAGTTGCAATCATCTTCGCGATGTCGCGCCGGCACAGTGTAATCCGCTCACGCACGAGCTTGAGTGCGCGGGCCTCGGCTTCGATATCGGCCGCCAGGCTCTCGAACTCTTCCGAGCGCACGACGAGCGGTGACAGATCGAAGCCGAACGCGAGCTCGATTTCGCCGGTATCGTCCTTTCGCGCATACCGCTTGCCATTCGGACTGTCACGCCGAACGATTAGTCCCGCGTCGACCAGCACGGCGAGATGGCGCCGCAGCGTCGATGCCGGCATACCGTGCGCCCGCCGACTGAGCTGATGGTTTGACGGAAAGACGATCAGATCATCCTCCCCTGTCAGCGCGGTCTCAGGATGAAAGGTTAGAAGCGCGTTCAGTACCGAGAGCGCGCGCTCCGACACCCCGAGGCGCGGCCTTGCCGTGCAGATGGCATGGAAGATCTTCCATTTGTGCACGATCTTTTCGGGTGGTCGTGCGGTTGCGACCATTTGGCTTGCCACATGGGCAAGCGTCAACGATCGTCGCCCAAAGGGCGTCGTTGGAGAGTGTGACTGCATGTCTTTGCCTCAGCTGGGCAAAGAAAACCTGCTCGCCGAAACGACGATAAAATCGCGTAGAAACTCTTGACTGCGATTCGCGAAAGTGATTCTCTGTCAGTCGCCAAACTTGAAGAGAAGGGCTTCCGGAACTCCGTTTCGGGGGCCTTTTTCTTTTGCCTTGTCTGCTCCTGGTTCGGGTTTACGGGACGAGACCGTCAGGCCTCGGTACTTTCCTGACCACTGCTCGTCTTGGAAAAGGCGTCGAACAGGGCCGGGAGTTGGTCCACAAGAAATGCCGCGAACGTCGTCGAGACATTCTTGTCGATGGTAAGCTTCAATTCGCGCTCGGCCTGACGCACGTGCGCAATCTTGTCGCCGGATGCGGAAAAGACCGGCTTCTCTTCCGGCGGCTTCGGAGTCTCCCCGCGAGATGGGCGACTGGCTGCTGAAAATACTGCGAGAAATCGAGCATCTGTTTCTCGCTCTGCAAATTTTGGTTCGGCGATCGCCGCTCTGACACGTTTGAGCGCCGCGGAATCCTTGGTCAACTCAGCGAATGACTGCCAGCGGCCGCGGCCAACTTTCGGAGCCTTCCCGATTGCTTGAATGACCTCGACAGGAACCGATCGAGCTACGGCAAGAAGTTTTGAGGCCTCCGCCCGATCGACCGATAACGCATCTTGCACGACTGAGCGGCTATGCCCGGCATCCTCGATATGCATCGCGAAGCTGGCGCGCTCAATGAAGCTCAAATCTTCGCGCGGCGCGTTCTCGAGTCCTTGCGCCACGACAAGCGCTTCATCTGACAACGATCGCAGGATCGCTTTGACAGAAATACCTAGTTCGCGCGTGGCGCGGACGCGACGATGACCATACGCACTCTGGTAGCGCCCTTTTGCTTCAGGATGCTCCCGAACGAGAATGGGCACCTCTTGACCACGCTGTGCGATCGACTGCTTAAGTGCCTCGAACGAACTATCGTCCTGGTCGCGAAACCGGTCGGCCAGTGGTGACGGATCGATAAGCGAGGGGTCGATTTCAAGGATCATCGCCCCGGAGGCAATCCTTTCGCGAAGCTCCTCGTTCTCTTTCTCGACTCCGGAAAAAGTGTCTTTCAACGAGCGGACTGAGCCCGACGAGACCCGCGGCAAGGCGCTGGGCATGTTGTCAGCTGACAACGCAGCTGATTGCGGGGCCGTGAAAAGGCTCTTGATAGTGTCAGTACGTTTGCTCATCGACCCCACACCTTCTTGAGAAGTTGCGCGATTTCGGCATTGACCGCGTCGACCGACTCCAACGCTCGATCGTAGGCGCCCCGCCCTACGGCGCCGCGCTCCAACTCATAAAGCGATTGCTTCGTGAGACCGGCGTTGGCGATCGCGGTCGATTTCCACACAGTGGCCTGGAGCACATCCGAACCAAAGAGGGTACGGAGGAGAGCCACGATTTGAGCTTCAGGCACGTCATTGGGATCGTGCCGCGTGATGACGTACCGGATGAAATCGTGATCGAGGCGCCCGCCAGCTTCTTCGATGACGGACATGAGGTCCGACGTCATCAGGAGAAATTGGCTCATGGATGCGACATCGACCATCTGCGGATGGATGGTCACCAGCATAGCGGTCGCCGCGTTTAGTGCGCCCATCGTCAAGTAACCAAGTTGCGGTGGGCAGTCGATAACAACGACGTCATAGTCGTCTGCAACCTGGTCGATAGCGCTAGCGACACGGCGAAAGAACAGGTCGTGTCCGCGTTCACGCCGTTCGACCATTGCTCGAGGCGTGGTGTGCTCGAACTCCATAAGCTCGAGATTGCCTGGAACGAGCCCGATCCCGTCAAAATAGGTCGGCCGGACAATCTCGCGCAGTGGCCGGCGGTGTTCGTCATATCGGATGGCCCCGTACAGGGTTTCGTTCGCCCCAATGTCAAACTCGGGCTGGTACCCGAACATTGCTGAAAGCGAAGCTTGCGGATCGAGGTCAATCGCGAGGACCCGAAAGCCGGCAAGGGCGAGGTATTGTGACAGATACAATGCCGTCGTCGTCTTGGCGGAGCCGCCTTTGAAGTTCGCGACGGTGATAATTTGGAGCTTGTCGCCCGGGCGGCGGCGCGGGAGAAATTCTAATGCTTCTCGGGGTCGCGCGGTGGCTAGATACCCGCGCAACTCATGGACCTGAGCCAGAGTATAAGATCGCCGGCCCCCGATTCCCGTTGTTGGGGTCGGTCCAAGTCCGTCGAGCGAAAGCTGTCGGAGGTACCCATCGGACACGCCAGCAATTCGCGCAACCTCTCCAGAGGTGAACGACCGGAGCGACTTGCTCGCTGAAGGCGGGAAAAGAGTTGTCGCGAGCGAGCGAAGCTGGCCGGAAAGAATGCCCGCGTGCCGAGTGATCCGCGCAGACGCGGTCTCGCTCATAGTCGCCGAATCTTCTGCCAAGCTCACCATTTGCCTTCTCAAGACGGTTTCTGCGCGTCAGACGCCGGATCTCCGTCTTGAGAGATGGCCACGATTCTGTGATTTGAGCAAGAATTAAAGGGTTAACGAGCTATTAACGCTGGATGACGCGCCAAACGGCGCGCAGGGCCCTTTTTGGTGCATCGCCCTGCTGTTGTCAGCTGACAACAACGGCTTCGGCGCGAATGGGATGACCCTCGACTATGGCGTGAGTCGGCTCGCCTTCACGAGTCCCAGAGCTTCATTTTGTGGTTCGCCAACCGCTGCGCTGAACGGTGCTGCCACGGCTGGAGCCGGGGCGACAGGACACGCCCCGGTGCGTAGCCTCCGTTGAGTGCTCTGATCTCAGGCCATGTATTGCAAATTCTAGAGAATCGCGCCGCCTTGTAGCGTCGGCTGCCGCCTGCCATTCGCCCGACGCCTGGCGCCGCAGTCCCGCGAGAAGCACCCTCCCCGCCTCGTTCACGACAATGGCCTCAGACGCCCGCGCTGGATGGCGAGACACCGTAAAGCGACGATGTCGTCTCGCTTGGATCGGCGGCGCGCCGGACCTTCCCGGTGTCGATCGGGGGGCTGGCGCGTCACTTCGCTTACGCCGCCGTTCGCGCCAAAAACGGGCGAGCAGAAGAACCGCACCGTCGCGGGGGGCCACTGGCCGGCCGGCCGAACAGGTCGCAAGCAACCGACCAGACACATCCCAGGTCATCCGCGCTGGCTCCTTCTCTTGCACTGCCACACCGACGGATCGCCAGCCGCGACATCGACCTCAGGGCTCGGCGCTGCAACGGGACCCTCCTGCCCTTTCCAGCGATGCAGGAGTGTCGCAGCTCGTCAATCATCGCTTCATCCCGGGCGCGTGCGATCCGGCGAAGGAACGGCAACGGGCCGTCACCTCGGCCGGCATGCCGTGGTGCGGATCAATGTTGAGCCGGGAGGCTCGACGCCGGGCCTTCAGATCCATTCGCGGCATCGCGCGCCGAGATCGCCCAGGCTTCCGGATATGGACGGTTTTCCTCGAAAGCCCGCATCGTATCGCCACGCGGGAACCTCCTGTTGACTCGAATCGAGCAGCGCAACAATGGACCGGCGTGAGGGGCCAAGCAGTCGAACGCATTCAGGACCTTGGGGCGAGGTTCAGGCCGAGCTCGCGGTTGAATGCCCGGTCTAATGGGAGGTTGATCGGAAGGCGTCCGGCGTGGGGTGCTCCTTTGGCGAGCAGCAAGGCCGTCGAAGATCTCCCTGTGGTGGTGCTGGCGCGGATACCGGTCTGCGTGCTCTCGAACGAAGCCGATCTGACCCATGGACGCCGCCGGATCATGGCAGACAGCAGCGCCCGCTGGGCGATTGTTGTCAGCTGACAACAGGGCCCTACCAACGATGGATGTTGTCAGCTGACAACAATTTGTGCCCTGCGGTCATCCCTCGCTTCAGTTCGCCAAGGCGCGTCGCACCAGTCGAGCCACGATCGGTATCGCATCAGTAGTCGAGGTCGATCGGCGCCGCGCAGAATTCAAAGCAAGGAAGGAGCGGGCGAGGGCGGGATGTTCGTTATTAGCCAGATGATCTGCGAGGACAGCCCTGAGGAAAGCAGCATCCGGGAGACGGAGAGGGCGGGTGTTCATAGATAACTAACCATAAAAGTTGCCCTCACACGCCACGAAGGCCGCACGTCTTAGAGGCGCAAACGACGAGGCCGGCCCTTCCGTCAGTGTATCCATGATGACATATCGGTATACACGATGCGGTCTAGAGGAACGCGCCATGGCCTTCCACATCAAGAACCCGGAGATCGACGCGCTCGCTCGCAAGGTGGCCTCGCTAAAAAAACTCGGCCTCACCGAAGCAGTGCACGTGGCGCTCGCCCATGAGTTCGAGCGCGAGCAGGGCAAGCCGTCTTTGGTCGACCTTGGCGTCCAGTTCTGCCGGGATCTACGCGCGAGGGGCGACTCCGCCAAGGGACAGCCCGCCGACAAGGCGTTCCGCGCCAGCCTGTATGAGGACACCTGATGTTCATCGACGCTTCGGCTTTGACCGCGCTCCTGACCAACGAGGAGGCGGCACGCGAGCTTTTGGCTCGCCTGCAGCAGACCGGAACGCGTGTGACGTTACCGTTGGCTGTATGGGAGGCAGCGGTCGCGGCCGCGCGCGTGCTGGATCTTTCGGTCAGCGCCGCCGCCGAAGCGGTCGATGAGTATTTGGCGCTGATGGAGATCGCCGTAGTCGCGGTGCCGTCTGAAACGGCAAGGCTCGCGCTCGACGCCTTCGACCGATTCGGCACGGGCCGGCATCCGGCGAGCCTCAATTTCGGGGACTGTTTTGCCTACGCTTGCGCCCGGCATCTGGGGCAGCCCTTGATGTTCAAGGGCGGTGACTTTCCGCAAACCGATATCGAAGCCGCCTAAGCGGCCCGGCTGAGGCGGCCGCGGCGCGCGGAAAGAAGGGGACTTGTCCAGACCAGGGCAGGGAGTTTACCGGGCTGCGGCCCTCGGATTGCTGATGCGCTTTAACGGTCTGCTCAATCGATAAGCAGTGGTTATTGACAGCGAGCGCCACGGGGAACCAGCCTGTCGCTATGACCGAAGTTATTCCCGTGATAGCTTCCGTTTGAACGATTCCTGTTAAGGTTATCAAGACCTTGCAAAATGGTTACTCAATTCCCGATCCACTGCCTTGGGCTCAGCTAGCCGGCCCGCTCGCCATCGCCGAGGACGCGCTTGCCCGGCTCGACGAACGCCTGGCCAAGAGCCCGATCCGCGACGGCTGGATTGCGCGCACACATTATACTGACGCCTGCGCCAGTTTGTGGCTGGAAGGTGAATTGGTCCACCTCGAAGATCTGGTTCTCCACGACGCCGGCATGGACATCCGCGCCCCGACCCACGAACTCACCCGCGCCCACGCCATGCTACGGACCCGGCGCCGCATCGCCGACGCGAAGCCGGATTGGGCGCCATCGCCGGCGGGGCTCGACAGTTTGCGCGGCCGCACCGGGCAGGGCGAGTGGGAGGAGGGCAGGGGCATCCGAAAGGAAGGGGAGCGAAGCTTCGTCGGCGGCTACGATAGCGGAGACGCTGATCTCGACACGCCGCTTGGCGGCATCGAGTCCGACCTGCACCTGGCCGCCGCCTTCGCCGCGGTGGACGCCGCGAATGCCAAGGCGGAGCGGACACTCGCCGGCGGGAGTCGCACCCAGTCCGAGCGGGACCCACTGGTCTACGACCCCGACTGGGACGAGGACGCGCGTCTCGACGACTGGCGCGCCGTGGTCGAGCAGACCCGCATATTGCCGCCGACGCTCGCGGCCGCGCTTGCGACTGAGGCTTGGGACGCCATCGCCCCGCTGCAGCACACGCCCTGGCTCGGCCGGCTGCTGGCAGCCAGCGTGTTGCGCGCGCGGGCCAAGACCCGCTGGCATCTGCCCTGCCTGCATGACGGGTTGAAGGCCATCCCCCGCGAACGCCGGCGGCCGCGCGACGCGGCGGCGCGACTCGCCGTGCAACTCGAGGCCATCACCGCTGCCGCGGCGGCCGGTCTCAAGGACCACGACCGCTGGCTTAACCAGCGAACCTTACTCGCCCGAAAACTCGCCGGCCGTCGCGTCACGTCAAAACTGCCGGCGCTGCTCGACTATATGCTGACCCGGCCGATCGCCTCGGCCGGTATGATCGCGAAGGAGCTTAAGATCACGCCGCGCGCCGCTCAGGACCTGGTCGGCGAGCTTGACCTGCGGGAGGTGACCGGCAGGGGACGATATCGGGCTTGGGGGATTCTGTAGGCGCCCTCAGTGCAGTGCCCCGCCCCGCAGCAAATGCCGGTAGCCATGCTCGGTCATCCAGCGGGCACGGGCGAGATGGGTTTCCCACGCCCGGCGCGCCCGATCCGGCTCGCGCGCGACGTCAATATGCAGCACGGTCCGCGCGACCTCTTTCCAGTCGGCGCCATCGGCGGCGGCGTCGAGCAGACGGAGATAGGTGACCAGGTGCTGCTCGTCATAGCCGGTCAGAATTGGCGCGGTCGGCGCGGCATCGGCGACATTAGGATCGGGCGGTGACTTCTGCATGGGGTGGATTCGCCGGCAAGGTTTCTTGTCAGCGGAGAGTAGGC
The DNA here is from genome assembly GCF_029846695.2 of Bradyrhizobium nivariense. Classification (NCBI taxonomy): domain Bacteria; kingdom Pseudomonadati; phylum Pseudomonadota; class Alphaproteobacteria; order Hyphomicrobiales; family Nitrobacteraceae; genus Bradyrhizobium; species Bradyrhizobium nivariense. Next base: position 44,061 of record NZ_JARWCR020000054.1, on the reverse strand, counting down.
GCGTTCGTGCACCGGTGAGTAGACCCGAATTGCGCACCACGTGGTGCCTGGCGGGTATCACCGAGCATAGCGCAACCGCAGCTGACGAGTTCCTGGCCGATCTTCGGGTCTTCTTAGCTTAATCCGGGTTATCGTAGCCTGACTACGACTTCGACTTCCAATTCAGCTTGCAGGACTTTGATATAATTCTTATTATCGTAGCATGGCTAAGACCCAAAGAAACAAGCTAAACAGGCTCTATACCCGCTTGGCGCCGGGGGCGCCGCTGACCTCCGATGACCTCGCCGCCCTCGGGATATCGGCTGACCTTGCCGTCCACTATGTCCGTGCCGGCTGGTTGCAACGGTTGGCACGCGGCGTCTATTGCCGGCCAAACGATCCGCCCACTTTGCACCCGAGCCTCGTCCTGCTGCAGCGGAGCTTCGAAGGATTGCATGTCGGCGGCAAGTCGGCCTTCGACTGGCACGGCATCCGCCAGTACGTCCCCCAGCGGCCCGTCCTCCATCTATACGGCTGGAAAGCCGGACGCCTTCCGGAGTGGTTCACCCAGCGCTTCCCGGCCGAGTACCACCGCAAGCGACTCTTCAAGGAAGAACCCGGCGCGCTGCTTCATGTCCGGCCCTTCGAGAGCCGCAAGGGCGGCCCGCTCGTCTCGGCGCCGGAACGCGCATTGCTGGAGGTGCTGAGCGAAGTCGGCGTCCGGCAGCCGCTGCAAGAAGCGCGCGAGCTGGTCGAAAGCACTTACAGCCTGCGTGCCGATCTGCTGCGAGACCTGCTCAAGCGCTGCACCAGCGTCAAGACCGTGCGTCTGTGCCTGCAGCTTGGCCGCGAACTCTCTCAGCCCTGGGCCAGCAAGCTCGATCCGTCTCAACTGCCCAAGGGCAGCGACAGGGCCTGGGTGTCCCGCTCCGGTGACGGGCTCCTGGTGCTGAAGCCATGAACCAGGTCTACCTCGACAGCGCGCGGTTGCTGACGCGCGTGGCGTCGCTGGTGCTCGTCGACGGTACGTTCGCACTCAAGGGCGGCACGGCGATCAACCTGTTCGTGCGCGACATGCCGCGGCTCTCGGTCGATCTCGATCTGGTGTTTCCCGACCACACACTGCCGCGCGAGCAGGCGCTGCGGCGCATCAACGAGGCCATCCGTCAGTCGGCAGCGCGCCTGCAGAAGCAGGGCTTTCTGACTCATGCGCCGGCCGCGACGGAATCCGGCGAGACCAAGCTGATGGTGCGGCGAGGCGGCATTGAGGTCAAGATCGAGGTCAACTTCGTCATGCGCGGCACCGTCCATCCGGTGCACATGGCGTCGCTGACAGAGGCCGCGCGCGACACGCTGCAGGCGGATCTCGAAATCCCGGTGGCGTCGTTCGAAGACGTATATGGCGGCAAACTGGTTGCGGCGATGGACCGCCAGCATCCCCGCGATTTGTTCGACGTCACGCAGCTTTTCGCGCACGAGGGAATCACGGTCGGCATTCGCCGCGCTTTCGTCATCTATCTCGCGAGCCATAACCGGCCGGTGCACGAGGTCCTGTTTCCGTCGCTGCGCGACATCCGCCAGGAGTTCGAACACAATTTCGCGGGCATGACCACCGAGCCCGTAGAACTCGATGCGCTCTTGGCAGCGCGCGCGAGCGAATGATGCGCGAACTGCAGCAAGGTCTGACCGCCGATGAGCGCCGCTTCCTGCTGTCACTGGTTGCCGCAGAGCCCGAATGGTCGCTACTGGGCGTGCCGCACTTGGAGCAGCTTCCCGGTCTTCGATGGAAGCTGCAAAACCTGGAACGGCTGCGGAAGACCAACGCCCGAAAATTCGCCGAGCAATCGGACGCGCTGGCTCGGCTATTTGGATGAGCAATAGGGTGAGCATCAGCCGACCCGAATGCTTCCGCACGGGACCCGTTCCGCGCTGCTAACGCCGAGCAGGGACTCCGGATTGCCGGGGGCTGCGGCTTTGCACTGTTCCGCCCTTCGCCACGAGCCGTAGGTGATGCAGTGACCGCCAACGAAGCTCTTCGCAGCCGGAAATGTGCGGCGGGTGGGGCCGGGTCAGACCACCACTTCTAGTGACCCGCGCTGTCCGTAGGCGGCTTGTTCGGGAGGATCGGCGCATCCGATGCGAGCTTCTCTGGGCACGTGATGCGGAATCCGAGGCAAAGCGGCCACCGATTCCGACGGAAGGCGGCCACCGATTCCGATCGAAAGCGGCCACCCAATCCGACGGAAGGCGGCCACCCTGTTGATAGGGTGAGACGGGGGGCGTTGTCGGCAATCTGAACGGGGCAAGGTCCCTCCTTTTGCGGTTCACGCAATGGGAGGTCCGATGCCCGCCGAGAGATTGCCGATGCGGAAGATTCGAGAAGTTCTACGCCTGAAGTATTCCTGTGGAACGAGCGATCGGGTGATCTCCCGCTCGGTCGGGATCGGTCGCACGGCGATCGCGGAGTATGTCCGCCGGGCTGCGGTGATCGGCATCACCTGGCCGATCCCGGAGGAGCTCGACGACACTGCGCTGGAGCGCAAGCTGTTCGCGCCGGCCGGCTACAACCCGCCGCGATTGAAGCCGGTTCCGGAATGGGGACACATCCATGCCGAGTTGCGCCGCCGCAGCGTAACGCTGGCGCTGCTGTGGGAGGAATACCGCGGGCATCATCCCGACGGCTACGGCTACAGCCGGTTCTGCGACCTCTACGTCGAATGGCGCCACGGGATCACGGCGACGATGCGGCAGACCCACGCGGCCGGCGAAAAGCTGTTCGTGGACTTCGCCGGCGATACCGTGCCGGTGTTCGACGGGCTCACCGGGAGGTCTGCGCCGCCAAGATCTTCGTCGCGGTCATGGGAGCGTCGAATTACACATTCGTCCAAGCTCGGTTCAGCGAGGCGTTGCCCGACTGGATCGGCGCCCATGTGGATGCGCTGACCTTCCTGGGCGGGGTGCCGAAGGCGCTCGTCTGCGACAATCTGAAGGCCGGGGTCACGACGGCGAGCCGCTACGAGCCGGGGGTCAACCGGACCTACCAGGATCTCGCGGCCCATTACGGCACCACCATCATGCCGGCGCGGCCGCGCAAGCCGCGCGACAAGGCCAAGGTCGAGGCGGCGGTTCTCATCGTTCAGCGATGGATTTTGGCGCGGCTGCGCAATCGGCGTTTCTTCTCGCTCGCCGAGTTGAACGTCGCGATCCGCATCCTGGTCGACGACCTCAATGCCCGCCTGATGCGCAAGCTCGGTGCCAGCCGCCGTGAGTTCTTCGACACCATCGATCGTCCGGCCCTGATGCCGCTGCCGCCCGAGCCCTATCAGTATGCCGAATGGCGCCGCGCGCGCGTGGCGCCGGATTACCACGTCGAAGTTCAGGGACACTTCTACTCGGTGCCATCCCGCTTGATCCGCCAGGTCGTCGAGGTGCGGGCCACCGAGGCTACCATCGAGGTATTCCATCGCGGCACCCGCATCGCTAGCCACGCACGCTCGGGCTTGAAGCGCCGGCACACGACGATCCCAGAGCACATGCCGAGCGCGCATCGCCGATACGCCTTCTGGACGCCGGCGCGTCTGCTGGCCGCCGCCGAGAAGATCGGTCCGTCCACGGTCGCGCTGTGCGAGGCGATCATGCGGACAAAGCCCCATCCTGAGCAGGGCTTCCGCTCCTGTCTCGGTATCCTGCGGATGGAGAGGACCTATGGGGCGCAGCGTCTCGAGGCCGCATGCCGCCGTGGCATCAGCATCGGCGCAGCGAGCTATCGGTCGATCGCCTCGATCCTCAAGACCGGCCTCGACAAGGCCTTCCTTCCTGACACCACCCCCGACGCCGATCCCATCCAGCACGGCAACATCCGGGGCCGCGGCTACTACCACTGACCAGCAAGAAGGAGACCTTATGCTCAGCAACCACACCCACGAACGTCTTGCCGCTCTCGGGCTCGCCGGCATGGCCAAGGCCTTCGATGATCAGCAACGCCAACCCGACGTCACCGCGCTGACCTTCGAGCAGCGGCTCGGCCTGATGATTGATCGCGAAGCAACCGAGCGGGAGAACAAAAGGCTCATCGTGCGCCTGAAGTTCGCCTCGCTACGGCAGACCGCAATCGTCGAAGATGTCGATCTGCGCGCGCCGCGCGGCATCGATCGCGCCTTCTTTGCCAAGCTCGTCGATGGCGATTGGATCGGCCGCAAGCAAAATTTGCTCATCACCGGGCCGACCGGCGTCGGCAAGAGCTGGATCGCCTGCGCGCTCGGCCACAAGGCATGCCGCGATAATCGATCCGTCTTATACCATCGCCTGCCAAGGCTGTTCGAAGCTCTTGCGCTCGCCCGCGGCGACGGACGCTACGCGCGGCTCCTCAAGACGCTATCGAGGGTCGATTTGCTCATCCTCGATGATTGGGGCCTCGCCCCGCTTACCGGCGAGCAGCGTCGCGATCTCCTCGAAGTCGTCGACGATCGCCACCAGCGCGGATCGACCATCATCACCAGCCAGGTACCGATCGAAAATTGGCATGAGGTCATCGCCGACCCGACCATCGCCGACGCCGTCCTCGATCGGCTCGTCCACAACGCTCACCGCCTCGCACTCAACGGAGACAGCATGCGAAAGATCACTGCGCAGCGCGCCAATCTTGACGCAGCCAAGAAAACCTGACCCAACTCCTCATGCCGGCAACGACTCCCCGGCCGCCTTCGTCGGAACAGGTGGCCGCCTTCGATCGGAATGCATGGTCGCGTTCAATCGGAATCCCTGGCCGCAATCCCCGGAATCCGCACACGTGATGACTTGCTGTCGCAATTTAGGATCCGCGATCTTGGAGAACGCACGCAGCAGCCGGAGCGCTTGAAAGCCCTTCACGTTGATGGATTTCCGTTCGTCCACTGGCCCTCCGGCACGTCCCACGCTGGGCCCCATTCGGTTGAACGCGCTCCCGAAAGGCAAGGCATTCAATGAACATATCGGCAAATCCCGTACTCTTACGGGACAGCCTCGGTCACGGGCGCCGATACCGAACGGCTCGAAGCCAGGATGCTGGCCCCAGCGGAGAGGTTTTGCCATGCATCGCCGGAAGCGACGAACTTCCGACGGAGCAATTTGAGTTTCGGACCGGGGTTCGTCCCGCTGTCCGAAAAAGTGCTACAAGTTTCGGACATGAACTCGGGTTTGCACGATTTGAAGACGGCCATACTTGAGCGCATCCGCGCCGACGCGCTGCGCAAGGCTTGAGACGCGCCTGAACCGGAAGGGCGCTAGGGAAGCGGGGCGACGCAATGAAGCAGCGCTTGCTGGCCTTTCGTTTCTCCTTTCCGCCCATGCACAAAGGCCCCGCCGCGCGGGGGGGCGTTCTGCGCGGCGTCTCAGTCGCGATTCGGCCGGGACCAGATGAGCGAGTGCAGGGGCAGTCCGGTGTCAACCTTGCCCTCGGCATCTCGCACATGACGCTCCGGCTGGCAGCCCGATAGGCGTCCGTTGCTGCGTGATTGAGACCTTTTGGCTACGCTGAAAAGGACGGCCGCGTCGCGGCAGCACCATCCCGTGCTGATCGCCAACATTGCGGATCACTGGCGCCGGATAGCCCGGAAACACGCCGGGCATCGGGGGCAAATTACCCTCGCAGCCGTTGACCACGCGGAAGAGCGCGAGGACGGCGACTTGGTCGGTGGTGATCGAAGACAAGTTACACAGGGGCGACCTGTTGGGCTAGCTAGCGCGCGTTCGGCCCGTAATTGGTACCGGCATCTGTCGGCTGTTTGAAATCGAATGTCATCGCCACGCGCTCGCCTGCTGTGGGTTCATTTATCATGAGCGAAAGCATCTCATCGGTATTGCTCGATGCGCACCGCGCAAGAAGGCAAGGTCTCAACGCCATCGCCCAGCGACAACGTGCTCGCCTTGGCGAGGCCGTGACCTTCGCTCGCGCCAACTCACCCTATTATCGCGAACTCTATCAGGGTCTGCCGGAACAGATTGAGAGTTCGTCCGTGCTGCCGGTGGCTAATAAGCAAGAGCTAATGCGTCATTTTGACGACTGGGTCACCGACCGCGAGATTAGTTTCGCGGCAGTGCGTGCGTTCGTCGATAACCCTGAGCTGATCGGGCAACGCCTCCTTGGCAAGTATTCCGTGGCAACCACTTCGGGCAGCACCGGGACACCTGGAATATTTCTGTTGGACAAACACAATTGGACGGTCACACTCGCTTTTTCGCTGCGCATGATAACGGGCTGGCTCAGCGCCAGCGACAGGTTTCGTCTCCTCGTCCGCGGCGGCCGCGCGGCGTCGGTGCTGGCGATGGAAGGCCATTACATCGGCGCAACCAGCTTTGCTGCAATCCGCACAAAATGGTCGGCCCGACGATTACGGGCGCTCCCGGCACAGGCGCCGCTGCGCAATCTAGTCGCTGAACTCAATTGGTTCCGCCCGGCTCTGCTCATCGGATACGCCAGCGTCATGGCGCTATTGGCCGGCGAGCAGGATGGCGGTCGCCTGCAAATTCGGCCGGTGCTGGTTCTTCCGACTTCGGAAGGGCTTTCGCAGGACGGATACGACCGGATCGCAAGGGCATTCCACGCCAAGGTCCGGACCGTTTACGCCGCGACGGAATGCCTGTTCATGGCCGTCGGCTGTGAACACGGTTGGCATCATGTCAACAGCGATTGGGTGATCCTCGAACCCGTCGATGCGAGCTATCGGCCGGTTCCGCCCGGCGAGGAGTCGCATACGGTCCTCGTGAGCAACCTCGCCAATCGCGTGCAGCCGATCCTCCGCTACGATCTAGGCGACCGCATCCTGCAACGACCTGATCCTTGCCCTTGCGGCAACCCGCTTCCGGCGATCCGCGTGCGGGGCCGCGCTGCCGACATCGTCACGTTTCCAACCGAACGCGGAGAGAAAGTCGCAGTGCCATTGCTCGCGCTTGAGATCGATCATGTACCCGGTGTGGAGTTGTTTCAGATAGTGCAGACTGCGCCAACGCATTTGCGCGTTCGCCTACGTCCCGCAGCCGACACTGACCCAAACCGGGTTTGGCGGGCGGTGCATTCCGAATTGACCAAGCTGCTGAATGAGCATGGGCTCGCTCACGTGTCTGTCGAGTTGGCCGCCGAACCGCCAGTTCCATCTTCCGCCGGAAAGTACCGCACCGTAATCCCACTGGTTCTAAGTGCTTAAATACTCGCGAGAGCCTTGGGACGGATCGTGCTGCTGCTAAACGGCTATCTTGAACCCGAAGCGGCGAGTTGCCCACTATAGGTTGAACGACTGGTGATATCCGGCCCATCGGGCTGCGCGGCTTGATCCGATTGCGACACTACGCTTCGAGTAGACGAAAGAGCCGAACTCTCATCTCCGTGCTCTAAGGTGATCTCGCGGCGACCAAAGGCCTTCGCCCAATCTCCGGGGTGCACCGTCGGCAACCGCCGAGTCGGGTCGTCGCGTCACTCTGACCGCGCCCCCAATCACTTCCCGTCTTCCCCGCCAAACAGACATTTTCCGGGTTCGTCGACATCTCTCAATGGTACCATCGCAGATATTCGAGCGAGACCGTGGTAGACAGGCGAAACACGGCCGGACCGGGACGGGGCGTTCTTCTGTATACCGACTGGCCGTGTGGGGTTTTGGGCGCTTGCGTTGAAGAAAAAAGTGAAGTCTCCCCGCGTGCTGAAATAGTCTGTTTTCCTCGTTTTCGAATACATAATTCTTCGCTGCACCTGTTTTTCTTATGCGGACACACAGCACGACTGGCAACGAGCGTGGAGAGGAACTGAGATGAAGAAACATCTTAAGGAGGATCTCCCATGGCTTGGCTCTTCCTGCTCGTTGCTGGCCTGTGCGAAATCGCCTGGGCGATTGGCCTCAAATACACGGAAGGATTCGCGCGCCTATTACCCGTGATCGGCACCGCCGTCGCCATGTTGGCCAGTATTGGATTCCTCGGCCTTGCCCTTAGGTCGTTGCCGGTCGGTACGGCCTATGCGGTGTGGACGGGCATTGGCGCCATCGGCACTACGGCGCTCGGCATCTATCTTTTCAATGAGCCCGCGACGCTGCTTAGGCTTGGTTGTATCGGCCTCATTGTCTCGGGCATCATCGGACTGAAGATCACCTCTTAGGCCGTGCAACGCGATATGGATGCGGAGGGTCGGAGCCTCAAAAATAACTCTCCAACCTGCCGCGTCGCCGGACGTCGAGCGTGGCGCAGTGGAAGGCGCCGCCAAATGCGGCGTAGTGCAAGAACTCGCAGGGAAGCGGCTCGAATCCCCATCTCTCTATCGCGCGCATTGTTGCGGTATGATGCGGATCGACGATGACGCGCTTCTCGTCCACCGTTAGCACGTTCATGTTGAGCCATTTCCCGCATAGCGAAGTGATCTTGAGCATGCGATCGGTGATCGGGTCTGGCTCGGGGGCCACAAGGATTTCCCATTTTTTCAAGATGGCCGGGAGACGGTCGACGTCTATGTATTCGGGATTGATCAGGATCTTGCCGGGCCCAAGCGGCAGTATAGTGGTATCGATGTGCATTGGATTGGGACAGCGGCTCTCGATCTCATGAATGCGATAACTGTCCCCGAGATGGCGACGCAGCCATTCAATGCCGGATGCATTGGTTACGTTGCTGCGGGTCACGAACAGGTCGCGCCCGCAGCGAACGAAATCGGCGGCGTCGAAGACCGGCTCGAATTCAGTTAGGATGTATGAAATCGGCTCGTCGCATTTGGGGACACGAAACTCTGCATCGAACAGCTCGTTCGTCAGTTGCGGCCGAGGCGCGGCGGTCCAGCGTGCGCCTCGTCGGAAGTACTCCTTCAGGATCGGACGATAGGAGTGCGTCTCGAAGTAGCGACACGGCCAAGCCATCGGCGTTTCGATGATCTCGTCGCCGACCACGAGCATGCTGTCGCGCGGACAGGAATTGCAGAACCCCTGCGAAGACCATTCAGGCGTACTGAAGCGTCTTTTGTAGTCAGTCGGTTCCGGCCGCGTTACCACTATGCCCAGCGACTGTAGCAGCGCGACAAAGCCATCAAGCTCGCGCTGCGCCGGTTCGACCATGATCTTTGGATAGCGGCAACCTGCGGCCCGCGACTGAGCCCACGCAGCCATGCCCGGAATGTTGCAGGTAACAACGGGATGAGCGGACGGAATGGTCGCGCCCTGCAGCCGTCCGACAATCACTTCCTCCAGCGGATCCCACTCGTTGTGCGAGTTCACTGGAGAATTTTGTCCCGCAGGGGCAGCGTCCGCGCCGATGGTGCGCGTGATCATGTCCATTGCTTGAGGCCTCCGAGGCAACAACAGTTGCGCGTATCGGAGGTTCCAACGCAAGGCGGGATGCCGTCAGTGGGCGATGAGCTGGCGCAATCTACGACCGGAGACCGCCCCGGGCGCCAAACCACGATGTCAGGCAATTGCCGAGGGAACGCATTCGCAATCGCAGTGCGTGCCGTTGCGATAAGGAGCTCGTGGCACTTAGCGCGGACGACGGACAGGCTGGCATGAGATTTTTTTGGGTGCTGGTAACCTTTTCCAAGCGTCAGGCCGAAACTTCACACGAAACCAGTTTAATGCGCCAAGGGCTCAGGTTACGATGGCAGGGCGGTTGTGATGCGTGGCCACGCTTAGCCGATTATCTAAACTGGTCGGGCATTCGAAGCCACGCGAGAGTATGCGGTGCCTATATACGGCTGCCTTCCAGATCACGGGGAAGCCGCTTTACCGTCAAATCGCGATCGAAACGGCCCGAATCTCCGAAAGGACATGATGGCGAGCGCGGTCAACTTCTATACCGCACGCGATGCGCAGCTGGATGGCGTGGAAGGCGAAGGCTACCTGCGGCGACACGTGGCGAGATATCATCTCTCCTGGGTGTGAAGGAAGCACCGTCTATGGGTTGACGCCGGTACCGAAGCCGAATGTCCCTGACATCGTGCATCCCCCTACATCGCGGTACTTCACCATGAAGAGCGACATCGCCATCAGCCTGTTCGTCGGCGACCTGCCAGCTGTGCCACACCTCGATGCCCTCGTGGCGCATGTTCCCGCTTTTCCAAGTCCAGTTTGCGTGGCACCATCCGTTTGAAACGACGGGAGAGCTGCCATGCGCTGGTGTGTCTCGATCGGGGCGGCGCTGATCGCGGGGACGATGGCCGCGGGTGCCGGCAGTGCCGCGCCCAACCCAAGATCGCAGCTGGCGGACGTCAACAACAATCCGCCATCCGTCGATGTTGAACTCGTTATCGCGGTCGACGTTTCCTATTCGATGGATCTGGACGAACTCGCGGTCCAGCGCGAGGGCTATGCGCAGGCCATCGTCTCGAAAGATTTCCTTCAGGCGCTGAAGAACGGTCCGACCAGCAAGGTAGCCGTAACCTATTTCGAGTGGTCGGCATCGACCGACCAGAAGATCATCATTCCCTGGCGAGTGATCGACGGCCCGGAGACGGCGGACGCCGTCGCCGGCGAAATCATGAAGGCGCCGGTTCGTCGGGGCTCGCGCACCTCGATCTCTGGCGCGATCAATTTCGCGGTGCCGCTATTCGACGAAAATCCTCATCGGGGCTTAAGGCGCGTCATCGACATTTCCGGCGACGGCCCGAACAACAACGGCGAGCCTGTCACCGGCGCTCGCGATGTGGCACTAGAGAAGGGCATCATCATCAACGGACTCCCGATCATGGTGAAGGAGCCGTCCTATTCGACAATGGATATCGACAACCTCGATTTTTATTACGAGGACTGCGTCATTGGTGGACCGGGCGCTTTCGTCGTGTCGATCAAGGATCGTGATCATTTCAAGGAAGCGATCCGCGCCAAGCTCGTGCTCGAGGTTGCGGGCCGAACGCCAGGGTACCGGATCGTTCCGGCCGCCGAGAAAGAGCCGCGGATACCTTGCCAGATCGGTGAAAAAATGTGGCAGGACCGTTGGGGGCGATAACCGTCGAAATCTAAATCTAATGAGAGCAGCAATCCACGGGGCGCAATGAGGGGGCCGAACCGCCGCCGCGCGAGCGGTGGGCTCTTGAACATCATTTCGAGTAGATCGAACGCCGCGAGCGCGGATAGTTCGTCAGGACTCATGTTGCTTTCCGGGGATGGAATAGCTCCTCGACGGACTGTTTCGGGTCCTTGATCCGAGAGCGGTCCTTCCGATCATTCTTTTGCGCTTCGAGCTTCTGCAGGAAGCGGAAGCGCGGCGATCGGGTCGCGTGCCCGGATCGGCCGTGCTTTGTCATGCCGAAACCCTTCTGGCCGCCGTGCGTCATTTGATCACCAACGCAAACAGTGCGGCTCATTTCTTGCGCCCGAGAGCCGCCACCGGGGCCAAGCTTTATGGCGGAGAAAGGATAGCCCTGATCATCAAACGGCGCGAGGCTTCGAACGCAGCCAGCGGCGACCGGGCGCCGATCGGCGAGCTAAGCTATTGATCTGCCGAGCGGTGGAGGGGTCACTCTTGGACGCCTGTTCACACCGGAGAGAGCCTGATCGTGACGGAAGGACCCGCTATTTCCTCCCCGACGAAGCGGCCTTGATTTCAGGATGGTGTTCGCCAGCTTCACCGGAGGTGACGACGGAGCTTTCCTGGAACGGCGCAAGGGCAAGTCGGGGCGTGGATAATTCCTGGCAGGACATGCGATCGATCCTGCGCTGCATCAGCGTATAGCATTCGCACGCTACGCCTTCGAGCCGGGCCCGGTCGACCTCGACGAAGCCGCGCCGGTCGGACCTGATGGCTCCAGCCGCGCGAAGCTTGCTCATCGTCAACGTCACCGTCGTCCGCCGGACCCCGAGCAATTGGGCAAGCGCTTCCTGCGTCAGCGGAAGCACATCGTCGGGAACGCGGTCGTGAAACTGCAGTAGCCACCGCGCCATGCGGCCTTCCACCTGATGCAGCGCGTTACAGGCGACTACGTGCTGGAGCTGCAACAACAGGGTACGGGCGTGGACCTGGACCACGTGCCTGATGGCTGCGCTTCGCGCATAGGCGAGTCGGAATTTCGCGGCGGAAATCCGTGATGCGGTGCCGGCCACGCGAGCGATCGCGGTCACAGACGACCGCGATGGGCCGAGCACGGAGAGCGAGGCCAATGCGCCTTCCCGCCCCATCAACGTGGTTGCGACCGTTTGCCCGTTGGGCATATCGACCATGAAGGCGACGGCGCCGCTATGGGGAAAATAAACCTGGTCGAGTTCATCGCCCGACCGCACCAACATGGCGTCGGGTTCGAACGAGATTTTTTGGAAGTGGGGCGTGAGCAAGCCGAGATCCGCCGGCGGCAACGCCGCCAAGAGCCTATTTCCAACGCTGGTCGGGTGCGCGGTCACGGAGCAGTCCTTCGCGGAACGAGCAACCAATGCACCTAGTGAGACGCGCTCAACAGTCTCAACACCCAGAAAGCGAAATCGGGCCGTATTGGTCGAGGCAGATCCCTCAACCTCGAGACGCATGGTCTCGCCGCATTCGCACGCCACCGCGGCGAGGCGCGATCGGTCGATCTCGATCTGGCCTCGTCGATCAGATCTGATCGCGCCCGACGCGCGCAGACTGCGCATCAGGAGTGTCACCGTCGTTCGTCGCACACCGAGGATTTGCGACAGCGCTTCCTGGGTGAGGGGGAGGACGTCGTGGTCAATGTGGTCGCTTAAATTGAGCAGCCAGCGTGCCATGCGGACTTGGACCGGATGCAGCGCATTGCAGGCCGCGCCGAGCTGGAACTGTGTCAGCATCGCGCTGAGGTGGGCCTGGAGCGCGTGCCGGAGCGCGGGGCTGCGGTTGAAAGCGGCGCGAAATCGGGAGGCGGGAATCCGCGAGGCGGTCCCTGCCGCGTGCACGATGGCGGTAATGGCCGAAGGTGACGGCCCTAGCGCGGAGAGGATGCCGACTGCTCCCTCGCACCCGATTGCTGCGGTGGCAACCGTCTGCCCGTTCGCCATGTCGATCATCAGCGAGACGGCGCCGCTATGAGGGAAGAAGACATGCTCGACCTCGTCACCCGCTCGCGCGAGGACCGCGTCCTGATCGAGCGCGACTGGTTCCAGCTCGGGCGCCAGCAGAGCGAAGTCCGGTGGCAGCAGTGCTGCCAGAAGCCGGTTACCACCTCCGCCGGGACGCGTCACCGCAGGGTGAGGCATCGGCCGCCTTCTGCATTCCGAGCGGCGCGGACCAGTGGCCTCAACATCTGTTCGGGGCAGCCTTCTCTATTCGTACCGAGATCCAGTTCACTTCCAGACGCTTTCACTCTCCAACAACTAAACTCAAAAAAGCCCGCAACCACGAAGCGGATTTTCTGCTTGCAACATCATCGGGGCTTAGATGCAAGTGCGCTATGAGGTACAATTGCGCATGGGTAACACCGTACGGCGGGGCCACATGAGTTCCAATTTCCGGCGCGCGGCAAACCCTGCTGCGGTGGCGGAAGCGGCCCGGCGCCTCAACGCGGACCTGAGAACGGCGCGAGGAGTGGCTCAGGCAAGATACCGGCTGCCAGGCGCTCTCGCTGTCGCTCACCATTCCGGTCGATGCACGGGCGGCCTTCGTAGCGTGGGTTGCCTCCGGGCGTTCCTGATGCCCAGCCAGCCTACGGTCTCAACCGGCCTCCGGGCTATGAACTCTGGCCGCGGATCGCGACGATTTGTTAGGCAGTTCCCGCCGTGAAAGAGGTGTCGGGAACCGTCGCCTTCAATAGTCGTTTCGAGATCAGTCCTGGAACTGCATCTCGGAAATCGATGGGGGACGAAGCGCGGCGCGGGCGCCACAACTGATGGTCAACGGCAATGAAAAGCGCCGTTCCTTCCAAAAGCCAGACCTCCCGGATGCTTCGACGCATGGCCATCATGCTGGTCGCCGTCGGACTGGTTTTGGGGTCGGTGTTCGGGTTTGAAGCTTTTCGGGCCAGAATGATCCAGAAGTCGATCGCCGGACTGCGCAACCCGCCGCAGACGGTTTCCACGATCACAGCCGGCACGCAGCGGTGGCAGGACCGCCTGGAGGCCGTGGGTAGCACCCGGGCGGAAAAGGGGGCCGACCTCAGTTCGCAGGTCGCCGGTACAGTCAAAGCCATCCACTTCCAGTCCGGCGAAGAAGTCGAGCAGGGAACATTGCTCGTCGAGCTGGAAGACGCCGATGACGTCGCGCATTTGCACGCTCTGGAGGCGATGACGGCGCTGGCGCAGCTCAACTACGATCGCGACGTCAGGTTGCTCAAGAGCCAATCCGTAAGCCAGCAGACTGCTGATACGGACCTGGCAACGCTCAAGAACGACCAGGCGCAGGTTGCGCAACAACAGGCGCTTGTCGGCTACAAGTCGATCCGAGCACCTTTCTCCGGCCGAATAGGCATCCGTCAGGTCGACCTCGGCCAGTATATCGCGCCGGGGACGCCGATCGTAACGCTGCAGAAGCTCGATCCGATCTTCGTGGATTTCTACCTGCCGCAGCAGGACCTGGCAAAGATCAGGGTCGGCCAACCCGTCATTGCGAAGGTCGACACCTATCCGGATCAGACATTCATCGGCACGATCATGGCGATCAACTCCCTCGTCAATACGGCGACCCGGAACGTCCAGGTCCGGGCGACATTCAAGAATCCCGACGAGAAGCTGCTGCCGGGAATGTTTGCGACCGTCGATATCGATGTGGGGACGCAGAAGGATTACGTGACGCTGCCGAAGACGGCGATCTACTACAACGCGTATGGAGATATTGCCTATCTGATCGAAGATGCCGGCGGGGACGAGAGTGGGCAGGGGCAAAAGATCGCGCACCAGGTCTTCGTGAAAGCCGGCCAGACCCGCGGCGACCAAGTCGCAGTGCTGGATGGAATCAAGCCTGGCGATGTCGTGGTCACGGCCGGGCAGAACAAGCTGCACAACGGATCGCCGGTCCAAATCAATAACGAAGTCACCACGCCTTTCAGCGCGAACCCTCAGGTCTCCGAACAATGAGAGGCCTGCCATGAACTTCACCGACCTCTTCATTCGCCGGCCCGTTCTTGCCACTGTGGTCAATCTGATGATACTCGCGCTCGGCCTGCGCGCCATGAGCTCGCTGCCTGTGCTGCAATATCCGCGCACGCAGAATGCGGTCGTCACCGTTACTACCACCTATTACGGCGCTGCCCCCGATGTGATCGCCGGCTTCATTACAACGCCGCTCGAGAACGCGATCGCCCAGGCAAACGGCATCGATTACATGAGCTCGAATAGCGCAAGCAGCGTCAGCACGATCACCATCAACCTCCGCCTCAACTACGATGCCGACAAGGCACTGACGGAAATCAACACCAAGGTCAGCTCGGTGCTCAACCAGCTTCCCTTAGGGTCGCAGCAACCGGTACTAAAGGTGCAGATCGGTCAGACGATCGACGCCATGTATCTCGGCTTCGACAGCGACGTGCTGGGACGGAATCAAATCACCGATTACCTCACCCGCGCCGTTCAGCCGAAGCTGCAGGCCGTACCGGGCGTTCAGACTGCGGAAATTCTGGGCGGACAGAACTTTGCCCTGCGGGCGTGGCTCAACCCGAAAAAGCTGGCTGCTTATGGCCTCAGCGCCGCAGATGTAGCGGCGGCGTTGACGCAGAACAATTTTATCTCCGGGCTCGGCACCACCAAGGGACAGATGGTGGAGGTGAATCTCACAGCATCGACCGGCCTACATTCGGAGAGCGAATTTGCCAACTTGATTGTCAAGCAGGCGGGTGGCGCGATCGTGCGATTGAAGGATGTCGCCAACGTCTCGCTCGGCGCGGACGACTACGACACACAGGTCGCATTCGACGGCAAGCCGGCGGTCTATATCGGCATCCAGGTGGCGCCGACTGCCAACTTGCTCGACGTGATCGCGGGCGTGCACCGGATCTTCCCGGGCATACAACAACAGCTGCCCAACGGACTGCACGGCCAGATCGTTTACGATTCCACCAAATTCGTGCGCTCGGCGATCTATGACGTCGTGCAGACGCTCGTCGAGGCCCTGCTGATCGTCAATCTCGTCGTGTTCCTGTTCCTGGGGTCGGGGCGTTCCGTCCTGATCCCGATGGTCGCGATCCCGCTGTCGCTGGTGGGCGCCTTCACCATGATGCTGGCGGTCGGTTTCTCGATCAATCTCTTGACGCTGCTGGCGCTGGTGCTTGCGATCGGGCTCGTGGTCGATGATGCCATCATCGTCGTCGAAAACGTCAACCGTCACCTTGAGGCCGGCAAGACGCCGGTCGTTGCGGCGATCGAGGCGGCGCGAGAACTCGGCCGCCCGATTGTTGCTATGACGGTTGTCCTTGTCGCAGTCTATGTCCCGATCGCGTTCCAGGGCGGTCTGACCGGGGCGCTGTTCACGGAATTCGCATTCACCCTGGTCGGCACGGTGACAATATCGGCCGTTGCCGCGCTGACGCTGTCGCCGATGATGAGTTCCCGTCTGCTCAAGCCGCATGGCGCAACGCGCGGTTGGCAAGCACGATTCGCTGCCCTCATTGATCGCCGTTTTGAGGCGCTACGTCGTCTCTATCTGAGCTGGCTGCACGGCAGCCTCGACTATATACCTGTAACAGGCGTCTTCGCACTGCTCGTGCTGTCCAGCATCTATTTCCTTTATGCAGGCACCAAGAGCGAACTCGCTCCCCAGGAAGACCAGGGTGTGGTGATTGCGACGTCCACGTTGGCGCCGGACGCGACCTTACAGCAAAAGGTGCTGTATGCGCGGCAGGTCTTCCAGATCATGAAGAAATATCCGGAAACCGATCACGTCTTCCAGATCAACTCGCCTGCGCGCGTGGTCTCGGGCATGGTGCTGACGCCGTGGGACGAGCGCACAAGGACGAGCAACCAGCTGCAGCCGATCGTTCAGCAGCAACTCGACCAGGTTGCCGGGGCGCGGATCGCCGCCTTTCAGCTGGCTCCGCTGCCGGGCAGCCAGGGGCTGCCGATCCAGTTCGTGATCAAGACGACCGATTCGTTCGACAAGCTCGACGATGCCGCCCAGCAGTTCCTGAAAGCTGCGATCGACAGCGGAATGTTCATCTTCCTCGACGCGGATCTGAAGATCGACAATCCCGAAGCCGTCGTCGAGATCGATCGCGACAAGGCTGCGCAACTTGGGCTCAAGATGAGCGATGTCGGCAACGCGATGGGGGCGATGCTGGGCGGTGGGTATGTGAACTACTTCAGCCTCGACCAGCGTTCCTACAAGGTAATCCCGCAAGTCCAGCGACGGTTTCGTCTGAATACCGATCAGCTGCTCAACTATTACGTGGCCACCGTTTCGGGCATTCCCGTGCCGCTGTCGACGATCGCGCACATCGCGACCAAAACGGTCCCGGAGACGCTTAACCATTTCCAGCAGCTGAACAGCGCCACCATTCAGGGCGTTGCGGCGCCCGGCGTAGCGCAGTCCGACGCCCTGGACTTCCTCAGCAATCTTGCTGCCAAGAGTTACCACGAGGCTACACCGTCGATTATAGCGGCTTGTCCCGGCAATATATCCAGGAATCCTCCGGCTTTGTCGCCACGTTCGGATTTGCGCTGGTGATCATTTTCCTGTCGCTCGCGGCGCTGTTCGAAAGCTTCCGCGATCCATGCATCATATTGGTATCGGTGCCGATGTCGATCGCCGGCGCGTTGATCTTCGTGAGCCT
The DNA here is from genome assembly GCF_029846695.2 of Bradyrhizobium nivariense. NCBI lineage: Bacteria > Pseudomonadati > Pseudomonadota > Alphaproteobacteria > Hyphomicrobiales > Nitrobacteraceae > Bradyrhizobium > Bradyrhizobium nivariense. Next base: position 26,441 of record NZ_JARWCR020000054.1, on the reverse strand, counting down.
TGGCATGGGCGGCGCATCGCTGAACATATACACCGATGTCGGCCTGGTGACGTTGATGGGCCTGATCAGCAAGCACGGCATTCTGATTGTCGAATTCGCAAACGAGCTGCAGCGCGGCGGCATCGCCAAGCGCGAAGCAATCGAGCAGGCGGCCGGAATCAGATTGCGGCCGATCCTCATGACCACCGCGGCAATGGTCTTTGGCGTGGTTCCACTGATCCTCGCAAGCGGCGCTGGGGCGGTCTCGCGTTTCAACATGGGACTTGTCATCGCAAGCGGACTCTCGATCGGTACACTGTTCACGCTCTTCGTGGTGCCGGCCATTTATCTCCTGATCGCGACCGATCATTCCCTAAGTACAAGTGGCGCAGGACGCATCACAGCTTGCGCCGTCAGGTGATGAGGCGAGGACAGTCTGACCGGGCAACCCCTCATCGGTGCGGCCCGCAGAGTCTGCAGTCGGCTTCACCTGTACGCGCGAACGGTACAAGCAACCCATGTGCGCTGTCAGACTGTGACTCGACACCGACGCATGACCGCTCCAATGTCATGTGAATCAGTGACTTATCGTGCCGATTGGCGTCGGGCCCCCGCGCCGATTCACAGCCGGCTGCCAACGGCAGAAAGCATGACGCGAAATCAGACCGTCAGAGCACCTCGCGTCCGCAAAGTCACTTTGTCATGCAATTATAAAGAAAGGTCCAGCTTTTCCGACCCGAAAGCTTTTTCTGGTCCGCCTGCTTTTGACAATCGGACCATTTCGCTTTCTGTTGTGACCATTCCGCCTTTGCCGCGGTCCACTGCCGTTGGCTCCACTTCGAGACATCTTCCATTTTCGTCGTTACAGTTGAACCCGGCTTCGATTCTTGCTGCGTCTGAGTTTGAGCCAATGCAGCCGGTGTGGCGAGTTGCGCCAGGATGATTATCGGCAGAATTGAAGCGCGCAATCGTGGCATGGGTTGACAAACCTCCCGCAATATTGGCGCGCGCCTGTCCTGAGTTACTCGGATCACCTCATAGTCGCCAGCGTCGCCACGGAAGGCCCCATCGTCGTCGTGGAAATCCCCCGCTAACCAGCCTGATAATGAGCAAGAGCACGACGGCGCCGATAGTGGCGACAATGATGGTGCTGAGGAGGCCATTGCCGATGTGGATCCCCAAGCGGGGCAACAGCCAAGTGCCGATAAGAGCGCCGACAATTCCAACGGCAATGTCACCGATCAGACCCAAGCCCCCGCCCGCAACAATCTTTCCCGCTAACCAACCTGCAATGAGGCCAGCCAGCAAGATGATGAGGAGACTTTCGCCTGAAATGAACATCTTGGCCTCCTTCGGTCGAAAGGGTCGGCCGATATGATGTGCGCAAATAACTGCGAACAGCCGCCAGAGTTCCTGCGGCGAAATACATCCGACGCTTGGCCTTAGTTTGATTGAGATTCGTCAGGCTCACTGAGAGGAAGGGCGCTCCAGCCCTTTGTCCATCAGCGGTCCTGGTATAATTGCCAGATCGAATTGTTCTCCACTCTCGATGAGCTGCTTGAGACTTCCAGTAACTCCGCTCTTGCTTGTCAAGATGTTGCCGGTATCGCGTTCCTGGTTGATTTTCTCTGAACGAACTTCTCCTTTCGGATGAACACTGGACTAAGCCTCGCGTTGCACGCAACGGAGCACCCCCCGATGGAAAACTTGCGGTTTCACCAGCCCAGAGCACAATGTCGTCTCGCGGCACTTTTTGAGGGACCGCGTTTCCGTTGCAGGGGTTCGCTGCCCGCGCCTTCGCGCAACTGGCCTGGCAGCAACGGAGGAGAATTTGCATGGGATCATTCGTCCTTGTCCCCGGGGCAGGCGGTATGGCCTGGTATTGGCACCGGGTGGTGCCGCTCATTCACGCGGCCGGGCATGCAGCCATCGCCGTCGATCTACCTGGGGACGACAGGCATGCCGGTCTCGCTGCGTATGCGGAGATCGTCGTCCGCGCGATCGCGGAACGACGCGACGTTGTTCTCATCGCTCAATCGCTCGCGGGCTTCACGGCGCCGCTTGTTTGCCTGCATGCGCCCGTGCGGATGCTCGTATTCGTCAATGCGATGATCCCAAAGCCCGGCGAGATGGCTGGCGCATGGTGGGACGCCACAGGAGCTGTCGAAGCGCGGAAGAAAGCCGCGGGGCGCCGCGGCTATGCGACGGAGTTTGATCTCGCGACCTACTTCCTGCACGACGTACCGGAAGATGTGCTGCGCGCCGGTCCGCCGCAACCGCGCGAGGAAGCCGAGATTGTTTTCGGCGAATTCTGCCGTTTCGAGCGCTGGCCCGACATTCCCGTTCACGTTCTGGCGGGAAGAGACGACCGCTTTTTCCCGATCGAATTTCAACGGCGAGTTGCACGTGAGAGGCTCGGCAAGGAGGTGGACGAAATTCCCGGTGGCCATCTGCTGGCGCTGTCAAATCCGAAAGGGCTGACTGAACGCCTTCTCGCCTATGAGAGCGGCCTGACGAGCTAGTCCTCGCGCAATGAGTGAGTAGCAGCCTGAATCCGGTCTATTGGCAACCGAGGGCCGCATCGTCATCGCCATTATCCGGCGGATGATCGGCAAGGCCACGGCGCATGTCAGCTTTTGACGGAGTGGCGGCCAGCTTCCACGGATCAGCCTGATCTGATCGACGCGAAAAGTGGGGGCGCCTCGTTCGATCGAGGACTACCCGGTGGAACCCTCAGGGTTCGCGCCCGTTGCATCTCCAAATCAAGCCGAGGGAGGACTTCCAAATGATGAAGATCGCTCTTTCTGTGGCCGCAGCCGCAGCGGTACTGCTGACTGCCCCACTCAGCACTCCGACGAAGGCCGAGGGCGTCAAGGTGGCCCAAGGCGTCGATGTTCAGGTCGGCCGGGACCGCGACTACCGCTACGATTACGATAGGGAGCATCGCCGACGGTATGACTCCGACACCACAGTTGGTGTCGGCCCAGGTGGTGTCACCATCGGTCCACGACGGCACTGTCGCATGGAAACTACCACGGTTGAACGGGACGACGGCCGCATGATTACGCGCAGGGAGCGCCGCTGCGACTGAGAACGCGACGCGTTGCGTGAGGGGTCGGCAGATTCGTGCGCGCTACAGCGGAGGCGAGCGGGCAACATCCGTCTTCGCAATCACGACCTCGCGGAGCAACCCGTCGTGGCCAAACGGCAGCAGGCGCTGTTCAACGTCGCGCAGCATCATGTCGACTTTGTCCCCGAGTGCCGCAGGCGATGAAGTCGAAAAAGTGAGTGTGCGGGGTAGGCCAAGTCCCTGGCGCTCAATTCGTGACTGCTTTCGGCCGCGATCGGCTCCTCGATGCGAAATCGTGTGCCGGCAAGAACGGCCGAAAGATCCTGACGATGACGTGTGAGGTCGGTGGCGCCCTACCGAGCGAGACGACGCCAGGGCCCGTTCGGCGACAGCGGTCTCGGAGGTTTCCGTGGAGACAAAGAGAGCCTACAAATCTTTTCGCTACAAGGCCAACACCGCCTGGAGTTCCGCGCGGCGGGGTACGCTTTCGGCGTCGGGAAAGCCACACATCAGCGTTGGCAGCCCGCCGGAGTTCAAAGGTGCGCCAGACATCTGGGCGCCTGAAGAGCTAATGGTGGGTTCGGTCAATACATGCATGATGCTGACGTTCCTTACGCTCGCCCATGCCAAAGGTCTGACGCCGGTCGGATATGAAAGCGAAGCTGAAGGCCTGCTCGAAAACATCGAAGGCAAGTACCGCATCACGGAAGTCATCGTTCGACCTCGCGTAAGCCTCAAAGGCAAAGCCGAGATCGAGCGTGCCCGCGAAATTATGGAAACCGTCGAAACGCAGTGTTTCATCTCCAATTCGATAAAATCGAAGGTCACGCTCAGTGCGGAGTTTGTTGTTGCTCCCTCGCCGAAGTGAAAACGAGTAGCGTCGGCTGCACGCGTCCGGGATTTGGCTCGAAACGGTCGTTCCAACGTGGCCGCCGAATCCGCCCTTTCGAGGAACCTAGACTAGCCTTGCGTCGCGGCCGACGGCGAGCGGTAGACGCCCCAAACTGCTCGAACCGCTAGCGCAGACGCTCTAAACTTTCCGGTGTCTTGGTCAAACACCAAATTCCAGCCGCTCACACAACAAAACCGATTCAAGTGGCACCCGCGAAGAGGAGCAGAGCATGAAGGGCGATATAAAAGCTATCGAATACCTCAATAAAGCGCTGCGCCATGAGCTCACCGCGGTGAACCAGTACTGGCTGCATTATCGCCTGCTCGACAATTGGGGCTACAAGGTACTGGCCAAGACTTGGCGCAAGGAATCGATAGAAGAGATGCAACATGCCGACAAGCTCATCGAACGCATCATCTTCCTCGACGGATCTCCCAATATGCAGACGCTAGAATCCCTTCATATTGGGAAGACCGTGAAGGCCGTGCTCGATAACGACTTGCAAGCCGAATTGTCGGCGCACTCCCTCTACACTGAAGCCGCGACCCATTGCCATTCGGTAGAGGACTACGTGACACGAGATCTGTTTGAGCAACTCATGCACGATGAGGAAGAGCACATCGACTTTCTGGAGACCCAGGTCAAACTCGTCGCGAGGATCGGCCTTGAGCTATACAGCCAGCGTCATATCGGGGAGCTCGACGAGGACTGAAGCGCTAACGACTACTTCTGGCCCGAGCCGAAGACCCTCGAACTATCCGCACGTTCGCAGTCACCGGTAGACCGGACTTCCCTTGCGCGGACCTCCATTGCCGCCTGTGACCCAACTGCGACATCGAACTGATAAATGCCGAGTGCGGGTTGAGCAGCGTTTCCTACTCGCCGCCCGACGCGACGTGCCAATAGCGGCGGGCGCGTGGCATCCCATGGAATGCAGAAACTCTCCTGAGTTTCTGGAGATAGGAGTCGCTGTCGGATATCTGCTTGGGGACAATCGCCACAAGTGTTTGTCGAACCGATCAAAGCTCCAGATTGCAAGGTCGCGCCCGCGACCTTGCAGAGCGTCGTCCGGTTCCCACTTGAGCGGCGCTTTAGGGTACACCACCGTGGTGTTAGTTCTTCACACGCTTGCAATAGCAAATTGAAAAGGGAGGATTTCATGCGTTTGATTCACGCAGCGGCGTTCACTCTTTGTTTGCTTACAGTCGCTCCGGTGGGGTCTTTTGCCGGTGACCCCAAGAGCGATGTCTCGTCGGCTTACGCAGCATTTGATACGGCGTTCAACAAGGGCGACGCGAAGGCCGTTGCCGCCTTATATCTGCCGAACGCGAAGGTGCTACCGCCAACTCACGAGGTGGCGTCGGGTCCGGCGGCGATCGAAAAGTTTTTCGCCCGGCTGCACGCCAACGGCGTAACGGACCACAAACTTGAGGTGATCGACGCGGGTGGTGATGACAAGGTCGTCTATGGCTCGGCAAACTGGAGCGCCAAAGGCAAGGACAAGGATGGCAAGCCAGCGACCTTCTCTGGCATCGCCACCCACGTGTTCGAGCGTCAGGCGGATGGTTCGCTGAAGCTGAGGCCGCCGGTCTTAAGGACCACGACCGCTGGCTAAACCAGAAAACCCTGCTCGCCCGAAAACTCGCTGGCCGCCGCGCCACTTCAAAACTGCCGGCGCTGCTCGACTATGTGCTGACCCGGCCGATCGCCTCGGCCGGCATGATCGCGGCCGAACTCAGGATCACGCCGCGCGCCGCCCACGATCTCATTGCCGAACTCTGGCTGCGTGAGGCGACCGGACGGGGACGCTATCGGGCCTGGGGAATCCTGTAGGGCGCAGAGTCAGTGCGGTGCCCCGCCACGAAGCAGATGGCGATAGCCGTGCTCTGTCATCCAGCGGGCGCGAGCGAGATGGGTTTCCCACGCCCGGCGCGCCCGATCCGGCTCGCGATCGGGATCGGGATCGAGATGCAGCACGATCCGCGCCACCTCGGCCCAGCCGGCGCCGTCCCTTTCGGCGTCGAGCAGACGGAGATACGTGATCAGGTGCTCCTCATCATAGCCGGTCAGGATCGGCGCGCTCGGCGCTTCATCGGTGACATCAGGATCGAGCGGCGGTTTCTGCATGGGGCGAATTCGCTGGCAAGATTGCTGCGACTGAAGCGTAGGCCAGTTGCTGCCCCGGCGAATAGATCGCAATTGCGCACCACGTGGTGCCTGACCGGCATCGCCGTCGCGCATTGCGGATTCTTCCCTGATGCGCTCGACCAGCGCGTCGAGCACACCTCGGGCACCGCTCGATATCTTCAATTTTCAGCTCCAGCGATGATGTCCTGGACGATCATCCGCTCACCGATACTCGGTTTATCGATAGTGCTGAGCCGGCTTGACGGCGTCAGGAGTCTTTCTCTCCCAACTCTACCGGCAAAGCCGGTCTGCACCTTCTCGGCCGTTGCGGGGTTCCCGGAGAGGTCAGTCGAAACCTGAAACGGCCGGTACTGTCCGTATTTGGCCCTTGGTGTCCTAAGTGGTGAGCAGTGAGCAGTGTCCTAATTAGCTTTCTCACGGTAGGTTTCCGACCATGAACGTTGTTCCATGCTATAAGAGCGGAACTTACGCTCGGGCTGAGAGCGGGACGATGCCAATCAATCGGTTGTTGAAGGACGGCAGACATACGCCGGATCAAATCGAACTTCTGAACAAAGCATTCAACGTCGCTCTACACTCGCTGAGCTTGGTTGATCGTAACGACCCACTTTGCGAGATGGTGGCCCGCATGGTTATCGAGGTCGGCGCGACCGGCATTAGCGAGCCGCACAAGATCGCAGAAATCGCCGTGGAGCGGGTCGGCCTAGCTTGAGACCGCCTCAGTTGGCGGCCTCTTTCATTTGTCGGGCTCAAGACCCCGGCCAACATCTTCCTCCATCATCTCATGAAGCATCGCGCGCCGTTTGGCTCGGCGCTTTGGGTTGGGAACTGGCGAACCGATAATTGGTCCCCTTTGGGTGCCTTAATTCCCATCTGCGAGGGCCCAAAAGAGACGGCCCCAGCTGGGGGCTTTGGGGGCTGGAGGCTGGAGCCGCTCTCTAGATCGGGACGCGCGGGCACCCGACTGTTCTAAACGGTCCCAGTTCCCCGAGGGTTCCAAGCCGGGTGTCCCCTCCGAAAACGTTTGGATTAATGTTAATTATCGTAGTCCGACTACGACTTTAGCATTCAATTCAAGCTGGTGGCCGATGATCCTCGCGAAATTGGATTTCCGAGCTGGCAATCGTGTGATAAAACCTCTGCTATTGTCTGAGATGACAAAGGAAACGTCACCTCCCATGACATCCACCACCGCGCAGCGACTTCGTGCGCTCGAGCTCCTGAAGGTCCGGGGAATGCTCCGGCTGAAGGAATTCGTTGCTGAGGGCATTGGGCCGGAAACGCTCGCCCGTCTCGTCCGAGAGGAAGCGGTCGTCCGCCCGGCGCGCGGCCTCTACCAGCTCCCGGACACCCAGGTCGAGGCTGCCCATGCGCTTGCCGAAGCGGCTGTTCTGGTTCCCAAGGGGGTGATCTGCCTGATCTCGGCGCTCCAATACCACGAACTGACGCTGCAGATGCCATCGGCAGTATGGATGGCGATCGACCGTGCTGCCTGGCGACCCAAGATCAACTACCCGCCGATTCGGTTCGTGCGCTTCACTGGATCGGCGCTGACTGAAGGGGTCGAGCGTCACAGCATCGAGAATGTCGACGTTCCCATCACAGATCCCGCGCGGACAATCGTCGATTGCTTTCGCTACCGCACCAAGGTCGGTCTCGACGTCGCAATGGAGGGGCTGCGCGAGGGCCTCCGCCGCCGCCGGTGCAAGCCGGACCAGCTCTGGCGTTACGCGCGCAAGGCGCGGGTCTGGTCGACTATGCGCCCTTACGTCGAAGCGATGGTGTCTGATGCCGCGTGAGCCCCGCAACATCGGCGCCTCAGTACGAGCTCGGCTCCTTGATCGGGCGCGCGCTGAAAGATCGGATTTTCAGATTCTCCTGACGCGATATGCGCTCGAGCGTCTGCTCTACCGGCTGAGCGTCTCACCGCATCGTGACCGCTTCATCCTCAAAGGAGCAATGCTCTTCGTAACGTGGGTCACTGACCCGTTCCGGCCTACGCGAGATCTGGATCTGCTTGGCAACGGCGACAACGATGCCGAGGCCATTGCCGAAACCTTTCGGTCCATTTGTGCGCAGCCGGTTGCCGATGACGGCATGACGTATGACATCGTTGCGTTGACGGCCGCCCCGATCCGCGACGAGACGGAATATGGTGGCGTGCGGGTCCGCACGACGGCAACCATCGCCGGCGCTCGTATTTCGATCCAGGTCGACATTGGCTTTGGAGACGCGATTACTCCTGCCGCCGTCGAGATCGACTATCCCGCCCTGCTCGACGCCCCGGCGCCGCATCTTCGAGCCTATCCTGTCGAGACGGTGGTGGCCGAGAAATTCGAGGCGCTGGTTACGCTCGGCGTGGCCAACAGCCGGCTCAAGGATTTCTATGATCTCTGGGTGATCTCCCGAACATTCGAGCTTCGCCGGACCGCCCTTGTCGAGGCCGTTCAGCGGACCTTCGAACGACGCGCAACAGTGCTTCCGTCCGATATTCCTGTTGGCCTGACCGATGCATATGCGGAGGCATGGGCCGCTCAATGGCGCGCCTTCCTTGGCCGCGACCGGATGGCAGCCGCACCGGATGTTTTCGCCGTTACCGTCGCCGATCTGCGCGTCTTCCTGATGCCGCTGGTCGACGGATCGAAGGAAGAACGAATTTGGCGGCCGAGCGGGCCGTGGACACCGGAAGTAGCAAGCTCTGTCAGGCCTTGATGGTCGATCGTTCTTTGCCGCCGTGCAGGTTCGCGTTGAAAAGTGCGGCGCGGGCGCTCTGAGATTCGGGTTTCTACCGGATCGGGAGCGGTGTGGCCTGCAGCCAACGCCGTGCAATAGACGCCAGCGCGGTTGACGGCATAATTCGCGATCGGCGCGGTGGCCTCAGCCCGCGGCGATGACCTCTGCCAAGCGCTCAACCGGCACCCTCGGACGCCGGCGGCCTGTCGCCAAGAATCGAGCGCGCGCCGATGTGCTGGCGGTGTCCACGCAGAAACGGCCCCGCCTTTCGGCGAGGCCGTTGCCGCGGGCCCTCAGTCCCGGCTGGGACGGGACCAGATGAGCTGAAGACCTTCCTGGCCCTCGACTTCGATCAAGGTGGCGTAGATCGGAGCCGGGAAGCTCGGATCATCCAGCTTGACCGAGAGGTAGTCGCGCTCGGTATCCCTGGCGGTCTTCTGCCACGCGGCGCCCAGCTCGACGTTGGAGGCGAAGATGCGGAAGTGCGGACCCTTCTCGGAGGGGTTCTCGACGCGGACCAGCTTGGCCTTGGCGTTGAGAGCGAGGGTGCGGATTGAGCCGGAGAAGCCGTTGCCGTTCGAGGTGAAGGTGCCGATGGTTGCCATTGTCGTGTCCTTTCAGTTTTTCGGGCCGCGCCTATCGCGACCTCGATGGCTGGCGACAGACCGGGGGCGCTCGACCCGCACCCCGAAGGGGCCGGCACGCAGTAGAGGGCAGCCAGGGCGCGACTTTCTTGTCTATCGCGAGGAATGACGGCAAAGCCGGCAGGGGAAGAAAGTCGAGACCGGCTATTGCGGGGATAAGAGCGAGGCGAAGCGCAAGCGACGACGGCCTTCGGTCAGACACGCCAAATCGAGGACGCAATGGGCGAGTTTCAAAAACGGACCATGTGACAACGACGGCAATCGAGTTGCCCCGACATCAGACAACGGATCTCGCCGATCGCCACGACCTCGAAACGCTCCGGGCCTGTATCGCGACCACCGGCTGAGGGATCCGGGCGCGCTGGTTTGCCGGCCGCCTTGGCGTGGTCGATCAATCGAGACCGAACGATACAACGTCAGCTATACGACAATGCGACGGGCGAGGCTCCCTGCCGATACGATGTGGACAGGAAGGGCAGCACGTTCGGCGCAGTCAGCCAAGCCAGATCGTAAACGGCGGTCGGCTCCCAGCCAGTGTCTGCGAAGATGGCACAATCGGGACTGATGATGCCGCGCCCGGCCATCAGCGCAAGCGTGGTGGACTGCACGTCAGCGCCGACGCTCAGCACGCGGAGGCCGATCGTGGCTTCGGAAGGCGCAGCGGTCAGCCGCTCGCAACGATCGAGACGTGACGTGCTCATCATGCCGCTTCCCCGATGTCGGCGGCCTTCGGCTGCAGTTCGTGAAGGTAGGCGACGGCGCGCTGCGCATGCGCGGCCGCTGCGAAGATGAAGCGCTTCTCATTGGACAAAACGTCCAACCAGGACGCGACGTAGCTCGCGTGATCCTGCCGCGGTTCGAGTTCGGGCACGATTCCGAGATCGGCACAGAGGAAGCAGCTTCCGAGTTCGGCAACCAGTTCTTCACGTGCGCGTTCGCTGCAATCTTTCGAGTAGCGGCTGAGATCGCGATTGGCGCGATGCGTCGGCGCCGTCCAATGCACGCATTCATGCGCGAGCGTGGCGGCATAGCTTTCGGCGTCACGGAAACTCTCGAACGGCGGCATCTGGATGATGTCGAACGATGGTGCGAAGAAAGCCTTGTCACCGCCATGCCGGATGGTCGCGCCGGTGTTGGCGAAGAAGGCGTCCACATGCGCGATGCGCTGCGCCGGCGTGATGGTCGGCGCCGGGCGCCCGTAATAGTGATCCGGCAGGTCGTCGATCTGATCGACGCAAAACACGGTGTAGGCGCGCAGGAACGGAACGGCCCGTTCGACTTCATCGCCATGCTCGTCGGTCTCGGTCTTGGTGATCTTGTTGGCGTAGACCACCATCGTTCCGCTCTCGCCCTTGCGGATATGGCCGCCGAGTTCGAGCGCCTGCTTGAACGTCATCCAGATCGGCGACGTGAAGCCGCGCGCGACGGCTTCCGACCACAGCAGCACGACGTTAATGCCCTGGTAGGGCATGCCGTTGTGACGCAGTGGACGCGTGATGCGCCCAGCCGCGTTGGCCGTATTCCATGGCTTGACCCACGGACGCACACCGCGCTCAAGGTCTGCGACGATGCGATCGGTGATCCGCGCATAGATGTCGGCGCGGGGTTTGGTTTCCTTACCAGTCATGATTCTAACCTCCGTTGGAGGCCGCGCCTGTCGCGGCCCGTCACGGCGGTCCGCTGCGAAGGCCTGCGGGGTCGCGCATCCGGTGACGCTGGTGGTCGGGGTGAGGGAGAGACGCCGGACCGGAACGCAGTGGAGGACGGCAAAGCCGTTGCGCTGCCGCGCCGGCCGGAGCATCGACCGAAAGCCGGTACGGGCCGCGACGTGCGCTCGATCCCGGGTCATTTCTGTTTGCTCGTTTGCGCCGTCGCGATGTGCGACATGAAAACGGCCGGCCCGCAGGGGTCGGCCGACATCGGATCGTGAACGAGAAAAGGGGGGCCGAAGCCCCGCCGGCGGCATCACCCGAACGCTGCCATCTGAACTTCGGCCGCCTTGCGGCTGACGGTCTCGCCCGGCTGATCGGGCTGGCGTTCGAACGGCTTCCAGCTCTCGCCGATGACGTGCTCGTAGGCGGCGACGGCGCCTTCGGCCGCCATGCGCAGTGCGTGCGCCTGGATGCCGACCTCGGCCGCGAATTCGCGCTTGCGCTGGGCCGCGGATTCGAACCCGACAGGTCCGTCGAGGTCCTCGTCGCGCGTGTCGTTGGCGAGCTTTGCCGTCGCCTCGCGCGCTTCGGTGACCGCGCGGCTGTAGAACTGCCCGGCGCCGTGGGCTGAGCCGACATAGGAGCCGACGATTCGCTGCAGGTGGATCTGCATGGCGCGTTCGTTGACGCCTTCGCCGAGCGCGTCGGCGGTCTCGCTGATGAGCCGCTGATGCAGGTCGCAGATCGCGTCGCTGTCGAGGACGGGGAGGCCGAAGCTCTCGGCGATGCGGGTGGCCTGGGCTGCGTCCGGGCAAACGAGCCGGACCATTTCGATGGTGGTGCCGCGGCGAAGCGGGACGACGCGGGCGTTGGTGCGGGGTGCGCGAGCGGTCTTGGTCATGGTGAAGTCCTTTTCTGGTTTCGCCGTCGGGTTCGGTCCGGCCCTGCCGGCTCTCCCCTCGGGTGCGGTCGCCCAGCGCCGCCGGGATGAGGGCCGCTTGAAGGTCCGCGCACCGCCAGGCGAGCAAGGTCCGGTTGCGGACAAGCGGGGTCCCAGGCTGCTGGGCCCTGCGCCGGACGCGGCCGAGCCTTGCCGAGATCGGCGGTCTCCGGTCGCTTGCGACTTGGCCTTGAAGCGGGCCGCCGGGGGCGCAGACCGCAGCAAACCCGAGGGGAGAGGCGACAGAGTACGGGCCTGGTTGGCGATACCGGAAAGCTTCGATGTGGCCTCCGCCGCTTCTGCGCCCTCAACGTATGACCGGGGATGCCGCGATGTATGCACCGGTGTTGGTCCGCTATGCCGCAGTGCCATGCCGCTTCCCCGGACGACACTCGGCCGGACTGCGACATTCGTCCTTGCGATGTACGCACTCCGGGTCGTCACGAGCGTGTCGAGACACCGGCGCGCGTCGAGCCCGGAGCGCCTCGATCGCGGCATCCTGCCGGGCGAGCTTGCGCGAGAGGGCATCGATCTCCGGCTGGCGCTCTGCGGTGATCGCCGCAAGGTTCGAACGGTAGCGTTCGAGGAAAGCCCTCGGGTCAGGCAGCTTCCCGCGACGGAATCCGAACCGCTTGCGGCCAAGCTGCGGGATCAGCGGCGTCATGCGGCGGATGATCTGCCGGTCGATCATGTCGAGCTGGCGTTGCGTCTGGCGCCGAGCCTCCTCCATGCGCGAAAGCTGGTCGAGGCGTTCGGAGGAGGCCTTCATGGCGATCTTCTCCCTTGCCAGGCGACGAAGCTCGACGGTCCGGAATAGACCGGGTGGCGAGTCTCATCGACGACGAAGCCGAAGTGGCCAATCCGGTACTCGTCGGACGGGACGAGGAAACGTCGCTCCTCAGTGCCTGCACCGCGTCTGCCGCCGGGCGTGGCGACGACTTCGACAAAGCCGGGATGCTGATCCGACGCGATCGCCGACACGACGATCCAGTCGCCAGCGTGCTCCGTCTCGAAGGCGCAGCGATCCTTCTCCCGGGATTCGCCCGGCTGGAGCACGATCCCGAAAATCGCCTCCCACGCAACGGGCCAGCGATCCCTGATCGTGCGCTCCGCGCAGCGTCGCTCGTAGCTCGTGAACAGATGCGGGAAGGTGATCGCCACGATCGCCCAGCCCTCGTCCTCCTCGTACCAGCCATCCCGCGCGCGCAGCATCGGATGGACGCTACGATTGCGTTCGGCGGAAAGGTGAAAGCCGCCGTGCGCTGCCGTCGAATGGCAGACGACGCCTTCGGCATAGACGGTCGCGCCCTGAGATGGGCCCCAAGGCGTGCGCGCCGTCGAGGCGATGTCGCGACGGCCGAGCGCACGCGCTTCGCGCTGGTGCTCGGCATTCTCCGCCACCTTCGCGCGGAAGGCGGCCTCGTCGGCGAGCTCGCCCGAATGGCCGTAGAAGTCGGAGTGCTTCCATTCGGCGATCGGCCGGCCGATGCGCCAGCCGGTCGCGAGATAGTGGCGGCCCTCGCGTGCCGGCAGCATGGCGAAGGCGGTGTCGGCAACGCGCGCGGCGAGGAAGCCATCGCCGCTGCGCCCGAACGCAACCTCGGGGAATCCGGCGGCCGAGTCATCGGTCATAGCGGTAGGGAGTGTGGGCGCGGTCATGCGGCTGTCCTCCCCTCCGCGACGTCGGCCACGACCGCCTCGGCCGTCACCTCGTCGAGAACGGCATTTGGATAGCCGTGGCTCTGCAGCCAGGTTTCGGCATCGGCGCGGCTGCCGGCGAGATAGACCAGCTTGGCATCCTCGCCGGGCCGGTCGAGCACGCGGACCGCACCGAGCTTCGGGCGTTCGGTCACGACGAACGCCAGGCCGCTATCGACCGGGAAGGTCCGGTGAACGCGAAGCACCACAACACCACCGCCGCCATCTTCGCGAGCGTGCAGCGTGATGCTCGCACCGATGACGGTGTTACCGACGCGGCGTTCGGGCTGCTTGCGGATCAAGCGACCGCCGCTATTGCGGTGTTCCCAGGCCGCGAGCTTCTTGCGCTGCCGCTCCGGCGGCCGCGGCGCACCGTCGGAAAACCGGACGAGCGAGCCGAGCGGAGCGAGGTCGTAGATCAATTGTGCGGACATGGACGTCCTCCTGTTCATTGGGCTGGAAACCAATCCGCCGCCGGCTGAGACGGCGGCGGGGGGTTCGTTCGCATCGTCGATGCCGGGCGGACTATTCCGCCGCCTCGCGGAACGCCTCGTCGTCCAAGGCTTCGCCATCGTCGGTATCGCCGGCCTCCGGGTCCTCGACCTGGTCGTCGGCGTCTTCGGCGACGGCGTTCTTCGCCAGCCAGGACGACAGGGCGACCTTGTCCGGAGCGAACAACGCGGCCGGATGCACGAAGCAACCCTCCCTGAAGTGCTCAACTAGGGCGATGCGGGTGTCCTTCACCTTCTGGCGCGGAAGAACCGGCGTGTCCTTGCACGAGCCTTCGAGCGCGGCACGCGACAGGCACGACAAGAAGTCGTCGGTGCCCATGTTTGGCAGGAAGTTGTCCGCGCCGACGACTTCACCGGCGACGCGGGCGACGATGCCGCTGTCGGTGCGGTTCTCCCAGCACGACAGGACTTCCGTGAGGGTTGAGCGCGCCGCGACGCGGAGCCTGTCGATGTCGATGTCGATGTCGAGCTTGCCATCCTGATTGAATAGCGCCGCGGCATGGCGGGCTAAGCGCCGGTTGCCGTAGTAGGTCCCGCCGCTGCCCGAATCGACCGAGACGTTCTGGCCGGCGAAGGCGAGGATCAACAAGGCCATCAGCGTGTCATCTTCGATCGGGGCGCGGGCCAGCGCCTCGTGCAGCGCGTCCGTTCGGAAGTCGCCGATCATCTCGAGGCCCTTGCGCGTCACGTCGGGACGGAGCTTCGAACCTGTTGCGGACTCATCCGCAGCGTCACTGTCGGCAGCCGCGGCCTTGCCCGTCGCCTTTTTCGCCGCGGGCATGCGGTAATGCACGCTCTGCACCCGGCCGTCACGGTCGAGATACATCGCCGTGCAATCGCCCTTCGAGGGCTTGCCGTAGACGCGCTCTGCCTTCGGCGGCAGCTTCACCTCGCCCCAGTTCGTCGTCTCGGCGATGACTCCGCACTTCGGCAGGTTGTTCGCCATCCACTCCTGCTGGGCGCCGAGGAACGCCTCGACGTCCGTGGTATAGCGGCTGTCCTCATCCGCTGGCGCGAACAGATCCTCTGCCCACTGGATTCCGTACGCCTGGGCGAGGTCGTCGCCGAAGCTGGCATCACGTGCGTACATGCGGGTCTTGGTCAGAGCCTGCGCCACGCTAAACCACGACACCTGCGGATCGGCCTTGGAGGGCTTGTGCTTCTTCCAGACCTCCTTCTGCTCATCGAGCGAGGCGCAGGCGATGGTGCGGAGCTGCCGCTCGTCGGGCATGTCGCCCTTCGCCATGTGATCGAGCATGGCGGGCAGCACGTTCGCCAAGAGGCGGAGTTTCCTGATCTGCCGCACCGGCAGCGCCAAAGCGACGCCGATGGCCTCCTCGGTCCAGCCGAGCGCGACGAGGCGTTCGATTGCACGCCACTGGTCGACGGGATTGAGCGCTTCTCGGGCGATGTTCTCGATCATCGAGCGCATCGCGCCGTTGTCGTTCGCCGCCTCGTCGACGAGCACGTCGATCTCCTCGAGGCCGGCGGCGATCGCCTGCTTCACGCGGCGATGACCAGCGTTGATGAGATAGCCGTTGCCGCCGCCGGTCTCGGGCGTGATAACGGGCGGCTGGACGATGCCGACGGCCTTGATCGTCGCCAGCAGCAGGGCGTCCGCCTGCGGCGTCGACTTCGACTGGCGCATGCGATCCGGATTCTCCTTCAGCGCACGCGGATCGACCTTGATGAGTTGCATTGGATTTCTCCTGTTCGGGGTTGGTGGACCGCGCCTCGCGGGTCCTTCTTCGTCTTCTTTCCGAAGACATCCCCCGGCCCGCGGAGCGGTCGGGCCGGCACAACTGCGGCCAAGCATCCCAGCCTGGCCGGACAAGCAGGGCTCTTAAGCCCTGCGCAGGACGACGGGCCGGGATCGCGCAGGCCGCGGTTGAGCGTCAGCGCTGCGGGCCTGGCCGATCTGCGAGCGGGCTCCCTTTCCGTCCTCATCACGCTGCGATGGCGTTCTCGCCGCTCCCCTCCACATCGCTCGCAAGGGCCTTCTCCACCTCCGCCAATTGCCGGCGTTTCTCGGCGAGCTCGGCGGCGAAGGCGAAGTCGCCGTCCTCGCGCGCCTGATACGAGGTGAGCCTGCGGCGTGTATCCGCGAGACGCTGGCGATAGCGCTCCTGCTCGCCCTCGAAGTCGTCGAGCGCATGCTCAAGGCGGGAGATTGCCCCGAGCGGCGTGACCGTGACCGGCAGCTCGATCTCATTTTCCGTGCCGGTGCGGAGCAGCACGGTCGTGTAGCGGTAACCGCCGTGGCCGAAGCGCTCGCCGGAATATGCGAGGTCGAAGCCGCCAATCGCGGCCATGATCGTGTCACCCTCCTGTTGCAGCTGCACGAGAGTCAGGATTTCCTTCATCAGCGCGCGGCCGGCCTCCTTGCGCTCGACATAGCGCTTGCCGGCCACGCTCGCGGCGAAGGCGCCAGCGGCCGTCGCAACGCGGCGTTCAATATCCTTGCCGACGTCCGCGATCCGCCGTGTGCACAACTCGATCTCACGCTCCCCGTCGCGGATCTGCCGGCGGACGGCGTGTTGATCGTCGATATGCGCCGCGCGGAGACGTTCCAACCGCGCGATGTCGGCTTCCAGTCCCGCCTTCTGCATCAGCCGCTGGTCGCCGCTGGCGATCGCCTTGGCCATCGCGAACTGGTTGGCCTGATCCTCGCCGAGGTCCTCGAGCCGGCGAATCGACGTGTCGCCCGAGAGCGCCGCGGCGATGAAACGGGCCTTGCGCTCATTGTTCTGCCACATGCTCGCGTCGAGCGAGCCCTCCGTGGCATAGGCGAAGATGTCGATGACATCGTGCTGATTGCCCTGACGCTCGATCCGACCCTCGCGCTGCGCGATCTGCGACGGCAGCCACGGCACGTCGAGATGGTGGAGCGCCTTCAGCCGAAGCTGCGCGTTGACGCCAGTCCCCATCGTGTCGGAGGAGCCGATCAGGAAGCGGACCTTGCCGGCGCGCACGTCGCCGAACAGGCGCTGCTTGGCCTCGGACTTCCTAAAGTCCTGCATGAAGGCGATCTGGGACGCCGGCACGCCCATGCGGACAAGCTCGTCTCTGATCCAGCGATAGGCCGAGAAGCCGCGCGTCTTCTCGACGCTGATCGTTCCGAGGTCGGAGAAGATCATTTGCGCGGCGCCCGGCAGCTCGTAGGGCTTGCCGTCGGCGCGCATGTAGCTGTTCTCCGATGTCTCCTTCCAGATGCGGACGGCATTGGCGACGAGCAGGTTCAGCTTGTTGTCCGGCTCGTTGTCGCTACCTGGATCGACCAGACGCAAATCGATTGCCGCATGGCGGCCATCGGTGATGACGGAAAGCAGGATGTCGTCGCCCGGCTCCGGCGGCCGGTCGCGCATCTCGATCGCCTTGATCCGCGCTTCGAGGAGGGACTGGTAGCGCCTGAAGGCGGGGGTTGGCTTTGCGGTCAGGATCTGCCGCTTGCCCGTCGAGATCGCCGGGACCTTCACGTGCTGCCGCAGGTCATCCGGCATCACCACGTCGGCAAAGGACCGGAACATGGCGATCAGCTCGGGGACGTTGACGAAGGTCGCGAAGCGCGTGACGGGCTTGTATTTGCCGGACGGCTGAAGCTCGAGCTCGGTCGAGACGTCGCCGAAGGTCGAGGCCCAGGCGTCGAACTCGTGCAGCCCGCGATCCAGAAGCGCCGCGTAGCCGAGATAGCGCTGCACCGAGAACATCTCGCCGAGCGTATTGGTGATCGGCGTGCCGGAGGCGAGCACCAGCGCCCGGCCGGGATTCTTTGTCTCGATGAAGCGGGACTTTACATAGAGGTCCCAGGCGCGCTGCGAGCCATTGGGGTCGACGCCCTTCAGCGTCGACATGTTGGTGGCGAAGGACAGCTTGCGGAACTCCTGCGCCTCGTCGACAATGATCTGGTCGACGCCGATCTCCGAGATGGTCAGGAGATCGTCCTTGCGTGTGGCGAGCGCTTCGAGCCGTTCCTTCAATCCCTCCTTCAGCCGCTCGAGCCGCTTGCGCGAGACCCGGTCTGCGCTCTCGGCCTTGGTCAGGAGTTGCTCGTAGAGCTCGAGCTCGTCCTGGATCATCTGCTGCTCGAACGCAGACGGCACGCCAATGAAGCGAAAGGCGGAATGGGTGATGATGATCGCATCCCACGTCGCGGTCGCGGCGCGCGACAGGAAGCGATGCCGCTTGGCTAAAGTGAAGTTGGTCTCGTCGGCGACGAGGATGCGCGCGCCCGGATAGAGCGCCAGGAACTCACGCGCGGCCTGCGCCAGGCAGTGGCCGGGAACGACCAGCATGGCCTTGGCGATCAAGCCGAGCCGGCGCTGCTCCATGATGGCAGCCGCCATCGTCATCGTCTTGCCGGCGCCCACGGCATGGGCGAGATAGGTCGCGCCCGAGGCGATGATGCGCCAGATGCCGCGCTTCTGATGTCCGTAGAGAACGAATGCGCCCGAGGCGCCTGGTAGCTTCAGATGCGAGCCGTCGAAGGCGCGAGGCACGATATTGTTGAAGCGGTCGTTGTAGACCCGTGCCAGCCGGTCGGTCCGGTCCGGATCTGACCAGATCCAGTTCTGGAAGGCGGTCTTGATCTTCTGGAGCTTCTCCTTCGCCGCCTCGGTCTCGACGACGTTAAGGACGCGACGCTCGCTATCGCCGTCGTTGATGGTGTCGAAGATCTGCGGCACCGAGGAATTGAGCGCATCGGAGAGAAGCTGGCCGGCGTGCCGCCGCTCGGTGCCCCATTCGGATGTGCCGGCGGCCATCCAGCCGAGCTGGCGGGCTTCCACGGTCCACGATGCCAGTTCGGGCATGTGGTGGATCTTGATCTCGGCGCCTATCGTCTCCTTAACGAAGGCGACGATATCGGCAGCGGGAATCCACGGCGCGCCGAGCCGCGCGGTGATGTCTGATGGCCGGAGGTCGACGGGTTGCACCTCCCGCAGGGCCGCCACATTGCGCTCATATTCGGGGTCGAGCGCGTCCGCAGCCTCCGCCGCCGCGAGCTTCGATCGGACCGCGCCTGAGAGATAGGCGTCGGCGGTCTGCCACGACCCGTCGGCCGGATCGCGGAAGATGGCGCTGCCGAGTTCGGCGATCACGTCGTCCGCATCGCGATGCAAGAGCTCAGCGATGTGGTCGGGATCGACGTGGCCGCGCTCGTTGAGCACGACGGCCAGGGCGTCAGCGGCGCTGGTGATGATCGGCGGCGCCGGCGGAGCGATCACCCGCTCGGTGAAGATCGGGCCCGGCCTCGCGGTGTCGGATTCGAGATCGTAGTCCTCGATCGACGCGACCAGCCAGCAGTCGGGATCATCGAGGAAAGGCTGGAGGTTCGGCCGGCGATGGGTCTCGCGGACCTCGCCGGTTTCCGGATCTTCCATCGTCGAGACGACAGTCGTGTTGATCGGACCGAAGGCGCGGACGAAGTTCGACCAGGCGATGCGTAAGCGGACCTGCGCATCCTTCCACGGTCGGTCGAGCTCCTGGCACTTCAGGACCTCGCGCACCGCATCGCGGATCGGGATCAGCTTCTGGACGATCCGGACATGCTTTTCCGGAATGCCGTCGGCGCTGCGGCCCTTGCGCACCGCAACAGAGACTGGCTCCCCGTCGAGGATCTGCATCAGGCCATGCCGGTGATCGAGGAGATAGCTGCCCTCGCGCGCCGTGAGGCTCGCGGAGCTATCCGACTTCGCCGGCACGGCCTCATCCTCGCCGTCAGGGTCGATCGCCTCCGGTTCGCCGTCATAGAGGCCGTCCGGAAGGAGGGTGATCGCCTCGGCCAGTACGGGCGCGAGATCCTCGCCGGCCCGGGGAAGACAGGTGTAGGTCTCTCCGAACGGACCGGGGGTCAGCGCGTGCGCGCCGAGCACAAGCTGGGGATGCCGCGCAAACCAGCGGTTGACGCGAATGGCGCCTTCGTCCTCAGTCGCCGGGCGCACCTCCTCGAGGTCGAGCCAGGACAGGTCGCCCTCCAGGTGCTTGCGCCGGCGGAAGAACAGGATGTCGACCACGACGTCGGTGCCGGCATCGGCGCGGAAGCTGCCTTCCGGCAAGCGGATCGCACCGAGGAGATCGGCATGCTTGGCGATCAGCTCGCGCGCGGAGCCATCCGCCTTGTCCATCGTGCCGTGCGACGTGACGAAGGCGGCGAGGCCGCCCGGCTTCAACAGCTTGATCGCCTTAACGATAAAGTAATCGTGGAGCCGCAGACCGAGCGAGCGCAGCGCGCGGTCCGAGCGGACGGTGCGATCGGAGAATGGCGGATTACCGATCGCAAGGTCGAACCGCGCCGGCAGATCGGTGCGCGCGAAATCGCCGGCGATGATCCGCGCCCGCGGCTGCAGCAGCCGCGCGATGCGCGCCGTGACGGGATCGAGCTCGATGCCAGTGACGTGCGAGACATGGCGTAGCGCTTCGGGCATCAGTGCCGGAAACAGGCCGGTGCCGATCCCGGGCTCGAGCAACCGTCCGCCGCGCCAGCCGAGCCGCAGCAATACCGCCCAGATCGCCCGCACGATGAACTCCGGCGTGAAATGGGCGTACTGGGTGCAGCGCGCGAGCGAGGCGTAGTCAGCATCATCGACCGCATCCTGCAGATCGGCGCCGATCGCGTCCCAGCCCTTCGCAAACTCGGTTTCCCCCGGCCGGCGGAAGATGCCATTGGCAAGCTCCGACGCGCCGAAGCCGGTAAAGCGGATCAGTCGCCGCTGCTCGTCAATCGTCGCGGGCCGCTGCTCGGCCTCGATCTGTGAGGCGAGCCGGACCGCCGCGACATTGTCGCGGGCGCGCTGCTTCCAGTTCCTTGCGAGGCCGCGCGCATCGGCAAGGTAGAAATTGTCGCGCTTGCGCGAGCCGGCCGGGGAGGGCTGCGTCGACGAGACCGCCGGCCCTGCGGTGGCCGACGGCGACGGCGGCGGATCGTCATCATGATCGTCGTCGCCGCCGGGATCGGGGCCGAACGCGGTAACGCCAAGGCCGAGGCCCGACGAAAGGGCGGTGTTGCCGAAGAGGTCGAGGGTGAAAGGATCGTCATGCGCCATTTGGAAAGGTCCTTCTGCTGGGCGCGCGCAGCCGTCCGCCGGCGCGGGCTGCGACCGAGGGCATGGGCGCTTGCGGGATCGACGGAGAGCCGGCGCCAGGGCCGGATGCGGAAATGCGAAGCCCGGCGTGTGCCGGGCTGCTCGCAGGTCGGGAAGGGAAGGGCGAGGCTAGGCCGCGACCGTCTCCGGCAGATGGCGGAGGTGCACCGGCAGCTTGGCCGCGATCTCCGCCTCCGTCAGGTCGTCGAGAAGCTTCAGGACGGTGCCGCGCTGGCCCGCGTAGACGAGCACGGTGCGGCGACCGCGCATGGGCGCGGGCCAGCGTTCGCCGGCATAGCCGCGATAGTCGTCATGCGTACTCGACCAGATGTGCTCAAGCCGCTCGTCGCGCGTCATGGCGCGGACCGGCCGCGATTCGCGCTCAAGGATCTCTGCCTTCATCCGCTCGGGCGAACCCCGGTCCGACAAATCGCAATAGCCGTGGAACCAGCGTCGCCTGCCATCGATGGTGAGCGCGAAGAAGACGCTGGTGACGCTGCCGGTCAAGAATTCGCGCATCGCGAACATGTCGGCGCGCATCCATAGCGGCGGCAGGATCTCGAGCATATAATCATGATTGCATTCTGCGATCTCGAACCACTCGCCGGCAAAGAGATGCGGGGCGTCACCCTCGGCCATTGCCGGATCGCCGCGATGGCGGTGGAACATGCGGTACATCTCGGGGCGCGTGGCGACGCCTTCGAAGACTTTGCGGATGGTGAGGGAGGTGTGCATCGGCGGCTCCTTTTCAGCCTGACTGGGCTGAAGCGCGAGCGATCCGCCTGATCTCCTCATCGCTTCAGTCCTTCGTCACACCTCCTCGGCGGCCGCCTCTCCGGTCGGCGGGTCAAGGGCCGCGGCACGCGGGCGACGCTTCACCCTTGATGTGCCGGCCGGGCATGAGGCAGCGGTCCTTCTCTTTTTCATTCCTCATATTTGTTCGCCTTCGCGCGGACGGCATTCGGCACGGGACCATGCCGTATTGCCTTCCTGTCCACCTCAATTCGGCCGGCGCTGAGGTCCTCGTTCCAATCGTCGGTGCGCGGCTGCGACCGCACGAAACGAGAGCCGGCTTTGTCCGCGATCTCCTGAATCCGACGGGCGTAGACTTCGCCCTGCCGATTGTTATCGGTCGCCGCGACAATGAGGGCATTGGCGCGCCGGGCCAAAGCACGGATCGCCGTCTCTGTTGCCGGCGCCCATCCACCGCCGGTGCTGATATACAGCGTGTCATCACGTAACTTTTCGAGCGCGGCAAGACTCATCGCATCGACCGCCGCTTCCGTTATACAAATGCGTAAGCCATCGGCGCCGCCCAGGCGGAACAGCTCCTTCGCGCCGCCCGTCGCAAATCCGCGCCAGCTCGGGCCACGCTCCTCCCAGCCAGTGATGACGCCGACCGAATCGCTGTGTGCCGCCCACATGCTGCCTTGCGGGCCCTCGCGAAGTCGTCCTTCGGCAATGGCAGCGACGATGATCCGTTCGGGGATATGCCGCTTTTCGAGCAGATAGCGCCAGCTCGCGGAGCCGGGCCGAGGTTCGGAGCGACGACGCCAACGCTGCGCGATCGAGGCGAGTGGTTTTGGCGTCAGCGAATCCATTGGCGCCAAGATGTTGGGCGAGCGAAAACACGTCCCCCTTTGCCGTCGAGAGCGGATCGAACCAGCCGCGACGTTCGTGAATGACGATCCTCTCGTCGCGGCGATACTTGGTCGCCCGGCGGGTACCTTCCTTGAGATCGACTTTCCAGCCATCCTGCTCGAGCAGGGCCGAGCAGCTCACCTGCTTGCGCAGCACTTCGACTTCTTTTCTGTCCATATGCCTGTGCCGGGCTTGCCGCAGGCAAGGCCCGACCCCTTCCTTAGATTGTTTTGCTTGTTCCAACACTTGCGGAACGACCCCGACCGGCCGCGAAGCCGGCCGGATGCAAGGGCGCGGTGACAAGCCGTTACTCAGCGGATCGGGCCCGCGGCGAAGCTTCCCTTGCAGACGGCATGGTGCCAGCGGCAGCCGGTCACCCGGCTCAATGAGCCGGGGACCAAGGATCGTATTCGTGGACGATGGCCTCGTGCTCGCCGTCGTACTCGCTGGAGACCATGACGCCGAATTCGTCATCGACCTGGAACAGGATGACCGGCACCATCAGCGTGCTGGCCAGATCGAAGGCATGGTTCTGAGCGAGGGTGAGATTGTGCGACATTGAAAGGCTCCCGTCTTGCGGCGGGGACCATCCCCGCTCGACAGGCGCCGATGGGTTCGGGGGCGGCCGCGGTCACCTCGAGAGGCGAAGCCGAAGAGGTCGCACGCTTGCGGAGCGAACCCCTTGCGGGTTGATCGTAGAAGGCCGCGCCGGAACCAAGGAAAGCCCATTCGAGAGCGGGGTGGTCCTTCACCGGAAGCATCGTGTGCCAAGACGCACATCGTTCGTCCCGCGGATACGTTGCCGTTCTGCACGACGGTGAAAATCACCGTCGTCGATCTGTACGGAGTTAATGAAAACGCGTTTGCTCGACGCGGTGACTGCTTCGCGAAATGTCGTTTCCATTCGACGCCCTTGAGCTCATAGACATTGACGCGCTGAGTGGATTAAAGCCCGCTCCGTGAAGCTGCTCCCGATCGAACCAGCATCTGCGGCTTATTCGAGGAGCCTGAGCCGTTTGCGTCAGGGATGGCAGCCCGCAAGGGGGAAGACCCGCCTGCGGGGCTTCAGCGTAGCCAACAGCCCGGCCCGCATGGGCGACGCACTAAGTGCCAACTAAGGCGCGTACTCATAAAATTGGTGCACTTCTGTCAGGTCCGCTCTACGCTGATAGCGGCGCGTTGGCGCAGCTCACCTTAGGTCCGCCTTGGGTCCATGCTGTGTAAAAACGCGGCTCAGCATTCCCAAGCCGCTCTCGACTAACCATGACTGACACCAACGCGGCGATTTCAGAGTATTTTTGCTGTTCTGCGTCTCACGTCAACCTCCTTGCGCCTCCGTGCAACGTGGGGCGGCCGTCGGTGCCGCCTTGTCCACTGCCCGCGCCTCACGCCCGCATGGCTGCCAGCAATGGCTTGACGCCGACGATGTTCAGCACACGCGTGAGATTGTAGCTGAGTACGTTCAGCGCCATTTCGGTCGCTACATTGGGCAATCGCTTCATCAGAAAGTGCGTCGCCCCGAACGGATGCTCGACGGTTTCGCGGCGCACACGCATGGCTTGCGGGTCCTGATCGAGCCGCGGCTGCGCGGCCTCGACGACGTGTTCGTGTTCCCAGCGTTTGATACGGCGCTCGTTGGACGTTGTGCACTGATCCTTGAACCGGCAGGCGCGGCACGCCTTCGTCAGGAAAATCCGCATTTTCTGGCCTTCTTCATCAGCGGTGAAGTGGTGCGCCAGCTTCTCGCCGGCCGGGCAGCGATAGACGTCGTCCTTGGCCAAATAGACAAAATCAGGCTTCCCAAAGCGGCCTGCCGACTTGGCTCCCGAGGTTTGCGGCTTGGGTAGCGTGACCGCGACCCCGGCGTGTTCGCATGCCAGGAGTTCCTCACCTTTAAAGTAGCCCCGATCCGCAACGACGTCCAAATGATCGCTGCGCAGCGAAGCTTTCGCCGCCTGCGCCATCGTCGTCAGTTGCGATCTATCGGTGCCGACGTTGGTGACCTCGTGCGCGACAATCAGATGGTTCGTGGTGTCGACCGCACTTTGTAGGTTGTAGGCGACCATGCCGGAGTCGCCCCCTCGTTGCCATCGAGCGGCAATCGGGATCGGTCAGCGATATCTGCTTGTCGGGCGAGGCGAGCAATGCCGTTTCAATCGCGGCCAGCCGCTTCACTTCTTCTTCAAGCTTCGCTAGCTTTTCCCTAAGCCGCGTCTTGGTCAGCAGCACCGTTTCCGACGGCTCTTCTCCTGCGGCAGTCTGGCGGTCGGTGGTGTCCAGTTGGCTCATGTAACGCGCCACGCTCTCTTCGATCTGCTTCTGGCGGCGTTGGATCTTGCCTCGCGTAAAGTTGTTGTCGCGACTGTTCACGGCCTTGAACTTGCTGCCGTCAATGGCAACGCTGGCCTTCGCCAACAGGCCCATCTTGCGGCACAACTCGACGAATTGCGCGCAAACCTTCTTAATCGCGGGACCGTTGTCCTTGCGGAAGTCGGCGATGGTTTTGTGATCCGGCGCGAGCCGTCCCGTCAGCCACATCACTTCAAGATTGCGGCCAGCCTCGCGCTCCAACCGCCGGCTCGATTGGACCCGGTTGAGATAGCCGTAAATGTAGAGCTTGAGCATCGGCGAAGGATGGTACGCCGGCCGGCCGGTCGCTGCAGGATCGACCCCTTCAAAGCCGAGGTCGCGCAAATCCAGTGCCTCAACGAACACATCGACCGCACGAATAGAATTGTTCTCGTCGATCCAATCATCGAGGCATTCCGGCAACAGCGTGATCTGCTGGCGATCCGCCCCTTGAACGAAACCCTGCATCGCTTCCCCCGCCGATTTCAGCAAGAGAAGTATAGCATCGGTGGGGTTTTCGCACAGCCTGGTCAATCGCGCTGGTTAGGACGTCACCCCTGAAGTCCGGTTTACCTTTGATTTGGACGTGACGACGCGCCCGATGAGCCGACGCTATGGCATAGGAGCGCACAACAGAGCCGGCTCCGCAAATTTGAACAGGTCGATAAGTGGAGTTTCTGCCTGACAGCGGGCACGCTGGTGCCTGCGAATCAGGAGCGACGATGAGCAGACGAGCCCGCCGGAACCACTCACCGGCCTTCAAGGCGAAGGTGGCGCTTGCCGCCGTCAAGGGCGGCCGGACGATAGCTCAGCTGGCTGAGCACTTTGACGTCCACCCCAATCAGATTACGGCGTGGAAGGCGCAGCTGGAGAGTGGCGCTTCCGGAGTTTTTGGACCTGGCAGCGCTGCAACGGCCACGCCTGCGATCGATGTGAAGTCGCTGCACGCCAAGATCGGGGAGCTGACGCTGGAGAACGATTCCTAAGAAACGGCACCAGCTCCCGGTTCCAAGGGGTGCAGGACAAAGCCGAATGCCTTGGCACGTCGGTGCAAATTGTTGATCACTCGCGTCCGATAGCGTGTCTCATAGGACGAGGCCCCGG
>NZ_JARWCR020000053.1:0-64264 GCF_029846695.2 Bradyrhizobium nivariense | reverse complement strand
AAACAAAGCGGCTGCATCTTCGCCCACTGGGCGTCCGTCAAAACGAATCGCTGCATCCAAAACTCCTTTCGGAGCTTGAATCACGGACGTTCCAATCTGTGAATCCTGAATCTCAACAGACCCTAGACGATCTGCCTGGTGTCGGCGGGCCTGTGCAGCGCGCGGACCAGGATGCGTAGCGCTTCCGTCAATTCTGCCCTGTTGCGCGCCGCACCAAGCGAGACGCGCGCCGCATGTGGCGGCGTTCCGTCGACGCTGAAGGCCTCGCCGGAAACGACTGCGAGTCCGTTTCGCAGGAGATGCGCCGCGACGTCGAGACGGCCCTCCGGCAGCCGCAGCCACAGATGATGAGCGGCGGGCTTGGCCTGGAACTCAAAGCCTTTGAGCGCCCGTTGCGCGAGCTGCTGGCGGCCGATCGCCTCGCTCCTGATCGCGGTGATGATGCGATCGGCGATACCGGTTTCGATCCAATGCGTCACCAACGCGACCATCAACGGCGCCGGCATCTGCACCGTCGCCTGCAAATAGTCGCGCATCTCCCGTTGCGAGCTGCTGTCGGGCGTCACCAGATAGGCAACCCTTAGCGCCGGCGCGATGCATTTTGACAGCGTGGTCGCGAGATAAGCCCGCTCCGGAATGAGATTGGCGATCGGCAATGCCGAGCGATCGAGCAGCCCGTAGGCGTCGTCCTCGATCAGCGTCGTGTCGGCATCGTTGATGATCTTCGCGATGGCGCTGCGGCGCTCGGGGAGAAGCGTCGCTGTGGTCGGATTGTGCAGTGTCGGAATGAGATAGACCGCTTTCGGCTTGTGCGTGCGACATGCTTTCGCCAGTGCGTCGGGCAGGATGCCGCCGTCATCCATGGCGACGCCGACAAGCTTGACGCCGAGCCGCGCCGCGGCGGCCTTGATGCCGGGGAAGGTGAGGGCCTCCGTCAGCACGATGTCGCCGGGCCGCGCGAGGTGGGCGAGCAGGTTGAACAGGATCGTCTGCGCGCCGGGAAAGATCACGAGTCTGTCGGCATGCGCATGCGGCACGCGGGCACGCATCCATCGCGCCGCGACCTCGCGCTCGTGGGCGCTGCCGCCGGGCGGCTGGTAGTTGAGATGCGCCGTCAGGCCCGATTGCGCGCGGATGGCCTCGAGCCCTGCGATGATGCGCTCGTCGAGCTGCGCTTCGAGTGGTTGCGGCGGCACGTTCATCGAGAGGTCGATCGCGACGGGATGCGGCAGATCGATCGCGCGGCGCGCGCTGGTCTCCGACACGAACGAACCTTGGCCGACCCGGGCTTCCAGGATGCCGCGGCGCCGCGCCTCGGTATAGGCGCGCGTCACCGTGGTGAGATCGATGCCGAGCGCCTTTGCCAGCGCCCGCTGCGTCGGCAATTGCTGGCCGCGTACCAGCCGGCCGGCTGCGATATCGGCCTCCATGACCTCGACGATGCGCTGGTAGCGCGGCCCGCTCAGCTCCGAGATTGTAGGGGTCCAATCCATGCAATGAACGTCCATATCCTTTGAATGTATGGATGCAAGATATTATTGTATGGATCGTTGAAAAGGAAGAGGTGTGGTCATGGCGACGGTCTCTCTGGCGAAGGCGATGTGGCGCGGTTTTCGCGGCAAGTGCCCAAACTGCGGCGAAGGGCATGCGTTCGGACGTTTCCTGAAAGTGGCCGATACCTGCGACCATTGCGGCGAGGAGCTGTTTCACCAGCGCGCCGACGACTTCCCGGCCTATCTCGTGATGGTCGTCGTCGGCCATCTCGTGGTGCCGGCGATCCTCGCGGTGGAGACCGCCTATGCACCGGCAGTCTGGCTGCAACTGGCGGTGTGGCTGCCGGTGACGCTGTTCGCTTCGCTCGCGCTGCTGCAGCCGACCAAGGGTGCCATCGTCGGGCTGCAATGGCAGATCGGCATGCACGGTTTTGAGCCGGGCAAGCTGCGGCGCGAAGCTGATCAGGCTGCACCCGTTCTCGTGAAGGCGAACGCGCCGCGCGCCGCCTGAGCGGCCGCGTTTACATCGCGCGTTCGCCCGCTACACTCCATCGTATCAAACAAGACCGATGGAAACGCCGATGGCCGCACGCTCAAAAACGTTCCTGCTTTGTCACGGCGCCTGGTCCGGCGGATGGGCCTGGAAGAAGATGCATCCGCTGATGGTGCAGGCCGGGCACCGCCTGCTTGCGCCGACCTACACCGGGCTCGGCGAGCGTTCGCATCTTGCTGGTCCCGCGATCGACCTGGAGACGCATATCCAGGACATCCTCAACGTCATCGAATTCGAGGATCTCAGCGACATCGTGCTGCTCGGCCACAGCTATGGCGGCATGGTCGCCACCGGCGTCGCCGACCGCGCCCGCGAGCGCGTCAGGCAACTGATCTATCTCGACGCCTTCGTGCCGCGCGACGGCCAGTCCCTGTTCGATCTCAACGAGGGTGGGCGCGACCCGATGCGCAACGCCGCCGCCGCGGGCGACGGCTACCGCATTCCGCCGAACCCGCCGCCGCCGGATACGCCACAAGCCGATCTCGACTGGCTCAACGCACGCCGCGTCGCGATGCCGATCAAATGCTTCGAGACGAAGCTGAAGCTCGAACGCGGTGAGCCGGCGATGCCGCGCAGCTACATCTATTGCGCGCGCATTCCGCCGGGCGACGTGTTCGGGCAGTTCGCGAAGCGGACGAAGAACGAGGATGGCTGGCGCTATTTCGAGTTCGATGCGAGCCATGCGCCGAACGTGACGGCACCGGAGGCGTTGATGAAGGTGCTTGAAGGTGCACTGTGATCAGGAAAGCCGACGAGCGAGATGCGTCCAGTCTGGCGGCGGTGAGCATAGAAGTCTGGTTGAGCACGTATCTCCGGGAAGGAGTGAGCGCATTTTTCGCAGACTATGTTCTTTCCGAGTTCACGGCGCAGAAGTTTCGAAACTCTGTCGGCGATCCCAACCTGTCGATCTGGGTGTCGGAAAACCGGATAGGGATTGACGGTTTCGTGACGATTGGTTCGAGGTCCACGCCGCCACTGGCCAATTGCTCGCCGCTGGAAATCATGACCCTCTATGTTCAACCGAGGCACCAGTCGAGCGGAAGAGGCCTCGCACTTTTGCAGCGTGCCTTGGATCATTGCAGGAGCATAGGCGGTGAAAGCGTCTGGCTGAAGGTCAACGCGGAAAATCGACGGGCGATCGACTTCTATCTGCGTCATGGCTTCAAGAAGATTGGCTCCACGCATTTCAGGATCGCCGATAGTGCTTACGAAAACTTCGTTCTGGAGGCGGAAATTCGGCGCCTCGTGGGCTGAACCGTGGAGGTGGCGACGCAACTCGCGGGAAGCGCAGTCTCGATAGCGCCCGGAATGACAGCGGCCCCAAAATGGTGAGGGGGCCGATGCGCTAGCATCGAACCCCTCGTCGCAAGATATCAGCCGGCCTGTAAGCCGGGTTCTGTAGGGCACCGCCCGCTTGCGCGAACGATACGTGACGGCCATTCCTCTGGGACCATGTTTGCACATGGCCTCGAGCAACCTACCCGGACGGCGGGCCTGACATCGCCCCGCGGCGTTATCGCTTTCGCGAACGGTCCGCTATGCCGTCCCTATTCGGTTTTGCTCCCGGTGGGGTTTACCATGCCGGCTCCGTTGCCGCAGCCGCGGTGCGCTCTTACCGCACCTTTTCACCCTTACCTGCCTATGCAGCTTGCGCTGCTACGACACGGCAGGCCCGAGGGCTTGCCGCGCCAAAGCCCCGTAAGGGGCGTAGGCGGGCGGTTCGTTCTCTGTGGCACTTTCCCTGAGGTCACCCTCGCCGGACGTTATCCGGCACCGTATGTCAAGGGAGCCCGGACTTTCCTCCCCGGCGGCCTTTCGGCACTTGCAGGGGCGGCCGTCCGGCCGACTGACGGGGTACGCATGGGGCATTTGTGACGGTTCCGTCAAGCGGAGATCACCGTGCCCGCCGCGGCGAAAATAATTTATCCTGAAGATGTCGTTTGGCGTGTGCCCCGTTCGACTGGATGTCGGCAACCCAGCCGAACCACAGGAGTGAGCAATGCAGTACCTACTGCTGATCTACCGGAACGAAGCGAAATTGGTCAACATGTCCCCCGCGGACCGTCAGGCAGTGACGGCGGAATACGGCGCTTATACGCAGTCCATCGTCCAGAGCGGTCATTTCAAGGCTGGCGACGGACTTCAGCCGACCACGACGGCAACCACCGTGCGCGTGCGCGAGGGCAAGACCCTGACGACCGACGGCCCGTTCGCGGAAACGCGCGAGCAACTCGGCGGCTATTATCTGGTCGAGGCCAAGGATCTCGACACCGCCATTGCGCTAGCGGCGCGAATTCCCGAGGCCAGGGAAGGGTCGATCGAGGTCAGGCCGGTGATGATCTACAACAAGTGATCTCTCCTACCGACATCGAGACGATCTTTCGCGACGAGGCGGGGCGGGCGGTGGCCACCCTGATCCGCCTCGTCGGCGATTTCGATCTCGCCGAGGACGCGCTCCAGGATGCCTTTGCCGTCGCGCTGGAGCGCTGGAGGACGTGCGAGATACCGGACAATCCGCGCGCCTGGCTGGTCAATGTCGCCAAGCACAAGGCGATCGATCGGGTCCGCCGGCAGACTGTCTTCCGCGCCAAGCAGCAGGCGCTGGTGCACGAGCTCGAGCTGAACGCGCAAGCGCCCGACGAGCCGCCCGCCGTGCTCGACGACGACATGCTGCGGCTGATCTTCACCTGCTGCCATCCCGCGTTCGCGCCTGAGGTCCAGGTCGCGCTGACGCTGCGTACCGTGTGCGGGCTCTCCACCGCGCAGGTCGCGCGCGCCTTCCTTGTCACTGAGGAGGCGATGGCGCAGCGGCTCGTCCGCGCCAAGCAGAAGATCCGGCTCGCCGGCATTCCCTATGAGGTGCCCGAGCGCGACACGCTGGTACCGCGGCTCGACGGTGTGCTCGCCGTGATCTATCTCGTGTTCACCGAAGGCTATGTTGCGACAGAGGGCGCGGATTTGATGCGGCCGGATCTTGCGGCCGAGGCGATCCGGCTCGGCCGCCTGCTCGACCGGCTGATGCCCGATCGCGCCGGGGTCAAGGGCCTGCTGGCCTTGATGCTGCTGCATGATGCGCGTCGCGCCGGCCGCTCGACCTCGACCGGCGACATCGTGCTGCTGGAAGAGCAGGATCGCACGCTCTGGGATCGCGCGCAGATCGAGGAAGGACTGGGCCTGGTCGACGATGCGCTGCGCATGCCCGGGCGGCCGCAACCTTATGCGGTCCAGGCCGCGATCGCCGCGCTGCATGCGCGTGCGCCGAGCTATGAGCAGACAGACTGGCCGCAGATTGCCGGGCTCTACGAGGTCCTGCTGCGCATCAACCCGTCGCCGGTGGTCGAACTCAACCACGCGGCGGCGGTGTCGATGGTCGATGGGCCGGCACGTGCGCTCGATCTCGTGGATGCGATCGCCGCCCGCGGCGGGCTCGATGGGTACGAATTGTTGCCCGCGGTGCGCGCGGATTTGCTGCGGCGAATGGGACGCAAGGATGAAGCGCGTGCGGGATATGTCGCGGCGACTGAAGCGACGCAGTTGGAACCGCTGCGGCGGCTCTACGCGAGGCGGATGAGGGAATTGACGTAGTTGCCACAAACTCCGTCATTGCGAGGAGCCTTGCGACGAAGCAATCCAGAATCTTTCCGCGGTGACAGTCCGGGTTGCTTTGCTGCTCTCGCAATGACGGGCGAGAGTTACTGCGCCGCGACCGCCGTCCCCTCCGCCGGCAAGCTCGCGAGCAGCGCCTGCAAGGTCGACAGCGTCGAATGATCCGCGACGCCATCGAGTCGCGCCGGGCGGAAATGGCGCTGGAACGCGGTGACGACTTCCATGGTCGCGGCGTCGTATTTGCCGGTGAGGGGAACGCCGTAGCCGTATCTGGCGAGCGCCTGCTGCAGGCTCCGCACCTCGTCGCTGATGGTGCCGAGCATCAGGCTCTCGCCGCGCACGACCGGCGCGGGTGTGACCCAGTGGCCGACGCCGGAATTGGCCAGCGAATGCCACGGAAATTTTTCGCCGGGATCCTTCTTGCGCGCGGGCGCCACGTCGGAATGGCCGAGCACCCGGTGCGCGGGCACCTTGCGGCGCAGCATGATGCCACGGCACAGCGCGATCACGGCGGCGATCTGGCGCAGCGGATACTCCGGGTAGCCCCAATCGTGGCCGCGATTGACGATCTCGATCCCGATCGAGCAGGAGTTGACGTCATCCTCGCCGGCCCAGGCGGACACGCCGGCATGCCAGGCGCGCCTGGCTTCCGGCACGCATTGCACGATGCGGCCGTCTTCCAGCACGACATAGTGCGCCGATACCTCGGTGCCCGCGGAGCAGAGCCGCGCCAGCGCACCCTCGACGTCGGGCATGCCGGTGTAATGCAGCACGATCATATCGGGCTGCCGGCCCTTGTTGCGGTCGCCATGGTTCGGTGAGGGGATAATGTCGGAGACGATCGAGGAATCCGGTTCGAACGTGCGCATGTTCGCCGCGGCCTTGGGAACCGGGAGAACGCGTTGACGCTTCGAATCAGTTCCAGGCGGCGTGGACGAACCGGACGACATATATAGCTCGAGACAGACAGAGAGGGGGCGAAGCCCTTCTCTTTACCATTCCTTTACCTTCCGCCGTGCGCAATCGGGCGACGGGGTTAACGGATGCATTTTGGCGCATGTGTGTGGATGAAGCATCACCGCCGCGTCAGCTTTTCGACTTGTCACGAGCCGATCAACGCTTTCTTAACGCTAAGGGCCGTTACTGAGAGATGAAGAGCCGACCCGCGTCCGGAGGCGGCCAAAGCGTATTTTGGCTCGAAATCCCATGGCTGCCCGACAAATTCCACTGGGAACACTGGGTTGGCGGCTCAGGGTCACCGGGCTCGGTAACCATGCTGGACGGGGGTTGGGTCGTGGAACCGCCGCGACGCGGAATCATTCGAGGCGTTATGAGCTTGTTCGTCCCCGATCTCGCATGGACGTCAGGCTGGGCGCTCGGCAGGCTTGGCACATGAGCTCGGCTCCGCACATCCCCGTTCTTGGCCGTGAGGCCGTCGACCACCTCGCCCCGCGTGAAGGCGGCATTTATGTCGACGCGACCTTTGGCGCAGGCGGTTACAGCCGCGCGATTCTCGAGGTGCCGGGAACCCGGCTCATTGCCATTGATCGCGACCGCACTGCAATCGAGGGCGGTGCCGAGCTGGTCGAACGTTCCGCGGGTCGGCTGACGCTCGTTGAAGATCGCTTCTCCAACCTCGCCGAGGTCTGTGCGGCACAAGGCGTCGATGGCGTTGACGGCGTCGTGATGGACGTCGGGGTGTCCTCGATGCAGCTCGACCAGGCCGGTCGCGGCTTCTCCTTCCGCCTCGACGGTCCGCTCGACATGCGGATGGGGCAGGCAGGCCCGACCGCAGCCGACATCGTCGCGCGCGCGTCGGAAGGCGATCTCGCCGACATCATCTATCTCCTCGGCGAAGAGCGGCATTCGCGCCGCATCGCCCGCGCCATCGTCGCGGACCGGCAGGAGACGCCGTTCACGACCACGCGCGCGCTCGCCGATCTCGTCGGCAGGGTGGTTCGTTCCAAGCCCGGCGATATTCACCCGGCGACGCGGACGTTCCAGGCCCTGCGCATCTTCGTCAACGAAGAGCTCGAGGAGCTTCAGAGCGCGCTCACTGCTGCCGAGCGTGTGCTCAAGCCCGGTGGTCGCCTCGTGGTCGTCTCGTTCCATTCGCTGGAAGACCGCATCGTCAAGAATTTTCTCGCCGAGCGTAGCAAGACCGGCGGCGGCTCACGCCATCTGCCGGAAGTGTCGCAGGCCGTGCCGAGCTTCCAGCTTCTGACACGGCGGCCGGTGATCGCAGGCGAAGACGAAGTCGCGCATAACCCGCGCGCGCGGTCTGCAAAACTGCGCGCCGCCGAGCGCACCTCGGCGCCTGCGCATGACAATGGCGAGCAATCGTCCTGGCCAAAACTCTCCGATGTCATGAGGGGCGGCTAGCGCATGCGCTTCATCCACCTCCTCGTCATCGGCGCGCTGATCTTCGCGGCGGCCTATGTCTACCGGATCAAGATGGACTCCACGGCGCGCACCGAAAAGGTGCTGCGGCTGCATGCGGAGATTCGCGAGCAGCGCGATGCGATCGCGGCGCTGCGCTCCGAATGGGCCAAGCTCGACGCGCCCTTGCGCCTGCAAGGCCTGTCCGACCGGCATCTGCAGCTCAAGCCGGTCAACGGCACGCAGTATGATTCTCTGAAGAGCCTGCCTGAGCGTCCGCCGCGGATGTTCAGGCCGGGCGAGCCGGATCCGATCGGGGCCATGCTCAACACCATCGAAGCGGCGAGCGATCCCGATAATGTGACGGGCTCCGTGCCTCAGCCCGAGGACAAGCCATGAGTGCTGTGACCCCGGGCAAACCTGCAGAAAAGCCGACCGAGCCTTGGCGGCAGCGGCTGATCCGCAGCCTGCTGTACGGGCGCAACGTCGATCGCGCGGCGAAGGCGCGGGCGCGCGTTGGCCTGGCGATGCTCGCCTTCGCCTCGGTCTACGCCCTGATCGGCGGCCGGCTCGTGATGTTCGCGATCGGCGCCGACGCCCACGGCGCGCGCCGCGCCGCGGCGCAGGAGGTGGTCGCGACCGCGCGGCCCGACATCGTCGATCGCAACGGCGCGATCCTCGCGACCGACGTCAAGGCGTCGAGCCTGTTCGGCGAGCCGCGCCGCATCATCGACAAGGACGAGGCGATCGAGCTTCTGACCGCCACCGTGCCCGACCTCGACGAGGTCGAGGTGCGCGAGCGCCTGTCGGCGCGCAAGGGCTTCGTCTG
Source organism: Bradyrhizobium nivariense (assembly GCF_029846695.2). Lineage (NCBI taxonomy): Bacteria > Pseudomonadati > Pseudomonadota > Alphaproteobacteria > Hyphomicrobiales > Nitrobacteraceae > Bradyrhizobium > Bradyrhizobium nivariense. The sequence goes on along the minus strand of NZ_JARWCR020000053.1, from coordinate 55,404 downwards.
GCTCAAGCGCGAGATCACGCCGAAGCAGCAGCAGGACATCCACAAGCTCGGCATTCCCGGCATCGGCTTCTTGCGCGAGAACAAGCGCGTCTATCCGACCGGCAACGAGGTCGCCCACCTCATCGGTCTGGTCAATATCGACAACCAGGGCATCGCCGGCATGGAGAAGTGGCTCGACAATCAAGGCCTCGCCGATCTCCACCGCGCCGGCTTTGCCACCGACCGGCTGCAAAAGCCGATCGAGCTCTCGGTCGATCTGCGCGTCGAGCACGCGCTGCGCGACGAGCTGCTCAAGGCCAAGGAGAAGTACCACACCAAGGCCGCCTCCGGCATCGTCTCCAACGTCAAGACCGGCGAGATCGTGGCGATGGTCTCGCTGCCTGACTTCGATCCCAACAGTCCGAAGGAAGCGCACGACCCCGATCGCATCAACCGCCTGACCACCGGCGTCTACGAGATGGGCTCGACCTTCAAGGCGTTCACGCTGGCGATGGCGCTTGATTCCGGAAAGATCAATCTGAACTCGTCGTGGGATGCGCGCGGAAACCTGCACTACGGCAAGTTCACCATCCACGACAGCCATTCGCTCGGACGCTTCATCAACACCAAGGAAGTGTTCACCTACTCGTCCAATATCGGCGCCGCGCGGATCGCGCTCGGCCAGGGCGTCGAGGCCCACAAGGCGTTCCTCGCCAAGATGGGCCAGTTGACGCGGCTGCGCACCGAGTTGCCCGAGAGCGCAGCTCCGCTGGTGCCGCGCCGCTGGAGTGAGCTGAACACGGTCACCATCGCGTTCGGGCAGGGCCTGTCGGTGGCGCCTCTCCAGGCGGTGATGGGCATCAACGCCCTGGTGAATGGCGGCTACCTCATTCCTCCGACATTCATGAAGCGCAGCGAAGCGGAAGCGGCGGCGATGGCCAAGCGCGTGATCAAGCAGGACACCAGCGACAAGATGCGGTTCCTGATGCGGCTCAATGCCGAAATTGGCACCGCCAAGACCGCCGACGTCAAAGGCTACTACGTCGGCGGCAAGACCGGCACGTCCGAGAAGGTCATCAACGGTCGCTATGCCAAGAAGCGGGTGCTCAATTCCTTCACTGCGATCATGCCCTGCGACGATCCGAAATATCAGATCCTGATCATGCTGGACGAGCCTCAGGCGCTGCCCGAAACCCATGGTTTCATCACCTCGGGCTTCAACGCGGTGCCGACCGGCGGCAAGGTGATCGCGCGGATCGCGCCGCTTTTGGGCGTCGAGCCGCGATTTGACCTGCCGCCGTCCGAGCGCCTTATTCTTGCAGCATCCAGGACAACCCAGTAATCAACCGGGTGGGCCGTTGCCGCTGCTGAGTCGGGATTTCCCTGGGGATTCGGCGATCCGGTCCGGCATGTCGACTGGAAGACCATGAAGCTGCACGACCTCCTAGGTCAGGATGTTCTGGGCAATGATGCCGCAATTGAGCCCGCTGTCGCGGCGCTCGACGTGAGCGGCGTTGCGCTCGACAGCCGCGTGGTCAAGCCGGGCGATCTCTTCTTCGCACTTGCGGGCAGCAAGACCGACGGTGCGCGCTTCATCGATGCCGCGATTGCCGCAGGCGCTGTGGCGGTCGTCGGCGACCATGCGCCGGCGGCTGGCAAGGTGCCGTTCATCGCTGTCGCCAATCCGCGCCGCGCGCTGGCGCTGGCTGCGGCAAGATTTTTTCCCGCGCAGCCCGCGACGATTGCCGCGGTGACCGGCACCAGCGGCAAGACCTCGGTCGCAGCATTCACCCGGCAGATCTGGGAGCGGCTCGGGCACGCCTCCGCCAGCATCGGCACCATCGGCCTGGTCTCAGCCAAGCGCACCGTCTACGGCTCGTTGACGACGCCCGATCCGATCGCGCTGCACCGGCAGCTCGACGAGATCGCGCGTGAGGGCGTCACGCATCTCGCCTTCGAGGCCTCCTCGCACGGGCTCGATCAGTATCGCCTCGACGGCGTGCGCGTTTCCGTGGGCGGCTTCACCAATCTCTCGCGCGACCACATGGATTACCATCCGACCGTCGCGCATTACTTCGCGGCCAAGCTCAGGCTGTTCCGCGAACTTGTCCCGCCGGGGGGCGCGGCCGTGATCTCCGCCGATCATGATTGCTCGGCGGAGGCGATCAGTGCTGCGAAGTCGCGCGGCTTGCGCGTGATGGCGGTCGGTCGCAACGGCGACGGGGCAGGCGAGGGCATTCGTCTCGCCGGTGCGGAGGTCGAAGGGTTTTCGCAAGTGCTCGCGCTCGACCATCGCGGCAAGCGATATGCGATCCGGCTGCCGCTGGTCGGCGAATTCCAGATCGAGAATGCGCTGGTGTCGGCCGGTCTCGCCATCGGCACCGGCAGCGACGCCGCAAATGTGTTTGCGAGCCTCGAAGGTCTCGAAGGCGCCAAAGGTCGGTTGGAGCGCGTCGGCGAACGCAATGGCGCTCCGATCTTCGTCGATTACGCGCACAAGCCCGATGCGCTGGCAAAGGCGCTGCAGGCGCTACGTCCCTACGCCAGGCGCAAGCTGGTCGTCGTGTTCGGCGCTGGCGGCGATCGCGATGCCGGCAAGCGTCCGATCATGGGCGCGATCGCGGCTGACAACGCCGACGGCGTCATCGTCACCGACGACAATCCGCGCAGCGAGAAGCCGGAAGCCATCCGCGCCGAAATCCTCGCCGCTGCCAAGGGCGCCCGCGAAATCGGCGACCGCGCCGCGGCGATCCGCACCGCGATCGAGGAATTGGAAGATGGCGATGCACTGCTCATCGCCGGCAAGGGACACGAGACCGGGCAGATCGTCGGCGGAGAGGTTTTGCCCTTCAGTGATCACGAGGCGGTCGCCGCCGCATTAGCGTCGAGGATTGCATGAGCGCGTCAATATGGACGGTTGCCGAAGTGGCGCGCGTGCTGGGCGCTGCCGGATCGTTCCCGGACACGCCGATCGATCTCGTCACCCAGGACAGCCGGCTGGTGAAACCGGGCAGCCTGTTCGTCGCGCTGAGCGGCACGCCGAGCGGCGGCTTCATCTCGGCCTTCGCCAGCGCGCGCGACGGCTGGGAGTTCGCGGACAAGGCGGAAGCCTCGGGCGCGGTGGCGATGATCGTGCCGCACGAGATCGGGGGCATCCGCATTCCCCAGATCGTCGTCAAGGACACGCTGATCGACGGTCTCTGGGGCCTTGCGCGCGCGGCACGCGCCCGCTTCAACGGGCCGGTGATCGGGCTCACCGGCAGCGCCGGCAAGACCAGCACCAAAGAGTTTCTGGCCGCCTATCCCGGCGCCTATGCCAGCCCGTCGAGCTTCAACAATTTCTGGGGCGTGCCGCTGACGCTGTGCAATGCGCGGCCCGCTGCCAGTCTCTGGGTCGTCGAGATGGGCATGAACCAGACCGGCGAGATCGCGCGGCTCAGCGAACTGACGCGGCCGACGGTCGCGCTCGTCGTCAACGTCCAGCCGGTGCATCTGGAGAAGCTCGGCTCGCTCGAAGCCATCCGCCGCGAGAAGGTGTCGATCGCCCTCGGCCTGTCCTCGGACGGCGTGCTGGTGCTGCCGGCCGGGATCAAGGCGGCGGATTGGAAGGGCAAGGTCATACGCTTCGGCGAGAAAGCCGAGGTGCACGAGGTCACGCACGCGCGGCATGGCGCCAGCTGGCAGGTCGTGGCCGCGCTCGGCAAGAAGGAGATCGCGTTCAGCCTGACGCCGGGCGCGCCGCACCGCGTGCAGAATGCGCTCGCCGCGCTCGCATCGATTCGTGCGGCCAACCTCGATGCGGCGACGCTTGCGATCAAGCTCGATCGGGTCGGCATCATGACCGGCCGTGGCGTCGAGCAGGCGGTCGGCGGCGTCACCGTGATCGACGACAGTTTTAACGGCAATCCGGCCAGCGTGGCTGCTGCGCTGCAAAGCCTGCAGGCGCGCAACACGACCGGCGGCCGCCGCATTGCGGTGCTCGGCGACATGCTGGAACTGGGCGATGGCGCGCCAGGCTATCACACCGACCTCGCCAAGCATCTCGACGGCATCGACGGCGTCTATTGCGTCGGGCCCCTGATGCGTCACCTCTTCGAGGTGCTTCCAGCCGGCAAGGGTCTCGGCTGGCACGACGACCCCGTCACGCTGAAGCCGGGCGAGGTCGCAAATCTGCTGAGGGCAGGCGATGTCGTGGTTGTCAAGGGCAGCAAGAAGATGTTCTGGGTCAACAAGTTTGTGCCGGGCCTAGTGGCCGCCTTGCAGGCAAAGGCGTAAACTGCTTGGAAGGCGCTGTTCCCGAATCCCACCCTTTGCGGCGCGAAGTCGTTCGTTTTCCCAGAGGTCGCCCGACCCATGATGAAGACCAGCGAATGCGCGTGCGCCACGTTGAGGCCAATACCAAGAACGCGTGCCAAAGGCGCCATAGGACCGTCTGAATGTTTTACTGGTTGATCGAGCTCTCCAACACATTTCCGGGCTTCGGTGCCGTTCGCACCTTCCTGAACGTATTCCGCTACATCACCTTCCGCACCGGCGGCGCCGTCGTCACCGGCGCGCTGTTCGTATTCCTGTTCGGGCCCTGGATCATCGACCATCTGCGCATCCGTCAGGGCAAGGGCCAGCCGATCCGGGCCGATGGTCCGCAATCGCATCTCGCCAAAAAAGGCACGCCCACCATGGGCGGACTGATGATCCTGTCCGGCCTCACCGTCGGCACGGTGCTGTGGGCCAATCCGCTCAACCCCTATGTCTGGATCGTGCTGGCGGTGACGCTCGGCTTCGGCTTCGTCGGCTTCTATGACGACTATCTCAAGGTGACCAAGCAGACCACGACGGGCTTCGGCAGCAAGCTTCGCCTGCTGATCGAAGCCGCGATCGCGCTGGTCGCCTGCTACGCGCTGGTGCGGCTGAATCGCGATCCCGCGTCGACCGCGCTGACGATTCCCTTCCTCAAGGACACCGTGCTGCATTTCGGCTGGTTCTTCGTCGTGTTCGGTGCCTTCGTTATCGTCGGCGCCGGCAATGCGGTGAACCTCACCGACGGACTCGACGGCCTTGCCATCGTGCCCGTGATGATCGCGACCGCGAGCTTTGCGATGATCGCCTATCTCGCCGGCAACGCGGTGTTCGCCGACTATCTCCAGATCAAATATGTCGCGGGCACCGGCGAGCTCGCCGTGCTCTGCGGCGCGCTGCTCGGGGCCGGTCTCGGCTTCCTCTGGTTCAACGCGCCGCCGGCCTCGATCTTCATGGGCGACACCGGCTCGCTCGCGCTCGGCGGCATGCTGGGTGCGATCGCCGTGGCGGTGAAGCATGAGATCGTGCTCGCGGTGATCGGCGGCCTGTTCGTGCTGGAGGCGGTCTCCGTCATCGTGCAGGTGGTGTCCTTCAAGCTCACGGGAAAACGCATCTTCCGGATGGCGCCGATCCATCACCATTTCGAGCAGCTCGGCTGGACCGAGCCGCAGATCGTGATCCGGTTCTGGATCATCTCGGTGATGCTGGCGCTCGCCGGTCTGTCGACGCTGAAGCTGCGGTGACCGCTCGATGATCCCCGTCACGTCCTTTGCCGGCAAGACGGTCGCGGTGTTCGGCCTCGGCGGCTCGGGGCTCGCGTCCTGTCACGCGCTGAAGGCCGGCGGCGCCGAGGTGATCGCCGGTGACGACAGTGCCGAGAATGTCGCCAAGGCCGTGCAAGCCGGTTTCATCACCGCCGATCTGCGCAACGTCTCCTGGGCCAATTTCGCGGCGCTGGTGCTCGCGCCCGGTGTGCCGCTGACCCACCCGGTGCCGCACTGGAGCGTGCTGAAGGCGCGCGAGGCCGGCGTCGAGGTGATCGGCGACATCGAGCTGTTCTGCCGCGAGCGGCGCCGGCACGCGCCGGATGCGCCGTTCGTCGCCATCACCGGCACCAACGGCAAGTCGACCACGACGGCGCTGATCGCGCACCTGACCAAAGTCGCCGGCTACGACACCCAGATGGGCGGCAATATCGGCACCGCGATCCTGTCGCTGGAGCAGCCAGGCATGGGCCGCGTCCACGTGATCGAGATGTCGTCCTACCAGATCGACCTCACGCCCTCGCTCGATCCCTCCGTCGGCATCCTGCTCAATGTCAGCGAGGATCACATCGACCGCCACGGCACCATCGCGCATTACGCCGCGGTGAAGGAACGCCTCGTTGCCGGCGTGCAGGCCGGCGGCACCGCGATCGTCGGCGTCGATGACGGTTTTTGCCGCGATATCGCCGACCGGCTCGATCGCGCCGGCAAGAACGTGGTGCGCATCTCGGTGAAGAATCCGCTCGCGAGCGGCATCCATGTCGAGCACGGCACCATTGTGCGCACCGCGGGCGGCGCGAAGAGCGAAGTCGCGAAGCTCGGCGGCATCGGCTCGCTGCGCGGCCAGCACAACGCGCAGAACGCGGCCTGCGCGGCCGCCGCCGCGCTCGCGATGGGCATCGGCCTCGATGTACTTCAGAACGGCCTGCGCAGCTTTCCGGGTCTGGCGCACCGCATGGAGCAGGTCGGCCGTCGCGGCAATGTGCTGTTCGTCAACGATTCCAAGGGCACGAATGCGGATGCCACCGCGCATGCGCTGTCGTCCTTTGGCGATATCTTCTGGATCGCCGGTGGCAAGCCGAAGGCCGGCGGAATCACTGGCCTCGCCGGCTTCTTCCCGCGCATCCGAAAAGCCTATCTGATCGGCGAGGCCGCGCAGGAGTTTTCCGGAACGCTGGGCACGCAAGTGGCGCACGAGATCAGCCAGACCCTCGACGTCGCCGTCGAGCAAGCCGCGCGTGATGCGGAAGCGTCGGGGATCACCGACGCAGTCGTGCTATTATCACCCGCCTGCGCCTCCTTCGACCAGTACCGCAATTTCGAAATCCGCGGCACCAAGTTCCGCGAGCTGGTGCAGGCGCTGCCAGGCGTGAAGCCGGTGGTGTGAGGCGCGCGGTTTCCTCATCTTCGCCGTCGTCACCCGCGAAGGCGGGTGACCCAGTACGCCGCGGCTGTGGTTATGAACCTCGACGTCTCTGGAATACTGGATGCCCCGCTTTCGCGGGGCATGACGGGCATTTGAGGTGAGCGCTCGCCTTCATCTCCAAACATCCGCGTTTCCTTAACCCCCCGTAAACCAACCTCGGCGACCAATGGACCGACCTCTGTCCGAAAGCGGCCGCCATGCTCTCCCGTGAAGAACGCACCCCCTTTTCCGAGTGGTGGTGGACCGTCGACAAGCCGCTGATGGGCGCCATCCTGGCGCTGATGCTGACCGGCGTGATCCTGTCGCTGGCGGCGAGCCCGCCGGTTGCGACCCGCATCGGGCTCGATCCCTTTCACTTCTTCAGCCGCCACGTGCTGTTCCTGGTGCCGTCCTGCATTGTGCTGCTCGGAGTCTCCTTCCTGTCGCCGCGCGCGATCCGCCGCAGCGCGCTGATCATCTTCACCGTCAGCATCATCCTGATCGTGCTGACGCTCGCGATCGGCCCCGAGGTCAAGGGCTCGCGGCGCTGGATCACGCTGCTCGGCGTCAACATCCAGGCCTCCGAAGTCGCCAAGCCATCGTTCGTCGTCATCGCCGCCTGGCTATTCGCGGAATCGACCAAGCGGCCGGAGATGCCGGCCACCTCGATGGCGCTGGTGCTGCTCTTGATGCTGGTCTCGCTGCTGGTGATGGAGCCCGATTTCGGCCAGACCATGCTGATCCTGATGGTGTGGGGCTCGCTGTTCTTCATCGCCGGCATGCGCATGATCTGGGTGTTCGGCCTTGCGGGCGCCGCCGCCGCCGGCCTGTTCAGCGCTTATCTGTTCGTCCCGCACGTCGCCGGCCGCATCAAGCGCTTCATGAACCCGGCCTCCGGCGACACCTTCCAGGTCGATACCGCCATGGAAGCTTTTTATAACGGCGGATGGTTCGGTCTCGGACCGGGCGAGGGCATCGCCAAGCGCAGCCTGCCGGACAGCCACACCGACTTCGTGTTCGCCGTTGCCGCCGAAGAGTTCGGCATCATTCTGTGTCTTGCGATGCTGACGCTGTTCGCTTTCGTCGTCATCCGCACGCTGTCGCGCGCCTATGCCAATGAGGACATGTTCTCGCGCTTTGCGGCCTCGGGCCTGGCGATCCTGTTCGGCGTGCAGGCTGCCATCAACATGTCGGTCAACCTCCAGCTCATTCCCGCCAAGGGCATGACGCTGCCCTTCATCTCCTATGGTGGCTCCTCGATCGTGTCGCTGGCCTATGGTGTCGGCATGATGCTCGCGCTGACGCGCCTGCGCCCGCGCACCGAGGTCGAGGCGAGCGGCCACGCCGAGGCGATGCGCAGCTACGCGTAGCTTTCGTTATTGCGAGGAGCAAAGCGACGATGCAATCCAGGCTGTCTCCACGGAGGCAGTCTGGATTGCTTCGCTTCGCTCGCAATGACGGGAGAGACATTGTAAAAGCTATCTTTATGGACAAATCCCCCCTGATTCTTCTCGCCGCGGGTGGTACCGGCGGCCATCTGTTTCCCGCCGAGGCGCTCGGCGTCGAGCTGATCCGGCGCGGCTATCGCGTCCGCCTCGTCACGGACGAGCGCGCGCTGCGCTACAGCGGGCTGTTCACCAAGGACATGATCGACGTCGTCTCGAGCGAGACCGCGCGTGGCCGCAATCCGCTGCAGCTCGCCTATGCCGGCCTGACGCTCGCCGCCGGCACGCTGTCCGCCTACAGCCTGATCAAGCGATTGAAGCCGGTCGCCGTCGTCGGCTTCGGCGGCTATCCGACGCTGCCGCCGCTGGTCGCTGCGAAATTCGCCGGCGTGCCCGGCATCATCCATGACGCGAATGCGGTGCTCGGCCGTGCCAACCGGTTCCTGTCGAGCCGCGTCCGCGCCATTGCGACGTCGTTGCCCGGCGTGCTCGACCGCGATCCGGCGCTATCAGGCAAGACCACGACGGTCGGCACGCCGATGCGCCCGGCGATCCTCGCCGCAGCTGGCGTGCAATATGCTGCGCCTGAGGTGAACGGCCCGCTGCGCCTGCTCGTCGTCGGCGGTAGCCAGGGCGCGCGCATCATGGCCGACATCGTGCCGGGCGCGATCGAGCGGCTCGAGCCCGCGCTGTGGAGCCGGCTCATCCTCACCCAGCAGGTCCGCGACGAGGATATGGCGCGCGTGCGTGCGGTCTACGACAGACTGAAGATCAATGCCGAGCTTGCGCCGTTCTTCACCGATCTGCCGGCAAGACTCGCCTCCAACCATCTGGTGGTGTCGCGCTCCGGCGCCGGCACCGTGGCCGAACTCGCCGCGATCGGGCGGCCCTCGATCCTGGTGCCGCTGCCGGGCGCGATCGACCAGGACCAGTTCGCCAATGCCGGGGTGCTGGCCAAGGTCGACGGCGCGATCCGCATCCCGCAGACCGAGTTCTCGTCCGATCGCCTCGCCGCCGAGATCTCCGCCTTCGCCGCCGAGCCCGCGCGTCTGGCCGCCATGTCCGAAGCCGCCCGCGGCGCCGGCCGGCTCGACGCGGCGGAACGGCTGGCCGATCTGGTGGCCAAGGTTGCGGGAATCTGACGCGAAAAAGCCCTTGTCTTCGCCTTCTAAAGCGGGGCATCCAGTAGGAAAGGCGCGCGGCTGATTTGGCCGTGACCTTCGCCAGATGCCGCCTTCGCGGGCGGCGAGGTCAGGGAACAGAGCATGAGACTGCCGCGCGAGATCGGACCCATCCACTTCGTCGGGATCGGCGGGATCGGCATGAGCGGCATCGCCGAGGTGCTGCTCAATCTCGGCTACTCCGTGCAAGGCTCGGACGCCTCCGACAATTACAATCTCGACCGTCTGCGCAAGAACGGCGCGAAGGTCTCGGTCGGCCACAAGGCGGAGAACGTCGACGGCGCCGAGGTCGTCGTGGTCTCCACTGCGATCAAGCGCGACAATCCGGAACTGACGGCGGCGCGCGAACGGCGTATTCCCGTGGTGCGCCGCGCCGAGATGCTGGCCGAGCTGATGCGGCTGAAGAGCTGCGTCGCCATCGCGGGCACGCACGGCAAGACCACCACGACCACGATGGTCGCGACGCTGCTCGACGCCGGCGGCCTCGATCCCACCGTCATCAATGGCGGCATCATCAACGCCTATGGCTCCAACGCGCGGCTCGGTGCGGGCGACTGGATGGTGGTCGAAGCCGACGAGAGCGACGGCACGTTCCTGAAGCTGCCGACCGAGGTCGCGATCGTCACCAATGTCGATCCTGAGCATCTCGATCACTTCAAGACCTTCGAGGCCGTGCAGGACGCCTTCCGCCATTTCGTCGAGAACCTGCCGTTCTATGGCTTCGCCGTGATGTGCATCGACCATCCCGTGGTGCAAAACCTTGTCGGCAAGATCGAGGATCGGCGCATCATCACCTATGGCGAGAATCCGCAGGCCGATGTGCGCTTCGTCGATCTGACCCCGACGGGCGGCGGCTCGAAGTTCAAGGTTGCGTTCCGCGATCGCAAGACAGGTCGCGTGCACGAGATATCCGATCTCATGCTGCCGATGCCGGGCCGCCACAACGCCTCCAACGCGACGGCCGCGATTGCGGTCGCGCGCGAACTCGGCGTGTCGGACGAGGCGATCCGCAAGGCGATCGCCGGCTTCGGCGGCGTCAAGCGCCGCTTCACCAAGACCGGTGAGTGGAACGGCGTCACCATCATCGACGATTACGGCCATCATCCGGTCGAGATCGCGGCGGTGCTGAAGGCCGCGCGGGAATCCACCAACGGCAAGATCGTCGCCGTCGTGCAGCCGCATCGCTACACCCGCCTGCAATCGCTGTTCGAGGAATTTTGCACCTGCTTCAACGACGCCGATGCGGTGATCGTCGCCGACGTCTATGCCGCAGGCGAGACGCCGATCGAGGGCATCGACCGCGACCATTTCGTCGCGGGCTTGCGCGCCCATGGCCACCGTGAGGTGATCCCGCTGCCGGCGGCGTCGGAACTGGCGGGCATCGTCAAGGGCGTGGCGAAGTCGGGCGATCTCGTCGTGTGCCTTGGCGCAGGCAACATCACGCAATGGGCGTATGCCTTGCCGGATGAGTTGAAGGGCGCTGGGGTAGGGCAGTGAGCTTCCCGGACATCACACCCGCTCTCAAAGCCGCGATGCCGCAACTCCGCGGCCGGCTGCTCGCCGACCAGTCGCTCGCCGAGCTCACCTGGTTTCGCGTCGGCGGTCCGGCGCAGGTGTTGTTTACGCCGGCGGACGAGGACGATCTCGCCTACTTCCTCGCGCATCTCGCAAGCGACATTCCCGTCTACGTCGTCGGCGTCGGCTCCAACCTGATCGTGCGCGACGGCGGCATTGCGGGCGTGGTGATCCGGCTGGCGCCGCGCGCCTTTGGCGAGGCGAGCGCGAGTGGCGATGTCGTCACCGCGGGCGCGGCCGCGCTCGACAAGCGCGTGGCGGAAGTCGCCGCGTCCGCCAATATCGGCGGGCTCGAATTCTACTTCGGCATTCCCGGCACGATCGGCGGCGCGCTGCGCATGAATGCGGGCGCCAATGGTGGCGAGACCAAGGACGTGTTGATCGAGGCGCGTGGCGTCGGGCGCGACGGCATCAAGCACATCTTCTCCAATGCCGACATGAAATTCATCTACCGCAACAGCGGCGTCAATCCCTCGATCATCTTCACCTCCGCGCGTTTCCGCGGCGAGATCAGGGATGCCGAGGCGATCCGCGCGCGCATGGCGGAAGTGCAAACCCACCGCGAGACCGCGCAGCCGATCCGCGAAAAGACCGGCGGCTCGACCTTCAAGAATCCGCCCGGCCATTCCGCCTGGAAGCTGGTCGACGCCGCCGGCTGCCGCGGCCTGCGCGTCGGCGGCGCTGAGGTCTCCGAGATGCACTGCAATTTCCTGATCAACACGGGCAATGCCACCGCGCACGACATCGAGACGCTGGGCGAGACCGTGCGCGAACGGGTGAAAGCAAATTCCGGAATTGAGCTACACTGGGAAATCAAGCGGATCGGAAGTTCCGGCTAATTTGGACAAGCGACGAGAGAACATGCGCATCACCATCCTCTTCGGCGGCTCCAACCGGGAGCGTCTGGTTTCGGTCGCTTCAGCCCAGGCGCTGCATCAGGCGCTGCCCGAGGCCGATCTCTGGTGGTGGGACGTCGAGGACAAGGTGCATGTCGTGCAGTCCAAGCAGCTGCTCGAACATGCCCGTCCGTTCGAGGACGAGTTCAAGCCGGGCACATCAGGCATTCCGCTGACGCTGGCGCTCGACCAGGCCAAGGCCGAAGGTCGCGTGCTGGTGCTCGGCCTGCACGGTGGACGTGCCGAGAACGGCGAATTGCAGCTGATGTGCGAGGCGCGCGGCGTGCCTTTCACCGGCTCGGGCTCGGCCTCCTCGCATCTTGCCTTCGACAAGATCGCGGCCAAGCATTTTGCCGCGCTCGGCGGCGTGACGCCGCCGACCAACGTTGCGCTGGACGAGATCGACGAGGCCTTCGCCGAATACGGCCGGCTGATCGCAAAGCCTGCGAAGGATGGCTCGAGCTACGGCCTGATCTTCGTCAACGCCAAGCAGGATCTCGTCGCCGTCCGCAATGCCGCCAGGCACGAAGAGTACGTGATCGAGCCTTACATCGCCGGCGTCGAGGCGACCTGCGGCGTGCTGGAGCGGCCGGACGGCTCGATCATCTCGCTGCCGCCGATCGAGATCATTCCCGGCGAGGGCAATTTCGACTACGCGGCGAAATACCTCCTGAAGTCGACCCAGGAGATATGCCCGGGCCGCTTCACGGCCGAGATTACCGCCGCGCTGAAGCAGCAGGCGATGCTGGCGCACCGGGCGATGTCCTGTACCGGCTATTCCCGTTCGGACTTCATCGTCTCGGACAAGGGGCTGGTCTATCTCGAAACCAATACGCTGCCCGGCCTGACCAAGTCCTCGCTCTACCCCAAGGCGCTGAAGGCCGAGGGCATCGAATTCGTCGACTTCCTGCGCGGCCTAGTCGAGCTCGCCGTGCCCGGTGTGCGAAAATAATTAGGATTGGTTAACGGCCGAAGCGGCGAAACGGCCGGTTTTGGAACCCAAAACCGGTAAAATGCCGGACATTGCGGCATAAATGCCTCACTGGCCTGGGCAAAAAGCTTACGCCGTTAACGAACTTTACCTTTTGTTTACCAGGACGTCCGAAGGTTAACGCTGGCGGCGCATATGACGCTTTGGCTGCCGGCGCGTGGACTGTTGCGGGTGTTGTCACCTCCAGCGAACGCTCTGAAGGGGAGAGGTTTTCTTCTGCTGAAGACCAGCACCCGGCCCGGCAAGTCCGAGACGTCATGTTCGCCAGGACCCGCGCGATGTCGCGGGCAAACTGTTGACGAGCTCGTGCAATGGATGGAGCAGGAAGCCTCACTCGGTCGCTTTTCAGATCGCTGAGGCCCCAAGCTGACCTGAAGGCGGCCGCTATCGGAGCGGTCGTGCTTCTGCGCGAGTGGGTGCAGGACAAGCGCCAGGAAAGACTTCACGAGGCGCGCGCTGCCGCCAAGGACAAGATTAAGACCAAAGCCAAGGCCAAAGCCGTTGTCGAGCGCGAGCCGCCGCCGCGCGTTGTCGCGCTGGTCGAGCGTTATCTGCCGCGCCGGGTCGGGATCAGCATGACGGTGCTGCTCCTGATCGGAAGCTGCGGCTTCGGTATCGTCAAGGGCGGCCATCTCCAGGATTTCATCACGGCGGTCAACGACACCCGCAACGCGCTAGCCAATTCCGCCGGCTTCCGCATCACCTCTGTCGTGATCAACGGCCGCAAGCAGCTCAGCCAGGACGAGATCCTCGCGATCGGCGGCGTCAGCGGCCGATCCTCGCTGCTGTTCCTCGACGCCGACGCCGTGCGCGACAAGCTCAAGGCCAATCCCTGGATCGCGGATGCGACCGTGCTGAAGCTCTATCCGGGCCAGCTCATGATCGAGCTCACCGAGCGCAAGGCGTTCGCGCTGTGGCAGGAAGCCGGCCGGCTCTCCGTCATCGCCGATGACGGCGCCGTGCTCGAACCCTATGTCTCGCGCCGGTTCCTGTCGCTGCCGCTCGTGGTCGGCAAGGGCGCCGATACACAGGCCCGCGATTTTCTCGCTTTGCTGGCGCGCTATCCGCAGGTCAATTCAATCACCAAGGCCGCAATCTTCGTCGGCGAGCGGCGCTGGAATCTGAGGCTCAAGGACGGCCTCGACATCCGCCTGCCCGAGCAGGACGTCGGCAACGCGCTCGCGATGCTGTCCAGGCTCGACAAGGAGGACAGGCTGTTCTCCCGCGACATCGTTGCCGTCGACATGCGCCTGCCCGATCGGCTGGTGGTGCAACTGTCCGAAGACGCCGCCAAGGCGCGCGAAGATTTGTTCAAGGACAAGAAGAAGAAAAAGGCCGGGGACGCCGCATGACCGGTCTTGATCGCACCCAGACGCCGAAGACGCGCCCGATGTCGCACAAGCGCTCCGGTCTCGTCGCCTGCCTCGACATCGGCACCAGCAAGATCGCCTGCATGATCGCGCGGCTGAGGCCGTCGGCGCCGAGCGAAGCCCTGCGCGACCGGACCCATGCGGTGGAGCTGATCGGTTACAGCCAGATCCAGTCGCGCGGCATGAAGGCCGGCGCGGTGGTCGATCTCGCCGAATGCGAGCAGGCGGTGCGCCAGGCCGTCGGGCTTGCGGAGAAAATGGCCAAGGTGCGGGTCGAGTCCGTGCTGCTGTCGGTCTCCGGCGGCCGGCTCTCCGGTCAGCTGGTCGAAGCTGCGGCCGACATCCGCGGCGGCGCCGTGACGCCGGCCGACGTCAGCCGCGTCACCTCCACCGGCATGCGCCACGCCACCGGCGAAGGCCGCACCGTGCTGCACGCGCTGCCGGTCGGCTACACGCTCGACGGCGTCAAAGGCATCCGCGATCCCCGCGGCATGGTCGCGCACCAGTTCGGCGTCGACATGAACGTCGTCACCTGCGACGCCACCGTGGCGCGTAACCTGATGCTGGCGGTGGAACGCTGCCACATCAATGTCGAGGCCATGGCGGCGAGCCCCTATGTGGCCGGCCTGTCGGTGCTGACCGACGACGAGGCCGATCTCGGCGCTGCCGTCGTCGAGATGGGCGCGGGCACCACCACGATCGCGGTCTATTCCGGCGGCCGTTTCGTGCATGCCGCGGGTTTTGCGGTCGGTGGGCAACACATCACGATGGATCTGGCGCGCGGACTCTCCGCGACCATTGCCGATGCCGAGCGAATCAAGACGTTATACGGGACCGTCATCACCGGCGGATCGGACTCGCGTGAGCTGATGTCTGTACCGACAGCCGGTGACGAGCAGGATCTGCCGCAGATCGTCTCCCGCGCTACCATCGCCAACATCGTCAAGCACCGTGCCGAGGAAGTCTTCGAAATGGTTCGGGACAAGCTGAAGGATTCGCCCTTCGCCTCAGAGCCCAACGGCCGCGTTGTGCTCTCGGGCGGGGCCTCGCAGCTCACCGGTCTCGTCGAGCTCGGAACGCAGATTCTCGGCCGGCCCGTGCGGGTCGGACGTCCGCTCGGTTTCGGCCGGCTGCCCAACGAGGCGAAGAACGCCGCGTTCGCGGTGCCGGCCGGACTCCTCGTCTACCCGCAATATGTTCACCAGGAACATGTCGAACCGCGGCATACGCGGCAGCAGGTCAAGACAGGGACGGGCGGCTATTTTGGAAAGGTCGGACGATGGCTACGCGAGGGCTTCTGATGAACCGGTTCCGCAATCTTCGAATTTCACCAACTCCCGCGGCCGTCGGCCGGGGCGAACCCACGCGCGCGTGATCGAGAGGCAAACATGACCATCAGCATCAATGTTCCTGATATTCACGAACTGAAGCCCCGCATCACCGTGTTCGGCGTCGGCGGCGCCGGTGGTAACGCCGTCAACAACATGATCACGGCGGGCCTCCAGGGCGTCGACTTCGTGGTCGCCAACACCGACGCGCAGGCGCTGACGATGTCGAAGGCGCAGCGCATCGTGCAGATGGGCACGGCGGCGACGCAAGGATTGGGCGCAGGCTCGCAGCCGGTCGTCGGCGCGGCCGCGGCCGAAGAGGTGATGGACGAACTCCGCGACCATCTCTCGGGCGCCAACATGGTGTTCGTCACCGCCGGAATGGGCGGCGGCACCGGCACCGGTGCAGCGCCCGTGATCGCCAAGATCGCGCGCGAGATGGGCATCCTCACCGTCGGTGTGGTCACCAAGCCCTTCCACTTCGAGGGCGGCCGCCGCATGCGCACCGCGGAAGCGGGCATCAACGAGCTGCACAAGGTCGTGGACACGCTCCTGATCATCCCGAACCAGAACCTGTTCCGGGTCGCCAACGAGAAGACGACGTTTGCCGACGCCTTCGCGATGGCCGACCAGGTGCTCTACTCCGGCGTTGCCTGCATCACCGATTTGATGGTCAAGGAAGGCCTGATCAACCTCGACTTCGCCGACGTCCGCGCCGTCATGCGCGAGATGGGCAAGGCGATGATGGGCACCGGCGAAGCCTCCGGCGACAAGCGCGCGCTGACCGCCGCTGAAGCCGCGATCGCCAACCCGCTGATCGACGACAGCTCGATGAAGGGCGCCAAGGGCCTCCTCATCTCCATCACCGGCGGCAAGGATCTCACCCTGTTCGAGGTCGACGAAGCTGCGACCCGCATCCGCGAGGAAGTCGACCAGGATGCCAACATCATCGTCGGCGCCACCTTCGACGAAGCGCTCGATGGCCTGATCCGCGTCTCGGTCGTCGCCACCGGCATCGAACAGGCCGCGATCGCCCGCAACAGCCAGGCCACCAGCGCTCCGGTCGCGAACGCGGCACCGCAGGTACAGCAGGCTCCCGCTGCTCCGGCCGCGGTGGCCGAGAGCCGTCTTGCCGATCTGACCGCACGGCTGCGCGCCGACAATCAGCGCATGGCCGAGCGCGCCCAGAAGCTGGAAGCGCAGATCCCGGCCGCCGGACCGGGCCAGTTCGCCGCCGCTCCCATGGCTCCGCGTCCGAACGTCGAGCGCGCTGCGCTCGCCGCCATCGCCGCCGCCGTTGCGGACGTGCCGCAGGCTCCCGCGCCGATGCAGACCTATGGCGACGTCACCGTGCGCCCGATCGCGCAGAAGCCCACGCTGTTCCCGGAGCCCGAACAGGCGCCGATGGCCATGCATGAGCCGATGACGCCGGAAACCTTCATCCCGCCGCAGGCCGAGCGGGCGCCGGTCCGCACACCGCGGATGCCGCGTATCGAGGAGCTGCCGATGCCGGCCCAGGCCGAGCTTCGCCAGGCCCGCGGCGAGATCGAGGAAGAGACCCCGCAGAAGACCCGCCTGTCGCTGCTCCAGCGCCTCGCCAATGTCGGCCTCGGCCGTCGCGACGAGGAGAGCGAGGCGCCGATCGCAGCCCGTACCGCCGGTCCCGCGATGCCGCCGCTGCCCGATCGCCGGCCCCAGAAGACCGTGGCGCAGCAGATGGCGGCCAGCGAGCCGGTGTCCGAGTATGCCCGCCGTCCCGCGCCGCAGGGTCTGGACATGCATGGCCGTCCCGCGCCTGTTGCGCCGGCGCCACAGGGAGACGACCATCTTGATATCCCGGCCTTCCTGCGGCGGCAGGCGACCTGAGGATTGTTACAATAAGGCAGACGAAAAAAGGTCCCGGCGGGAAGCTTGCCGGGACCTTTCCTTTTGTCCCGCGCATATCCGGATTGCGTAGCCAAGCAACTGATTTTAAATAATTAATTACGTATTCGATGGTTCAGTAAAACTGCTGATAACGGTCCCAAACTCCGCTCCAATTTGGTTAAGCCTTGGCGCGAATACGGCAGGTTTGGGGTAACAATCGGTAAAAAAGCGTGAGTTGGCGCTGTTTGAGGCAGTGACTATGGTTTGCCGTGACTTGGGGATACGGATTCGGAACGAGCGGTCTTTGCCGGTCAGTCGGGTTCAGTATAAGTCGCGATGGTCGTAGTGGGGCGGTTCCTGATGAAATTTAGCCGGCAAACAACGCTTCGTGCGCAAGCCACCGTGGCCGGCGTCGGCGTTCATTCCGGTCTTCCCGTCACTCTCACGCTTGGGCCCGCGCCTGTCGACGCGGGTTTTATTTTTGTCCGCACCGGGCTCGAGGGAAGTGACCGCGAAGTTCAGGCGACCGCCGAGCAGGTGATCGCAACCGATTTCGCCACCGTCCTCGGCGATCGCGACGGCCCGCTGATTTCCACCGCCGAGCATGTGCTTGCTGCGCTGCGGGGCATGGGCGTCGACAACGCCGCCATCGAGATCGACGGGCCGGAAGTGCCGATCATGGACGGCAGTGCCGCGGCTTTCATTGCGGCCATCGACCAGGCCGGCATCGTTACCCAGCCCGCACAGCGCCGCTTCATTCAGGTTTTGAAGCCGATCGCGGTCAAGATCGGCGACTCCTTCGGCGAGATCAGGCCCTACGCCAACGGGTTCCGCGCCGAGGTCGAGATCGACTTCACCAATCCTGTCATCGGCCAGCAGAGCTACGCCTTCGACCTCAACCCGGAACGTTTCCGTCGCGAAGTCGGCCGGGCCCGGACTTTCGGTCTGATGTGCGACGTCGCGCGGCTCTGGAGCGCCGGCTATGCGCTCGGCGCCTCCTTCGACAACACCGTCGTGTTCGACGAGGAGCGGCTGCTCAACACCGAAGGCCTGCGCTACGCTGATGAATGCGCCCGCCACAAGGTGCTGGACGTGATCGGCGACCTCGCGCTGGCCGGTCTGCCGCTGCTGGGCGCCTACCGCTCGGTACGTGGCGGCCACAAGCTCAACCACGCCGTTCTGACCGCGCTGCTCGCCGACCGTACCGCTTGGCGGGTGGTCGAGGGCGAGGTGGCCCGCCGCACCACGCGTCCCGTGGGCGAAGTCGGTCGCGGCATCGTCGGCGGCCGGATCGCCGCGGCCTACGGGCCGGACGTGTCCTGAAGAGAGACGGGTTCTGAAGAGACCCGTTGCCGCGGGTTTGGCGCCGGCTTTCCCCGGGAAACTCCTGGTAACGATGATCGGCTAGGATTGCGGCGCGTTCGCCTTAATCCGGGCGGAATGCCTGCCTATCCGGTTGGTTCAAGATCGTTTTTCGGTTACACCGGCGTGGTCGCATGGCAGGCACCACGGCTACATTTCGCGCCCATGACGGGGTTCATGGGCTGGCGGACACCGCACCACAGGGCGTCAGGGCAATACTCATGTCGGCACAGCGTATGACGCGCGGATATCTCCCGGTCTCGCCTCGAGTCCGTGGATTGCTCAAGGCTGCCACCTTCTTCGTGCTCGCGCTGCCGCTGGCCGGCTGCGGCACCGGCGCGCTCTGGGACAAGTTCACCGCCAAGGACGACACCTTCGTCGAGGAGCCCGCCGACAAGATCTACAATGAGGGCCTGTACCTCATGAATGAGAAGAAGGACATGAAGGCGGCGAACAAGAAGTTCGAGGAGGTCGACCGCCAGCATCCTTATTCCGACTGGGCCCGCAAATCGCTGCTGATGTCGGCCTATGCGTCCTATCAGGGTGGCGACTATGACGGCTGCATCGGCGCGGCCACCCGCTACGTCACCCTGCATCCCGGCAGCCCCGATGCGGCCTATGCGCAATATCTGATCGCCGCCTCCCATTACGACCAGATCCCGGACATCAGCCGCGACCAGTCCCGCACCGAGAAGGCGATCGCCTCGCTGGAAGAGGTGGTGCGCAAATATCCGACGTCCGAATATGCGACCTCGGCCAAGGCCAAGATCGAGGGGGCGCGCGACCAGCTCGCCGGCAAGGAAATGAATGTCGGCCGCTACTACGCGCAGAAGCGCGACTACACGGCGGCGATCAACCGCTACAAGGCGGTCGTCACGCAGTACCAGACCACCCGCCATGTCGAGGAGGCGCTATTCCGGCTCACCGAGGCCTATATGGCGATCGGCATCGTTGGCGAGGCGCAGACGGCGGCAGCCGTGCTCGGGCACAATTTTCCTGACAGTCGCTGGTACAAGGACGCCTATAATCTTGTAAAATCGGGCGGTCTCGAACCGAGCGAGAATCAGGGGTCCTGGATTAGCAAGACCTTCAAGAAAATGGGTCTCGGCTAGGGAAATAGAGTTCCATGCTGGCGCGTCTGTCGATCCGTGACATCGTCCTGATCGAACGGCTCGATATCGAATTCGCAACGGGCCTCGCGGTTTTGACCGGCGAGACCGGTGCGGGCAAATCCATCCTGCTTGATGCCTTTGCGTTGGCGCTCGGCGGCCGCGGCGATGCCGGCCTCGTGCGCCACGGCGCGGAGCAGGGGCAGGTCACCGCCGTGTTCGATATCCCCAAGAATCACCCCGCAGCGAAGATCCTCGCCGAGAACGGGCTGGACGACACGAGTATTGCAGATTCTTGCGAGATGATTCTCCGCCGGGTCCAGCTCGCCGACGGCCGCACCCGCGCCTTCATCAACGACCAGTCGATTAGCGTGCAGACGCTGAAGGCGGTCGGTGCTGCCCTTGTCGAGATCCACGGCCAGCACGACGAGCGCGCGCTGGTCGACGCCGCCACCCATCGGCGCCTGCTCGACGCCTTTGCCGGCCTCGAAAAGGATGTCTCGGCGGTCGAAGCGCTCTGGGACGCACGCCGCACCGCCAATACCGCGCTGGAGCAGCATCGCACCGGCATGGAGCGCGCCGCGCGCGAAGCCGATTACCTCCGCCACGCGTCGGACGAGTTGAAGCAACTCGCGCCCAGGGATGGCGAGGAGACCTCGCTGGCTTCCCGTCGCACCACCATGATGCAGGGCGAGAAGATCGCCTCCGACCTGCGCGAAGCGCAGGAGGCGGTCGGCGGCAACCATTCGCCGGTCGCCTCGCTGTCGGCCGCCGTGCGCCGGCTGGAACGTCGCGGCGTCAATTCGCCGGCGCTGGTCGAGCCCGCGGTGAAGGCCATCGACATCGCGATCAACGCGCTGGAGGAAGCCGACCAGCATCTCCAGGCGGCGCTTGCCGCGACCGATTTCGATCCTTCAGAGCTCGAGCGCATCGAGGAGCGCCTGTTCGCGTTGCGCGCCGCCTCGCGCAAATATTCGACCCCGGTCGACGGGCTCGCCGCGCTTGCCGCCAGATATGCCGCCGATGTCGTTCTGATCGATGCCGGCGCCTCGCGGCTGAAAAAGCTGGAGCAGGTGGCGATCGAGGCCGATGCGCGCTATGCGGCCGCCGCCAAGAAGCTGTCGATGGCGCGGCAGAAATCGGCCGAGAAGCTCAACAAGGCCGTCAATGCCGAGCTCGCGCCGCTCAAGCTCGAGCGCGCAAAGTTCATGACCCAGGTCGAGACCGACGAGACCGCGCCGGGGCCGCAAGGGTTCGACCGCGTCGAATTCTGGGTGCAGACCAATCCGGGCACCAAGCCGGGTCCGCTGATGAAGGTCGCCTCCGGCGGCGAGCTGTCGCGGTTTCTGCTGGCGCTGAAGGTCGTGCTGTCCGACCGCGGCTCGGCGCCGACCCTGGTGTTCGACGAGATCGACACCGGCGTCGGCGGCGCGGTCGCGGACGCCATCGGCGGGCGGCTGGCGCGGCTCGCCGGCAAGGTCCAGGTGATGGCCGTAACCCACGCCCCACAGGTCGCCGCCCGTGCCGACCAGCATTTGCTGATCTCCAAGGATGCCCTCGACAAGGGCAAGCGCGTCGCCACCCGCGTCAATGCGCTCGCCGCCGACCACCGCCGCGAGGAAATCGCGCGGATGCTCGCCGGCGCCGAGATCACGGCCGAGGCGAGGGCTGCCGCGGACCGGCTGCTCAGAGCGGCGACGGCTTAGGTCGCCACCGTCATTCCGGGGCGATGCGAAGCATCGAACCCGGAAGCTCGAGATTCCGGGTTCGGTCTTCCAGGCCCTCCCAGAATGACGGAGTTAATTGCAGATCGATTCGTAGCGATCATCCCATTTGGGATTGTCTTTCTCGATCAGTTGAATCTTCCACGCACGCTTCCACTTCTTCAGTTCTTTTTCGCGGGATATCGCAGAGACCGGGTCATCATAAGTCTCGAACCAAACCAGCCGCGTGATGTTGTATTTCGCCGTGAAGCCCGGAACGGCTTTGATTTGATGCTCATAGACACGGCGTATGAGGTCATTTGTGACGCCGACGTAGATTGCTCCGTCGCGCCGGCTTGCTAGGATGTAGACGTAATACGCCATGACTCCCGAGCCCTTCCCAACTGTCCTTCCGGGGTGCACGAAGTGCGAGCCTGGAATCTCGAGGTTCCGGGTCTGGTCCTTCGGACCATCCCGGAACGACGAGACGCAACCTCAAGTATAATGGCAAGAGCAGCAGAATCCAAACCGCTTCGCAACGTCGCCGACCTCACCAAGGCGCAGGCCAAGGTCGAGCACATGCGGCTCGCACTCGAGATCGAGGGGCATAACGAGCGCTACTATCAGGACGACGCGCCCACCGTCACCGATGCCGAGTACGACGCGCTGCGCCAGCGCTTCAATGCGATCGAGAAGCGTTTTCCGGAATTCGTCAGCGCGGAGTCGCCGTCGCAGAAGGTCGGTGCCGCACCGTCAGGCCGCTTCAAGAAGGTGCGGCATTCCGTCCCCATGCTGTCGCTCGACAACGCCTTTGCAGAAGAGGATTTGCGCGACTTCGTCGGCCGCATCGTGCGCTTCCTGAAGCTCGACGACGACAATATCGACTTCTCCGCCGAGCCGAAGATCGACGGCCTTTCGATGTCGCTGCGCTATGAGGGCGGCGAGCTCATCACCGCGGCGACGCGTGGCGACGGCGCGGTGGGCGAGGACGTCACCGCCAACATCCGCACGCTCGAAGACGTGCCCGAGAGGCTGAAGGGCCGCAACGTCCCCGACATCTGCGAGGTGCGCGGCGAGGTCTACATGACCAAGAAAGCCTTCCTCGCGCTCAACGAGCGGCAGAAGGCGGAAGGCAGCACCATCTTCGCCAATCCGCGCAACTCGGCCGCGGGCTCGCTCCGGCAGAAGGATCCGACCATCACCGCCTCGCGCCCCCTCGGCTTTTTCGCCTACGCCTGGGGCGAGATGAGCGCGATGCCGGAGGGCACGCAGAGTGGCATGATCCACTGGTTCGAGCGCTGCGGCTTCAAGACCAATCCGCTGACCAAGCTCTGTCACTCCGTCGAGGAGCTGCTCGCCTTCCATCATTCGATCGAGGAGCAGCGGGCAAAACTCGACTACGACATCGACGGCGTCGTCTACAAGGTCGACCGCATCGACTGGCAGGAACGGCTCGGCTTCGTCTCGCGCACGCCGCGCTGGGGCATCGCGCACAAGTTTCCGGCCGAGCGCGCCATGACGGTGCTGCGCGATATCGAGATCCAGGTCGGCCGCACCGGCTCGTTCACGCCGGTCGGCAAGCTCGAACCGGTCGGTGTCGGCGGCGTGATCGTGCAGAACGTCACGCTGCACAACGAGGATTACATCAAGGGCATCGGCAACAAGGGCGAGACCTTGCGCGAAGGCCGCGACATCAGGATCGGCGACACTGTTGTGATCCAGCGCGCCGGCGACGTCATCCCGCAGGTGGTCGACGTCGTCCTCGACAAGCGGCCGAAGGCTGCCAAGGAATTCCACTTCCCGAAGAAGTGCCCGTGCCCGCTGCACACCGACGTGGTGCGCGGGGAGACTGCGGCAGGCGAGGAGGCTTCGCGCGCCCGCTGCACCGGCGAGTTCGCCTGTCCCTATCAGAAGATCGAGCATTTGAAACTGTTCGTGTCGCGGCGTGCCTTCGACATCGATGGCTTGGGAGAGAAGCAGCTCCAGTATTTCTTCGACGAGGGATTTGTGAAGGAGCCGTCCGACATCTTCACGCTGGAGAAGCGCAATTCGAAGCTGAAGCTCGAGGACATCGAAGGCTACGGCGAAACGTCGGTGCGCAATTTGTTCGGCGCCATCGAGAGCCGGCGCAAAATCGCGCTGGAGCGCTTCGTCTACGCGCTCGGCATGCGCCATGTCGGCGAGACCACGGCGCTGGCGCTGGCACGCGGCTACGGATCCTGGGACGCTTTCCACGACGCCAGCCTCAAGGTCGCCAAGGGCGACGAGGAGGCGATGGCGGAGATGGATGCGCTCGACCAGATCGGCGAGACCGTGATCAAGAGCATCGCCGATTATTTCGGCGAGGGGCATAATCGCGGCATCGTCGAGCGGCTGACCCAGGAAGTCGAGATCATCGACGCCGAGAAGCCGAAGAGCAACTCGGCCGTCGCCGGCAAGACGGTTGTGTTCACGGGCTCACTGGAGAAGATGACGCGCGACGAGGCCAAGGCGACAGCGGAGCGTCTGGGCGCCAAGGTGTCGGGCTCGGTGTCGAAGAAGACCGATCTCGTCGTCGCCGGCCCTGGCGCGGGTTCGAAGCTCGCGGAAGCCAACAAGCATGGCGTCAAGGTGCTGACCGAGGACGAGTGGTTGACGCTGATCGGGGAGTGAGGAAGGCGCGCTGACGCGTCTCGTTCCGCCGTCATTCCCCGCGAAGGCGGGGAATCCAGTATTCCAGAAACCGTGCGAGAATACGGAAAAGCCGCGGCGTACTGGATCCCCCGCTTTCGCGGGGGATGACACCGAAGTCGTTGCGACCTCGCGCCCCTCACATCATCCCGCTCTCTTCCTCCTCCGCCTGCTCGATCAGCGTCTCGCTCACCACGACCTCGCGGCGGGGGACGACGAAGATCATCGTGCAGGCGCAGAGCAGGGAGATCGCCATCACCGCAGACGTGAGCGGCAGCGTCGTCGCGGAGTGACCGCCGAGATAGGCGCCGAATTGCGACATCAGCGCGCCGATGCCTTGCTGGAGAAAGCCCATTGCGCCTGATGCGGTGCCGGCGGCCTCGGGACGGATGCTGATCGCGCCGGCGGCCGAGTTCGCCATCACGAAGGCATTGCCGGCCATCACGATCATCTGCGTGCCGAACAGCCAGGCGGGCGCCTCGTTCCAGCCGGTGAAGCTCCAGAGCAGGTTCAACAGGCTGCCGCAAAGCTGGAGTGCGAGGCCGAACCAGATCAACTTCTCCAGCGAGTGCCGCGGCGCAAAGCGCACGCAGAGTAGATTGCCGACGAGGTAGGCGAAGCCCGTCGTCGCGAACCACGCGCCGTATTCGGCGCTGCTGCGGTCCATCTGCGTCACCACGATGTAGGGCCCGCCGCCAGCGAAGGTGAAGATGATTTGCGAGGCCAGCACCTGGCACATCACGTAACCGACGAAGGCGCGGTTGCGAATGAGAATGCCGACGTCGCCGCGAAAGCCGCTGCCGGCGGCGCGGGTGCGGCGCGTCTCGGGCAGCGCGACCGCGATGCCGACGGCGACAATGATCGCGCCGATGGTGATGACGTAGAAGATGGCGCGCCAGCCGAATGCGGTCTCGATCAGGCCGCCGGTGAGCGGGGAGACCATCTGCCCGATCATCAGGGCCGCGATCACGAGGCTGATCATCGAGGCGACGCGATCACGCGCGTAGATGTCGCGGATGATGGCGCGGCTCACCACCATGCCGGCGGCGCCGCCCAGCGCCTGGAAGAAGCGCGCGGCGATCAGCTGCGGCAGGGTTTCCGCGAAGATGCAGGCGATGCTGGCGACGACCATCAACGCCAGTCCTCCGAGCAGCACCGGGCGCCGCCCGAACCGGTCCGACAGCGGGCCCATGATGAGCTGCGACAGCGCGATGCCGACCATGTAGAGCGACACCGTCATCTGCGCGACCGAGATGTCGCTGCCAAATGTTGTCGCCAGCACCGGCAGCGCCGGAACCAGCATGTAAAGCGAGATCGGCGCGATGCCGGTCATGACGACCAACAACAGCAGCACCACGCGCGAGGTCGCGAGGTTGTGTTGCGCCGCTGGCGGCGATTTGCTGATCATGCCGTGCATGCGTGTCCGTCTCGTAGAAATTCGAATCGGACTGTAGCGTGCTCGCGCAAGACGGATATCGGCGTTTCGGAATGCGGCTATACGGATTCCGGGACGGTTATAATAATAGCGCGATGGCGACCAATTGGGCGCGGTGCTCGCACTAAGAATTCGGTGTCATTTCCCGCGCAGGCGGGGAATCCAGTACGCCGCAGCGTCTCCGCATACGTTTGCTGTCTCTGGAATACTGGATGCCCCGCTTTCGCGGAGCATGACGGCTGTGGGTGGGCAACGAGCCTTGCGCAAATCGCGTGGTGCCATGCGGCTTCGGAAGCGAAGTTACGCCTTCAGCTCCGCCGTCGCCTGATCGAGCCAGGCCTTCGTCGCCTCGTCCAGCGCCGGCCGCACCTCGGCCCTGACGCGCGCGTGGTAGGCGTTAAGCCAGTCGAGCTCGTCCTTGCCCAGCATCGCCACATCGATCAGCCGGCGGTCGATCGGCGCCAAGGTCAGCGTCTCGAACGCGTTCATCGATTTTTCCGCGCCCTTGATGTCGGCTTCGACCACCAGTTCGAGGTTCTCGATGCGGATGCCGAAACCGTCGGTCTTGTAGTAGCCGGGCTCGTTGGACAGGATCATGCCGCGCTTCAGCGGCGTGGTGCCGAGCTTCGAGATCCGCGCCGGTCCTTCGTGCACCGAGAGATAGCTGCCGACGCCATGGCCGGTGCCATGCTCGAAATCGACGCCGGCGGCCCAGAGATATTGCCGTGCGAGTGTGTCGAGCTGAGCGCCGCTGGCGCCGTCGGGAAAGACCGCGCGGGCGATCGCGATGTGGCCGCGCAAGACGCGGGTGAAGCGGTCGCGCATCTCGCCGGTGGGCTCGCCGACCGCCATGGTGCGGGTGACGTCGGTGGTGCCGTCTTCATATTGCGCGCCGGAATCGATCAGCAGGAGATCGCCGGGCACGATCCGCCGGTTGCTCTTGCGGGTGACGCGGTAGTGCACGATGGCGCCGTTCGGGCCCGTGCCTGATATGGTCGGGAATGACACGTCCTTCAGCGCGCCGGTGTCGCGGCGGAACGTCTCCAGCGCCTCGACCGCGTCGATCTCGGTGAGCTTGCCGCTTGCCGCCTCGCGATCGATGAAGGCGAGGAAGCGCGCCAGCGCCACGGCGTCGCGCCGGTGCGCCGTTTGCGTGCCCTTGATCTCGGTCGTGTTCTTGACCGCCTTGAGCAGCGCAATCGGATCGCTGCCGCGCACCGGCTTGCCGCCGGCGCCCGTGATCAGCCGGCTGAGAGCGTCGGCCGCGGTCGCATTGTCGAGCGCGATCGCGGCGCCGCTCTTGGCGAGCGCCATCAACGTTGGCGCCATCGCATCGGGCTCGCGCACGTCGGCGGACTGCTCGAGATGGTCGCGGGTCAGGTTGGAGAGCTTGCGGTGGTCGATGAAGATGGTCGGACGGCCGTCCTTCGGCACCAGCGCATAGGACAGCGGCAGCGGCGTATGCGCGACATCGGCGCCGCGGATGTTGAAGGTCCAGGCCACGGCATGGCTGTCGGACAGCACCAGCGCATCGACGCCGAGTTTGCCGATCTCGCTCCTGATCTGCGTCAGCTTCTCGGCTTCAGTGACGCCGGCATGTTGCATCCCGTGCACCGCGACCGGCGCAATTGGCGGCTGCGGCCGGTCCTGCCAGATCGCATCGACCGGATTGCTGTCGACGGCGACCAGCTCGGCGCCCGCCTTGGCGCAGGCGGCGGACAAACGCTCGACTGCCGCAAAAGTGTGCAGCCACGGGTCAAATCCGAGGCGGTCACCGGCCTTCAAGTGTGCCGATACCCAGCTTTCCGGCGGCGGTTCGATCAGTGATTCCACCGCCCAGGCCTTTGCATCGACCTGCTTGGCAGCCTGGATCGCGTAGCGGCCATCGACGAACAATGCGGCCTCATGCGTCAGCGCCACCGCCAATCCCGCTGAGCCGGTAAAGCCGGTCAGCCAGGCCAGCCGCTCTTCCGACGGCGGCACATACTCATTTTGCTGCTGATCGGCGCGCGGAATCACGAAGCCGGTCAGCTTGCGGCGGGCGAGCTCTTCACGGAGCGCGGCCAGCCGGGCCGTCAATGCGACACCGGCCTCGGGCTCCTCGAATGTCTGGAAATGCGCTTCGAACATGGTGGATCACTTTAGGATCATGGCGATCAGTCCGCAATGTAGACGCATTCGAGGCCGCATCTGGCATGGACTGTGCTTGAACAAGTTCCATTCGAATTGAGTGGAGTACAGGATGCGGCAGTTGCGCTTCGTCCGGACAACAGGGAAATTCGAGCAAGTGGTTCATCTCAACGGCGAGGGGACACACGATGCCAGCATTCACGTTTGAGAAGATTTCGCCGCCGGTGCGCCGCGCCCCGACTGCGGCGATACCAAAGAAGCCGCGCGGCCTCATCAGCCAGCTGATCGACCGTTTCGCCGAGCGCCGCGCTCGACGTGCGTTACGGGATGAGGGCACGGTGCGTCCGGACGCGAAGCCGGCGGAATAGCGCGCGTTCACCTCGGCCCGCAAGCGAGGCGGCGAGCGCAACGCCGTCGCGACGGCGCCGTCATCCGGTCTTCTGCAGCAACAGGCTGCTCCACCCCTCGATCCGCAGGTGCCGTAGCGGCACCAGGCCGCGCGCGCGATAGGCGGCAATGACCGCGGAGGCTTGGTGCGTTAGCAGGCCGGAGAGGATCACGCGTCCGCCCGGCGCCAGGTGGCGCGTCATCGGGCCCGCCAATTGCCGTAACGGATTGGCAAGGATGTTGGCCAGCACCAGGTCGAACGGGCCGCATTTGCCAAAATCCGGGGCGGCAAAGCCAGTGGCGCGGATCACCCGCATGTGGTTACCAACTTCGTTCAGCGCCGCGTTCTCGGCTGCCACCCGTACCGAGGGCGGGTCGATGTCGGAGGCCAGCACCGCGCGATGCAGCACCTTCGCCGCCGCGATCCCCAGCACGCCGGTGCCGGTGCCGAGGTCGAGCACGCGGCCGGGCCGGGTGCTTTTCAGGACGTGGTCAAGCAGCAGTAAACAGCCGCGCGTGGTGCCGTGATGGCCGGTGCCGAAAGCGAGGGCCGCCTCGATCTCGATGGCGAGCTTGTTCGGTGCCACGCGGTCACGGTCGTGGCTGCCGTGAACGACGAAGCGCCCGGCCGGCACCGGGACGAGATCTTCGAGGCTCGCCTTGACCCAGTCCTTGGCCTCGATGGTATCGAAGGCGAGCGTGGCGGCGAACTCGTTTCCTGCTGAGGTTGCAACGAGTTCGCGCAGCCATGCCTGGTCCGGCGCATCCGCGAAATGCAGCGCGACGTCCCATTGTCCGTTCGGCTGCTCGAAGGCGGCGACCGCCGCATCGTCTTCGAAAAACACCTCATTGAGCACGTCGACAACGCGCTTGGCGGCGATCTCGCTGCCGATCGAAAAGCTGGCGCGATGGGTGGTGGCAGGATGCATCCCTAGGGTTCCGTTCGGCTCAATTTTTGGAACTTTTGTTCCTGATTTTCCGCATAACTTGCAATCCAGGGATTAACTTAATCATAGGTTGTACTCAGTAGATTCACGGATGTTGGGGCCAACCAACACAGCTTGAAATGGAAATGGAGACGAGACTTGAAACGCATGGTTTTGAAGTTCTGGTCCGACGATTCAGGTGCAACTGCAATCGAATACGGCCTGATTGCAGCCGGCATCGCGCTCGCGATCATCACCGTGGTGAACGGCCTGGGCACCACGATGAACGATAAGTTCACTTCGATTAGCACCTCCTTGAAGTAATTTCCGCCTCCCATTTCTCCCGGCGGGGGCTGTTTTCTTCATAGGTTGTTTTCGACCAGCGCCCGTTGGGGGAATTGCCCCCCGGCGGGCGAAGTCGTTTTTGGGACGGGTTTTCACAGGGATGCCCACAGGCTGCCCGCTTGTTTTCAGGGCGTTGTCCACGGCCTTATCCGCCGCTCATCCCCAGGTTTTCCACCGCCTTGTACCCGACTTGGCCGGCGGGCCGCGACGGGCAACCCACCGCTCTTTCACAGCCCATCCACAGACCTATCCACGGCTTCCGAACAGCGACCGGTGATCCCGCAAAATCGCCTGCGCCGCGTTGTGGCCGGGGGCGCCGGTGACGCCGCCGCCCGGGTGGGCGCCGGAGCCGCAGTGATAGAGGCCCTTCAGGGGGCCGCGGTAGTCGGCATGGCCCAGCATCGGCCGCGCCGAGAACAGCTGGTTCAGCGTCAGCGCGCCGTGGAAGATGTCGCCCCCCAACAGGCCGAATTGCCGTTCAAGGTCGAGCGGTGACAGGATCTGGCGGCCGAGCACGCTTGTCGCAAAACCCGGCGCGTATTTGTCCACCGTCGCGATCATGAGGTCGGCAACCTCTTCGCGATGGTCGTCCCACGACGTTCCATCGGGAAGCTCCGGCGCGACATGCTGGCAGAACAGGCTCGCGACATGTTTTCCTGCGGGCGCGAGCGTGTCGTCGAGCGTCGAGGGGATCAGCACTTCCACGACAGGTTCTCGGCTCCAGCCGTGCGTGCGGGCATCGAGAAAGGCGCGGTCCATGTAGCCGAGGTCAGGGGCCAGGATGATGCCGGAGCTGAGATGATCGCCGTCGCCTGGCAGCGCCGTGAAGGAGGGCAGGCGGTCCAGCGCCACGTTCATGCGGAAGGTGCCGGAGCCGTTCTTCCAGTGCCGGATGCGGTCGAGGAAGTTTTGGGGCAGGGCGTCGGCCGCGATCAGCCGCGTATAGAGCAGCTTTGGATTGACGTTGGCCGCGACATATTTGGCGCGGATAGCCGTGCCGTTCTCCAGCGCTACGCCGACGGCGCGGTCGCGCTCGACGATGATCTCGCGCACGCTGGCATCGGTGTCGATCACAACGCCGCGCTCGCGTGCGGCGCGCGCCATCGCTTGCGTGATCGCGCCCATGCCGCCGATGGCGTGACCCCAGACGCCCTTCTTGCCGTTCACCTCGCCGAAGGCGTGATGCAGCATCACATAGGCCGAACCGGCCGCGTAGGGGCTGGCGTAGTTGCCGACGATGGCGTCGAAGCCGAACAGCGCCTTGACCAGATCGTGCTCGAAACGTTCGTCCAGCATCTCGCCGGCCGAGCGGGTGAAGAGATCGAGCAGGTTGCGGCTCTGCTCCAGCGACAGGCCACGCAGGATGTTGGCGCTCTGGAATGCATTCACGGCCTCGCGGATCGCAGCCGTGCCGAAACCATCGAGCAGGTTCGGCGGCGCGCGCAGCACGAATTGCCTGAGCACGTCGGCGATATCTTCCAGCTCGCGCGAAAACCCGTCGAGCGCGTTTGCGTCATGCGCGCTCAGCCGTGCGACGGACGCGTGCGTCCGTCCTTCGCCGGTGAGGAGATAGCTGCCGTCGGGCGCGGGCAGAAAATTCTGCGCGCGCCGTTCGACGATGCGCAGGCCCTGCTCGGCCAGCTTGAGGTCGCGGCTCACCTGCGGATTGAGCAGGCTCACGGTGTAGGCCGCGACCGAATTGCGGAAGCCCGGGTGAAACTCCTCCGTGACCGCGGCCCCGCCGACCACCTTGCGGCGCTCGACCACGCGTACGCGCAAGCCGGCCATCGCGAGATAGGCCGCGCAAGTGAGGCCGTTATGGCCAGCGCCGATGATGACGACGTCGGTTTCGATCATGAAGGAGTCAAGCTGTTCCACATTCATTCCGGGACGGTCTGAACGACCAGGCTCGGAATGACATCTGTATATCAGGCATTTCTCGCTGCAACATCACGAGACGCTTTATTGCCCGTTCAGGCGCCTTGTGCTCCATTGCGCGCGTCCGGCGCCCGCCGGAGGAGTTATCCGACGCGTTTTCTCGCGCGAACCGGTGCCCATTTCGCCGGAAAACGCTTTTGCTGGAGCTTCCATGGATTCGATCGTGCAACCCGCCGCCACGGAGCAGCCGTCCTCGTCACGCAACCGGCTGCTGCTGACGGTCTACACCGCCGCGATCTTCGTCAGCGCGCTATTGCTGTTCTCGGTGCAGCCGCTGTTCACGAAGATGGTGCTGCCGCGGCTCGGCGGCTCGCCGGCGGTGTGGTCGGTGGCGATGGTGTTCTTCCAGTCGCTGCTTCTGGCGGGCTACGCCTATGCGCATCTGTTGATGCAGATACGGAACCGCATCGTTCCGGTGGTGGTGCATCTCGTGCTGCTGATCGCGGCCTTCGCCACGCTGCCGCTCGGCATCGCGTCCGCCTATGGCGAGCCACCCGGCTCGGGCTACGCGATCTGGCTGCTCAGCTTGTTCGTGATCTCGATCGGGCTGCCGTTCTTCGCGCTCGCGGCCAACAATCCGTTGTTGCAGGCCTGGTTCGTCCGCACCGGGCATCCTGCCGGACACGATCCATATTTCCTCTATGCCTCCTCCAACATCGGTAGCTTCCTCGCCCTGCTGTCCTATCCGTTCCTGTTGGAGCCGGTGTTCACGCTGCACACGCAGAACCGGCTCTGGACCGGCGGCTATGGCCTTCTGATCCTCCTGATCGCCGCCTGCGGCGTGCTGCTGTTGCGCTCGCCGAAGCTGGCAATGGTCGACGCGCGAACCGAGGATATGAATGCGCCGGCGCCCGCTTTCCTGACGCGGCTGCGCTGGATCTTCCTCGCCGGAGTGCCGTCCGGCCTGCTCATCGCCGTCACCGCGCACATCTCGACCGACGTTGCGGCGGCGCCGCTGCTGTGGGTGCTGCCGCTGTCGCTGTACCTGCTGACCTGGGTGGTGGTGTTCCAGTCGCGGCCGCTGCTGCCGCACAAATGGATGCTGATGCTCCAGCCGGTCGCGATCGCGGGCGTCGTCTTCGTGCTGGCTTTCGGCGGCGAACAGAACCTGTTGCTGACGCTCGGCGGCCATCAATTGTGCTTCTTCGTCATTGCCATGGCTTGCCACGGCGAATTGGCCCGGACCCGGCCGGCCGCCAAATATCTCACCGGATTCTATGTCGCGCTGTCGTTCGGCGGCATGGTCGGCGGCCTGTTCGCAGGGCTCGTTGCGCCCTTCACCTTCTCCTGGATCGCCGAATATCCGATCCTGGTTGCGCTTGCCGCGCTGTGCCGGCCGCCCGCGAACGAGCGGCTGGCGGGCATCGTCAAATGGTACTGGCTGGCGCTGGCCGCGCTTGCCATCGTGCTCGTTGCGCCGTCCTACACCGCGGGCGAGCTCTCGACCTGGTTCGAGGATCACCGCGTCTGGGTGGCGGGTGCCGTCGGCGTGCTCGCCGCGCTGCTGGCGCTGGCGGTCAACGCCGGCCGCTGGAAGATCTTCGCCACCGTCGCGCTCGCGCTGGCATTGATCCGTGTTTATCCGGCGGACGAAGGCCGCGTCACCACGGTGCGCAGCTTCTTCGGCGTGCACAAGATCGTGGTGACGCCCGGCGGCTATTTCCACGTCCTGATGCACGGCACCACGATCCACGGCGCCGAGCGCTTCCTCAACAATGACGGCACGCCCGTCACCGGCGGGCCCGAGCCGATCACCTACTATCACAAGGACGGCGGCATCGGTCAGGCCGTCACCGCGATCCGCGAGCGCAAGGGCGCGCCGCTGAAGGTCGCAGCAATCGGCGTCGGATCGGGCACGCTTGCCTGCGCCGCCGAGCCGGGCGAGAGCTGGACCTTCTTCGAGATCGATCAGTCCATGGTCGATGCGGCAAGCGATCCGAAGAACTTTCGCTACATATCGAGCTGCATGCCGGGCCTGAAGCCGGTGATCGGCGATGCCCGCCTCACCTTCGCCAAAGAGCCCGACGGCGCCTACGATCTCATCATCGTCGATGCCTATTCGTCCGATGCGATCCCGATCCATCTTGCGACCGAAGAGGCGATGAAGATCTACAAGGACAAGCTCGCTCCGCACGGCGCCGTAGTGATGCACGTCTCCAACCGGCACCTCGATCTCGAGACCGTCGTGGTCGGCATCGCCGATGCCAACGATCTCAAGAGCTGGGTCTACAACGAGGATTCCGGCCGCGATGGTGACTACATCTTCTCGACCGACGTCGTCATTTCCGCCCGCGAGGATGCCGACGTCGGCAGGCTCGCATCGTCGAAAGTATGGGAGCAGACCGAAGCCGACGACAGGGTGCGGGTCTGGACCGACGATTACTCCAATATTTTGGGCGCGCTGTACCGGCGTTTGCGGGACGGGGAGTAGGGGCCGCTTCTACGGCTCCACCGGTGTCCCCGCCGGCAATGCAATTCCCTTCTCGCCCGCGACCTGCCGCAGCAGGTCGGGCCTGTCGGAGATGATCCCGTCGACGCCGATCTCGATCATGCGCGCCATGTCCTCACGCTTGTTGACTGTCCAGACCACGACACGCAGTCCGAGCGTATGGGCCTCGCCGATCAGTGCCGCGGTCACATCGCCGAAATAGGGCGACCAGACTGTACCGCCCGCAGCCTTGATCGTTCGCGGCAGCGACCCGCCGTGATCGGCCGGGCTGAACCCCGCCGTCCAGTTGGTCGCCTTGTCCAGCGCCACCGTCTGGCCCGAGCCGCGCTGGAGCGTCAAGTACACCGTCGGCATCTTCGGTGCCCGCTGCTGGACGAGCAGCAGGGTCCGCCAGTCGAACGACTGGATCATGACGCGGTCGGAGAATTTTTCGGCTTCGATCAGCCCGAGCAGCTTGGAGACGAAAGATTGCGGATCGAGCGTCTCGTCCGGATGGTTCGGATCGATCTTGGTCTCGATGTTGAAGCGCACGCGTGTATTGCCGGACTTGCGCACCAGCGCGAACAGCTCGCTCAAGGTCGGAATGCGTGTCCCGGGCACGGCGCGCTGCTCGGGGAATTGCTTCGCGTAACGGCTGTCCGGCCGGATCTCGCCGACGTCGTAGGTCCTGACCTCGGCGAACGGCAACTTCACGAACGGCGTGCCGGGAGGCGGCACATAGGCGCCGCTCGCATCCCGCGCGAGGTCGGGATTGAGCCCGCGCTCATGCGAGACGACGACCTCGCCGTCGGCGGTGACGCCGACGTCGAGCTCCAGCGTGTCCACGCCCATCGACAGCGCATTGGCGAAGGCCGGCAGGGTGTTTTCCGGCAACAGCGCCCGCCCGCCGCGATGGGCCTCAAGGTCGAAGGCCAAATCCAATCCCGAATCAAATCCCGAATCAAATCCCATGGCCTCTCCCACAATGAGAAGTGACAGCACCATCAAGATTGTCGGAGCACGTGACGGCATGGTGGCTCGAAGGGCAAGTGAAAAAGGGCCGCTTTTGAAGGCATTTTAGCACGTCTGGCCTATTGTATAGGCTTTCGCGGCTGTTGAAACCTCGGGCGGTGGGTTGGGTTGCGTCCGACGTGCGGGTATGTACTCATAGTGGCCGCCCTGGAATCCCGCCCGTGCAACAGAAACGCGATCACCGAATAATCCGCAGCCGGCATTTTCATCGAATGCAGCGGCAGCATTTCATCATCTTCGATGTTTTGCCCTTCGTCGGCACGCTGCTGGCACTGGCCCTTCTGTTCTACCGCCCGATCGGCGCGATGGAGCTCGGCCTGTTCCTCGGCTTCTGGCTGGTCACCGGCCTCGGCCTCACCGTCGGCTATCACCGCCTCTTCACCCACCGCGCCTTCGCGACCTCCACAGCGATGAGTGCGATCCTCGTCGTGATGGGATCGATGGCGGGCCGCGGTCCCATGCTGTCCTGGGCGGCAATGCACCGCCGGCACCATGAGCTGTCCGATCATGACGGCGATCTGCATTCGCCGCGGCTGCATGGCTCCGGCCCGTTCGGTCGCCTGCGCGGCTTCCTGCACGCGCACCTGACCTGGATGATCGCGCACGATTATCCCAACGTTGCGCACTATGTACCGGATCTGATGGCCGATCGCAGGCTGATTGCGGTCAACAGCTACTATTACACTTGGGTAGGCCTCGGCTTGGTGCTGCCGGCCGTAATCGGCGGCCTTGCCGCGATGAGCCTGTGGGGCGCGCTGACCGGCTTGCTCTGGGGCGGCGCGGTGCGCATGTTCGTGGTCGAGCAGACCATGTCCGCCATCAACTCCGTGATGCATAGCTTTGGCGCGCAGCCCTTCGTCACCCGCGATGACAACAGCCGGAATCTCGGCGTGATGGCCTGGCTCGCCTGGGGCGAGGGCTGGCACAACAACCATCACGCCTTTCCGTATTCCGCCGCCTTCGGCCTGCGCTGGTTCGAGTTCGATCCCGGCTTCATCTTCATCCGCGCACTGGAAGCGCTCGGACTCGCCTGGGACGTCAAGGTGCCCAGCGAAGAGAAGATCGCCCGGCGCATGTCGCGGCAGCCGGGCGACGTGACGCCCGATTTGGAAACGGGCTGAGCATCATCGCCCGGCGCAATGCCGGCGATGACGCGGCTTTGATCCGATGCTGTTCAACGACTACCCCTTTCTCCTGGTCTTCCTGCCGGCGGCGCTGCTGATCTACCGCCTGGCCGATCCCTATCCGCATTTGCGCATCGGCGTGCAGGTCGCGCTGTCGCTCGCCTTCTATGCCTGGGGCAGTCCGTTCTTCATCCTGCTCCTGATCGGCTCGATCGCGATCAACTGGCTTGCCTCGGTCGCCTATGGACGCGTGAAGTGGCCGGCGCTGCTGACACTCGTGATCGTGCTCGATCTCGCGGTGCTGGCGCTGTTCAAATACGCCAACTTCCTTCTCGCCAATCTCGGCCTCGTACTGGGTACGACGCTGCCGGCGCTCGACATCGGGCTGCCGCTCGGCATCTCCTTCTTCACCTTCCACCACATCATGTATCTGGTCGATCTGAAGCGCGGCAGGGCGCCGCTCTATGCGTTCGACCGCTACGCGCTCTACATCGCCTTCTTCCCGCAGGCGATCGCCGGCCCCCTGGTGCGCTGGTCGGAGGTGATGCATCAGTTCGGCAGGCAGGTCTACGTTCCAGGCTGGCAGCGCCAGTTCTGCGTCGCGACCTGCTTCATCGCGATCGGCCTGTTCGAGAAGGTCGTGATCGCCGACAGCATCGCGCATCTGCTCGATCCCATCTACGTGCAGGCAGCGAACGCGCCGCTCCCGAGCGGCGATGCCTGGCTCGCCTTCTGCTTCTCCTTCCAGATCCTGTTCGACTTCTCCGGCTATTCCGACATCGCGATCGGGCTTGGCCTCCTGTT
This sequence comes from Bradyrhizobium nivariense, assembly GCF_029846695.2. Classification (NCBI taxonomy): domain Bacteria; kingdom Pseudomonadati; phylum Pseudomonadota; class Alphaproteobacteria; order Hyphomicrobiales; family Nitrobacteraceae; genus Bradyrhizobium; species Bradyrhizobium nivariense. Next base: position 18,414 of record NZ_JARWCR020000053.1, on the reverse strand, counting down.
CGGCGTGCAGCTGCCGTACAATTTCAATGCGCCGCTGCGCTCGACCAACATCCAGGATTTCTGGCAGCGCTGGCACATCACCCTGATGCTGTTCCTGCGCGACTACGTGTTCTATCCGCTGGTCAATCTGCGCCTGCTGCCGCGGCGCTGGCTGCCGGTCCAGTTCTTCGGCGCCATGATGATCACGATGGCGCTGTGCGGCCTGTGGCACGGCGCGAGCTGGACCTTCGTGCTGTGGGGCGTGCTGCACGGGCTTGCGCTGGTCGCCTGCACGCTGTGGCGCCGCTATGGCCCGGAGTTCCCGTCATGGCTCGGCTGGGCACTCACCGTGTTGTTCGTGCTCGCGACCGGGGTGATCTTCCGCGCGGGATCGGTGGAGGCGGCCTGGCATGTCTTCTGCGGACTGGTTTCGCCGCTGCCGCTCGATCGCGGAAAGCATTTGTGGCCGCTGATCGCAGCGCCGCTCTTCGCCTTCCTGCTGCCGGCGAGCCAGGACATCGTGGCGGCGCTCACGCGCCGTCCCAATCCGTGGCTCGCGGGTCTGCTCGGTCTTGGGCTATTCGCATTGCTGCTCCACATGGGTGGTAGGGATCTCCATGAGTTCGTCTACTTCAAGTTCTGAGACGGACCCCGGCTGGGGCCGGAGCTTGCTCGCGTGTCTGGGCACGCTGATCGGCGCTGCGCTGCTGGTGCTCGCACTGATGGTGGTGGTCGATCCCTATGACAGCGGCAAGCTCGGCCTGCTCGGTATCGACGGCGTCGACAACCGCCTCACCCAAATCACGGCCGCGAGCCGCGCCAGGAATCCGGATTTCAATGCCGCGATCCTAGGCAATTCGACGGCGCAGATGATCGAGCCGACAGAATTGTCGCGCGCGACCGGCCTGCGGTTCGTGCAGCTCTACATGACCGGTGCGTTTCCCCGCCAGGAGCTCGCGGTGCTGGACTTCTTCCTCCGGAATCACAGGGAGGTCGGCGCGCTGGTGATCGTGGCCGACCCCGGCTGGTGCGCGCATGCGCGGATGAAGGAGGAGGGCGGCGTCCCATTTCCCGACTGGCTCTATGACCGAAGCGTCGTCACTTACGCTGCACGTCTGATCTCCTGGCAGGCGATCGAGCAGGCTTTTCAACGCATCTGTATCGGGCTTGGCCGGCGACCGCGGATGAACCCGGACGGCTTTGTCAGCTATGAGGACATCTGGCCGCCGGGTCAATTCAAGGAGGTCGGCTGGCCCAGGGATCCGGCGCCGTCCTTGTCCGCCGAGATGCGGGCGACATTTCCCGAGATCGCTGTGCTGGCAGATACCGTCAGGACATTGCCGGCCGATGTGCCCGTCGTGATCATCGTGCCGCCGACCTTCGCAACCACTGTGCCGAAGCCCGGTACGGAAACCGCCCTGGAGCGCAGCGCCTGCGACGCCGCGCTGAGAAAGGTGGTCGCGGGCCGGCCGCGCAGCAATTTCATCAGCTATCGGGTTGACAACGATCTCACGCGCGACCGCGCCAATTTTGCCGACTTCATCCACTATCGCCCAATCCTTGCACGCAAGATCGAGCAGGGGATCGCTGCGAGCCTGCGCGATGGGGAGAGCGCGAAGATCGATTTCTGAGCCGGCTCAGCCGATCTGCTCAAAACCGCCGTCGAGCCAGAGCTTGCGCGCCAGCTTGCGCTGGATCTTGCCGCTGGTGGTCTTCGGCAGCGCGCCGGGTCGGATCAGCGCGATGTGGCGAGCGGAGAGCTCGTGGTTGTCGGCGACCGCCTCGCGGATTCGGCCCATGATCGTTTCGGTGTCGATCGAGTGGCGCGCGGTGCGCTCGATCTCCTGGACGATGACGAGCGCCTCTTCGCCGCTCTCGTCCTGCACCGAGAACGCCGCGCCGCAGTTTTCACGCAAAGCTCCGTCGAGCGATTGCACCGTGCGCTCGACGTCCTGCGGATAATGGTTGATGCCGCGGATGATGATGAGGTCCTTGATCCGACCGGTGACGAACAATTCGCCTGTGCCGTCGACGAAGCCGAGGTCGCCGGTGCGCAGCCACGGCCCGTCCTCGCCGGCAATCTGCGCATTGAGCCCCTCACGCGTCGCCTCGTCGTTGCGCCAATAGGTGCGGACAATATTGGCGCCGCTGACCCAAATCTCGCCGACGCGGTCGGCGGGCAGCCGCGTCCGGCGCTCCGGCTCGACGATGGCGATCCGCTCGCCGGTGAGTGCGCGCCCGCAGCCGACGGCGACCTGCGTATCTTCCGCGTTGGAAGGCGCCTCCGCCGCATGCGCCTGAAGTGCCGTGCGGCTCACGCTGCGTGTGACATGACCGCCGCCGCGGCTTCCGCCGGAAATCAGGAGCGTCGCTTCCGCCATGCCGTAGGCGGGATACATCGCGCGCGGGTCGAAACCGTGCGGCGCAAATGTTTCGACGAACCGTTCGATGGTTTCCGCATGCACCGGCTCTGCGCCGTTCAGCGCGATCCTGAGCGAGGACAGGTCGACGCCCTCCATCTGGCCGGCGCGATAGCGGCTGACGCAGAGGTCGAAGCCGAAATTCGGGCTGCACGCCACTTCCGCGCGATAATGCGAGATCGCGCGCAGCCAGCCGAGCGGCCGCTGCATGAACGCGTTCGGCGCCATCAGCACGCAGGTCGCCCCGACATAGAGTGCCTGGAGTGCGTTCAGGATCAGCCCCATGTCGTGATAGAGCGGCACCCAATTGACATAGGTCGATTGTCTGGTGTTGCCGAGCGCGAGCCGGATCATCTCGAGATTGGCGAGCAGATTGGCGTGGCTCACCATCACGCCTTTGGGCGCGGACGTGGAGCCGGAGGTGTATTGCAGGAAGGCGATGTCGTCCGGCGCCGGCTCGGGCAGGCCGACCGCTACGTCCTCACTTGCGGCGAGATCGACCTCGATCCAGCGAATGCTATCCTGCGCGAAGCGGGCCTGCAGATCGCCACGGAGCGCGACGGCCGAATTGGTCAGGGCCAGCGCCGGCGTGCAATCGGCGAGGATCGCGGAGCTGGCATCGCGGGCACTGTTTCGCCGCGGCATCATCATCGGCACGGCGATGATGCCGGCCATCAGGCAGCCGAAGAACGCCACCATGAACTCGATGCCCGGCGGAAACACCAGGATGGCGCGGTCGCCGGGCCGCGCGGCCGCGGTCAGGCGCGACGCGAGCGTGAATGCGGAGTGATGCAGCTGGCGGAAGGTGAGGACAGCTTCCTCCGTCCCGCGATCGGAGACGAAGACATAGGCGCGGTCGCCGGCCTGCTCCGCCACGCGCCGGGCCAGCAGTGCCACGAGCGAGCGGAAGGTTTCCATGTGGATTGCGCCGGCTTCAGCCGCCCTCAGGCGGCGGTGCGGATCGCGCGCTTGTCGGCGAGAAATCGCGACAAGGCCTCGACAGTCGGATGGTCGTAAAAGTCGTCCGTCGACAGTTCGAGGTCGAGTTTCTCCTCGAGTTCCATCATCAGGTAGACCAGCATCGCCGAATCGAGGCCGAGACGGTTGAATTTCGTGCCGGTGTCGACGCGGTCGCTCGAAATTCGCAGGATATTCGCCAGGGCGGTAACGCAGAAATCCGAAATCTGCTCGCGTGTCATGTCATTTCCCAGAAATACTGCGAAAGACAATACGGGCGACGCCAAGGTTGTCAATTTTGCCGGGACGCCGCAGCGTTGAAGGTTGGGGACTGTTGCTTTCCTGCGTCGCCGGGTGCCCAATCCGTGCACAGACTGGCGCGATTTTCGCGCTTGGGTCCGCTTGCTTGGCGCTTCTGTCCTCGCGGCTCCTGTCGGGTCCGGCCTGCGTCCCCCCAGCGCAGCAGTGATTTGATTCGGCGCTGGCGGTTGACGACGGCCGCGGAAGGCCGAAATTAGCCGGCAAGAAAAATGATCGGCACCGGGAGAACCTCATATGCGGCGTATCCTGATGGCGACGATGGCGGTTCTCATGATTGGACAGGCGGCAGCCAAGGATGTGCTTTCGGGTGCCAGCCTCTACGAAGATGTGACGCGTTACGCGTCCTTCGGTCTGCACCGGTTCGGCTCGCCCGGCGATCTCGCGACCGCCGACTGGATTGCCGCTGAGCTCAAGACCGCCGGCTTCGAGGTCAGGTCCCAGCCCGTCGTGCTTGGCCGGCAGTATGTCGTCGAGCAGGCCAGCGCCGAAGCGGCCGGCACGTCTGTCGAGGCAACGCCGTTCTGGTGGCCGCCGGAGGACAGAGCGAGCTTTCGTCTCGCCGCGCCGCTCGCCCGCGACGGCGATGTCGCCGGAAAAATTCTTTTGCTCGATCTGCCGTTCGATCGCGGCGCCTATCTCGGCCCTGCCCATCGCGCGGCGATCACGGAGGCCGCGGCGAAGAAGCCGGCGGCGATCCTGCTGACGATCGGCAATCCTGCGGATGACCGTTTCGCCTACAACGTTACGCAGGAAGATGCGCCCTGGCCGGTGCCGGTGGTCGTGGTCGGCGCCAAGGTGCGCGGTACGTTCGAGCGGGCGCTTGCGTCAGGCGCGACGGTGACCCTGGATATCAAGGGTCACTACGAGCGCGATGTCGCCAGCCGCAACGTCATCGCCGAGACCGGCGCCGGGCCGACCATCGTCGTCTCGACGCCGATGACCGGCTGGTACACTTGCGTGTGCGAACGTGGCCCCGGCATTGCCAACTTCCTTGCGCTGGCGCGCACGGTCGTTGCCGAAAAATGGCCGGCGCATTTCGTCTTCGTCGCGACCGCCGGCCATGAGATCGGCCATGGCGGCATGGAGCTGTTCCTGAAGAACGGGGCGCCAGCGCCGAAGGAAACACTGGCGTGGATTCATTTCGGCTCCTCGAACGCCTGCTACCCCTTCGCTGAGGGCGGCCGCACCGATCGGCCTGAGGAAGAGCGATATCTCGTGCTGAGCAAATCTGCCGTCGCGCTGACTGATGAGGCCTTCGCCAAGGTCGACGCAAAACGACTGGTGACGGAGAAACAGGCGGTCGGCGAACTACGCGACGTGCATGCGGCGGGCTACGCCAATTTCCTCGGCATGGCCGGCCGCCACCGGACGTTCCACACGCCGTCGGACGATCTTGCCGCGACCGGGCCCGATATCCTCGAGCCGGTCGCCCGTGCCTTCGTCCAGGCTGCGCGAAAAATCGTCGAGCGCGGCAACGCCGCGTTCAGATAGGGTCAGTTCTGGTAGTAATAGCCACGCGGTTGGTAAACCTGCCGGGGCTGCGGCTGATAGTAATAGCCCTGCTGGCCAGTGCCCTGGTCGTACGAGGGCCGCTGCTGCTGATAGACCTGCGCATCATAGAGCGGGCGGCTGCCGCGCGGCGCCGGATAACGCGCGCCGGTGTCGCTGCCGTCGGCCGGATAGATGTAGTTGTCGTCCTGCGGCATGTAGCGGCGGGCAGGTGCGGCCGGAGGCGTCAGGTTCACGGGATCGCCTGATGTGGCGTATTGCTCTTCGGCCGGCTGCGGCGCGCGGGCGACTGCTGTGGGGTTGCGGCCGCGCGGATTGCGGGCGAGCGCGACCTGCGCCGAGCCGGTCAGCGTCACCGTGGTGTTGAGCACGCCTTGCTGCTGCACCAGCGCGTAGAGCGTCGTGGCATTCTGGCGCGACAGCCGTACGCAGCCGTGGGACGCCGGAGAGCCGAGCCGGCCGACCGAGTCGGTGCCGTGGATGGCGTGCCCGACCTTGGTGAAGAAGATCGCGTGCGGCATCGGCGCGTCGTCGAATTCCTTGGAGTAGTGATCCTCTTCCATGCGGAAGGTGCGGAACGCGCCGCTCGGAGTCTCGCGCGAGGGGATGCCTGTCGACACCGGCCAGTGGTAGCGCGCGACGCCGTCGACGGCGACGGTCATCTGCTGATTGTCCTTGTCGACGGTGATCTCGACCTTGGCTTGCGCGGTGCCCGCGCTCAAAAGCATCAGGGAGGTGAAAGCAATAAAAAACGAACGCATCTGACTTCTGGCCTCCGGCCTGTTCACGCTAGGCGCCGCGGCTCTCCGTCCCCGGCGTGCACTGTGCCTGCAATCCGGCTTTCGTTCCAGCGGCCTGCAAGCCCATCGTTAACGGGACGCCCGGCGTAAGCAAGGCCGCTTTGTGCCGCGAAGCCCGCGGCGATGCTGACATTTTCGCGAGCGGGAGAAGCGTTCACAACGCCGACAATTCGTCACAATGGCGCAACCATTTGGTCGCTCGGTGCGTTGATCATGGTCACTCTCCACAGGCGGCGCCCGCCGCTGCTTACCCTTGTAGCCCCTTGGGGATCGAAGATGAACAAAGCCCGTATCGCCGCCGCGCCATTGCCGGCGGGTGTGCCCGTCCGCCTGCTGCTCGCAGCCGCCGCCATCCTCCTCGCGCTGTTGTCGCTGCCGCAAGCTGGCCATGCCCAAGGCATTGTGCGCGGCGCACAGGACGGTGCCTATGAAGGCAATCGTATTGCCGGCCCGGTGGGCGGTGCAGTCGGAGGTGTCGTCGGCGCCGGTGTCGGCGGTGCCGTTGGCGCGGTCGAGGGTGTGTTCGGCATTCCCCATCGCGGCCACCGTCGCTGCCGCGGCTATTACGACGGGTACAACCGCTTCCACTGCTATCGGTAGCCGCTGGCGATTCCGGGGCGCGCGACCCCGGAATGACGGCCAGGGTCAGTTCTTCAACCGATACCCCGTGCGGAAAATCCACCAGATCACGACCAGGCAGATCACCAGGAACGCCGTCGTCATGCCGATGCTGACGGACATGCTGACGTCCGCGATCTCGTAGAAACTCCAGCGGAAGCCGGAGATCAGATAGACGACCGGATTGAGCAGCGCCACCGTGCGCCACGCGGGCGGCAGCATGTCGATGGAATAGAAGCTGCCGCCGAGGAAGGTCAGCGGCGTCACCACCAGCATCGGAATCATCTGCAGCTTTTCGAACCCGTCGGCCCAGATGCCGATGATGAAACCGAACAGGCTGAACGTCACCGCGGTCAGCACCAGGAAGGCCAGCATCCAGACCGGATGATGAATGTGCAGCGGCACGAACAGGCCGGCCGTGGCGAGGATGATCAGGCCGAGGATGATCGATTTGGTCGCGGCCGCGCCGACATAGCCGAGCACGATCTCGAAATAGGAGATCGGCGCCGACAGGATCTCGTAGATCGTGCCGGTGAATTTCGGGAAATAGATGCCGAACGAGGCGTTGGCGATGCTCTGCGTCAGCACCGAGAGCATGATCAGGCCCGGCACGATGAAGGTGCCGTAGCTGACGCCCTCGACCTGGCTGATGCGCGAGCCGATCGCGGCGCCGAACACCACGAAATACAGCGAGGTCGAGACCACCGGCGAGACGATGCTTTGCAGCAGCGTGCGCCAGGTGCGCGCCATTTCGAACAGATAGATGGCGCGGATGGCGCGGTGATTCATGACGTCCTCACGAGGTCGACGAAGATGTCCTCGAGCGACGATTGGGTCGTGTCGAGATCGTTGAAGCGGATGCCGGCGGTGCGGAGGTCGCCGAGCAGGCTGGTGATGCCGGTGCGCTCGCCCTTGGTGTCGTAGTCGTAGACCAGCGTCGCGCCGCCGTCGCAGAGGTCAAGCTCGTAATGGCCAAGGCTCTCCGGCAGCGCATCGAGCTTGCCTTGCAGATGCAGCGTCAGCCGCTTCTTGCCGAGCTTCTGCATCAAGGTGGCCTTGTCCTCGACCAGCACGATCTCGCCCTTGTTGATGACGCCGATGCGGTCGGCCATCTCCTCGGCTTCCTCGATGTAATGCGTGGTCAGGATGATGGTGACGCCGGATTGCTGGAGGGTACGCACCACCTCCCACATGCCCTTGCGCAGCTCGACGTCGACGCCGGCGGTCGGCTCGTCCAGGAACAGGATCTGCGGCTCGTGCGACAGCGCTTTCGCGATCATCACGCGGCGCTTCATGCCGCCGGAGAGCGTGATGATCTTGCTGTCCTTCTTGTCCCACAGCGAGAGGTCTTTCAGCACCTTCTCGATGTGCGCAGGGTTCTTCGGCTTGCCGAACAGGCCGCGGGAGAAGCTCACGGTCGCCCACACGCTCTCGAAGGCGTCGGTATGCAATTCCTGCGGCACCAGCCCGATCAGCGAGCGCGCCTTGCGGTACGAGGTCTGGATGTTCTCGCCGCCGACCAAAACCTTGCCTTCGCTCGGATTGGCGATGCCGCAGATGATCGAGATCAGCGTGGTCTTGCCGGCGCCGTTGGGGCCGAGCAACGCGAAGATTTCGCCGCGCTTGATGTCGAGATTGACGTTCTTGAGCGCCTTGAAGCCGGACCCGTAGGTCTTCGACAAATTGGCGACGGAAATGACGGAGGACATGATGGCCGCAAATCTGAGGGGCAAATGCTGGGGAGGGGAGGCTGGAACCTGCCGGGAGGGGCGGATCAGCGGAGCCCTGAGATAGGAATGCCCTTGCCCGGCTGCAATTGCCGAGAGAAAAATGGTCTCAAAACAGGCCCTTCCAAGGCAGCTTTCAGGTAAGTGTTGCGCGATGGTCACGGGCCGCGGCTAAGATTGTCGCTCACGCGGCTCTTTGTTGCGTCTGCGAGCAGGCCATGGCTACGATTCCGGCCAATTGCGAAGCCTATGTCCCCCGGGGAAAAGATCGATGAGACCGAACGGCCGTCACACCGCCGGCGCCAGCCGGTTGTCCGCCATCCGCATGTGGGTGATGGGCCTGCTCCTGCTGTCAACTGTTGCCATGAACCCGATCGCCGCCAAGGCCGCGCCGAGCCAGGCAGCCGCCACCACGCATGTCTATCTGCTCCGCGGCGTGCTCAACATCTTCTCGCTCGGGCTCGATACCATCGGCGCGCGGCTCGAGGCGCAGGGCATCCCGGTAACGGTTGCCAATTTCGTATCCTGGTCCTCGCTCGCAGATGAAGCCGCCACCGCCTACAAGGCAGGCCGCCTCAAGACCATTGTCCTGGTCGGGCACTCCTCCGGCGCGACCGCGCTGCCGGACATGATCGCCAAGCTCAACCGTCTTGGCGTTCCCGTGAAACTCGCGATCGGGCTCGACTCCGTATTCAAGACCAAGCTGTCGACCGGCGCCGAACGCTACATCAACATCTATATCGGCGACGGTCCCGGTGAGCCGGTGAAGCGCGCCGACGGCTTTCGCGGCAAGCTCGACAATGTCGACGTGCGCGGGTCCGGCGTCGGCCACATCTCGATCGACAAGAACGAAGCGATCCAGCGCCGCGTGATTGCCGAGATCGACGCCGCGATCATGCGCTCGCGCGCACCTGCTATGCCAGTCGCCGAACCCGGTGCGCCGCGGCCCGCGCGAGCGGCGGCGGCGGCTCCGGCCAGGAACTAGGCGGCCGTCACCCGCACGGGCATACTCTCAAGCCCACGCAGGGAATTGTTCAACCTGCGCCTCGGCTCTGCCGTGAGCTCGATGGTCTTCACACGCCTTGCGAGCTCGCCGAAGATCAGTTCGCCTTCCAGGCGTGCGATCATCTGGCCGACGCAGGCGTGGATGCCGGCGCCGAAACCGACATGCCCGGTCGCGAGCCGTTCGACGTCGAAGCGATCGGGTCTGTCCCAGCGCGCGGGGTCGCGGTTGGCGGAGGCCATGAACAGCAGCACCTTGCGGTGTGCGGGGATCACGCCGCCGCCGATCTCGACATCGCGCGAGGTGGTGCGAAAGAACGTCTGCACCGGTGAATCATAACGCAGCCCTTCCTCGAAAGCATTGCGCGCCAGCTCCGGCTTGTGGTGCAGCTTGCGATATTCATCCGGATGAGTGGCGAGTGCGAGCAGGGTATTGCCGATGCCGTTGACGGTGGTGTCGATCCCGGCGGTGAGGAACGGTCGCACCAGATGAGTTGCTTCGTGCTCGCTGATCTCGCCTTCATCAGCGGCCTGGTAGATCATCATGCCGAGCCCGTCTGGCCGCAGCGCATCTCGCGCGCAACATTCCATGATCCAGCCCTGCGCCGCGAGCCCTGCTTGTCGTGACGCTGCCAGCGTCGCGTTCTCCGGGCCAAAGCTGTCGAACACGAACGTACTCCAGGCCAGCAGCTTGTCGCGGCCGTCCGGCCGGATGCCGATCGCATCCGGAAACACCTTCATCGGGTAGGCTTCCGCGAGATCGGTGACGGCATCGAATGAGCCCTTGTCGATCAGCTCGGAGATTTTCTTCTCCGCCTCCAGCTGAAACGTTTCGCGCAGCCGCCGCGCGACACCCGGGGACAGGGTGCGGCCGAGGACGCGGCGGCCCTTGTCGTGGTCGGGAGGATCGATCTGGAGCGTCAGCGGCTTTGGCAGGGCCGGGTTCATCCCGTGGAGCCCGACACCCTCGCCGCTGATGAATGTCTTCCAGTCCTTCAGGGCCGGCCCGACTTCGGCATAGCCTGCCATGGCCCACACGCCGTAGCGCTCCAATGCGAACGCCGGCCCAAGCGCGCGCAACGCCTCATAGGCGGGATAGGGGTCCATCAGGAAATCAGGCGCAAACGGGTCGGCCGGACTGGATGCAATGCCGCTCATGGTCAGCTCCCGTCCGCTATTGCTTGGTCAGCGGACACTGGCCTTCGCTCTCGGGGCGGAACGCGTCCTCACCCTTGATCGTGGCGACGACCTTCAGCAGATCCCAGGTCGATGTCGACTCTTCCGGCGCCTTGACCTGGAGCAGGTAGAGGGGATGGATCTTGCGGCCGTCCTTGCGGATGTTGCCCCTGCCGAACAGCGGATCGTCAGTGGGCATCTCCTTCATCGCCGCGACGACCGCCTTGCCGTCCTTGGCGCTGCCGACCTTGTCGACCGCCTTGAGATAGTGAATGACGGAGGCATAGACGCCGGCCTGCATGTCGTTCGGATAGGCCTTCGACGGAATGCGCTCGGCGAAGCGTTTGGCGAAAGCCCGCGTGCCGTCGTTCAGGTCCCAGTAGAACGGGTTCATGATCTGCGCGCCCTGCGCGAATTTCAGTCCGAGCGCGGGAAGCCCGTTCATCCCCAGGATCAACCCGACCAGCTTGTGGTCCCGGGTCAGACCGAACTCGGCGGCCTGCTTCATCGACGTGATGGTATCGTCACCGGCATTGGCGAAGCCGACGACGTTCGCGCCCGAAGCTTGGGCCTGGAGCAGGAAGGAGGCATAATCGGCCGTCCCGAGCGGATGCCGCACGCTGCCGAGCACCTCGCCGCCGGACGCCTTCACCGCCTCTGCCGCCTGCTTCTCCAGATCGTGTCCGAAGGCGTAGTCGGCGGTGATGAAGAACCACTTCTTGCCGCCCTGCTGGACGATCGCCTTGCCGAGGCCGCGCCCGTAGGCGTAGGTGTCGTAGGTCCAGTGCACGGTGTTCGGCGTGCATTTTTCGCCGGTCAGCAGCACCGTTCCAGCGCCCGATCCAACGAAGACCTTGTTCTTCTCGGCGCTCATGCCGGCCACCGCGAGCGCGATCGACGAGTTGGGAATGTCGAAGATCGCATCGACGCCGTCGTTCTCGTACCAGCGCCGCGCGATGCCGATCCCGATATCCGTCTTGTTCTGGTGATCCGCCGCGGCGACCTCGACGGGTTTTCCGCCAGCCTTTCCGCCAAAATCCTCCACCGCCATTTTGGCGACGACGACCGAGCCGACGCCTTGATAGCTCGCGAACGGACCCGACTGGTCGTTCAGGATGCCGATCTTCACCGCGTCCTGAGCGAATGCCGGCCCCGCAGCAGCCAGCATCAAGACCGAAATGCACAATTTGTGCAGGAATTTGCTGTTCATTGTGTCCCTCCCGTGGGCGGTCTTGGTGCCGCTGAATAATAGTTATATTTTATATCTATTTTCGGGAGAGTCAATTCGGCGGACTTTTGGCCCGTCGCGCTTCGAGGATCATGAGCCCGTGAGACCCGCAGGGAAGTCCGCCGAAAAGTCGCCTCGGCAGCCGGAAAAATCGTTGGATTTGAAGGCGCTCCAGCGCACACCGGGCTTCATGCTGCGGCTCGCGCAGCTGAAATTCTTCGAAGGGTTTTACGAAGAGTTCGCCGCATTGGGCGTGACGCCCGCGACCTATGCGATCTTCGTCGTCATTCGCGACAATCCCGGCGTTCCGCCGAGCAGCCTTGCAAGCCTGCTACGGCTGCGCCTGCCCAATTTGATCAAGATCCTCAACGAGCTCGAATCGTCGGGCTTCATCAAGCGCAACCGCTCGAAGGCGGATCGCCGCGCCGTCGAGCTCGTGCTCACGCCTAAGGGCGCAAAGCTCATTCACGAGGCGGCAAGGCTGACCGAGCCCTATAACCAAAAGATGCTCACCCCGCTCAGCGAGGCCGAGCAGCGCACCTTGCTCGAGTTGCTGAACCGGATTCTGCCGCTTTAGGCTGGCTGGCTAGCCGCTCGCATTCTTGGCTTTATCGCGGCGTCGTCCTTTGGCGCCGCTATGCCCTGCCGTCGACGGGCGCGCTGTTCTTGGCACCCGGCGCCTCGGGCTTCAGATAGACGACAAGACAGCAACAGCACATTGCCAGCCCGGTGACCGGGAATCTCAAGGCGACGACGGTGGCGACCGCGAAGACGCCGAGAGTCACCATTGACCGGATGCGCATGATTCTGCGCTCTTTCGGCGGGACCTCGCTGGCGGGCGCTCGGACGACCAGGTCCCAGATCAACGCGACGTATGTCGCGTTCACCAGGAAGAACACGGCGGCATAGAACGCGACCGGCTGCGGTGCGAGCTCACTCACCGCCATCCAGGCGGTGGAGAGCGGCAGCAGCGACACCGAGAACAGATGCGCGAAGTTGAACCACATCAGCCGTGGCGTCGCCTCGTTGGCATAGCGCATCAGATGGTGGTGATTGGCCCACACGATCGCGATGAACACATAGCTCACGGCATAGGAGAGCCAGGTCGGCCACAGCGTCAGCAAGGCCGCGAAGGTCGGGATCTCGGGCGGACGAAGCTCAAGCACGAGCACCGTGATCAGGACGGCGAACACGCCGTCCGAGAATGCGCTGAGCCGTTCCGGGGTTCGTCTCGCATGGGTCATGGCCATCGCTCCTATTGCGTCAAGAACGCACGAATGCTGGCCGCGATCTCCCTTGCATGCGTTTCCAGTGCGAAATGGCCGGTATCGAAGAACTGCACCACGGCGTTGGGATTGTCGCGCTTGAACGCCTCGGCGCCGGGCGGGATGAAGAAGGGATCGTTCTTGCCCCAGACCGCCAGGAACGGCGGCTTGTGCGTGCGGAAGTAGTCTTGGAATGACGGATAGAGCGCGACGTTGCTCTTGTAGTCGCCGAACAGGTCGAGCTGCACGTCATCGGAGCCCGGGCGCGCCAGGTAGAAATTGTCGAGGTTCTGGCCGTCCGGCGACACCATGGTCGCATCGCCAACGCCGTGCGTGTACTGCCAGCGCGTCGCCTCCGGCGTGAGGAAAGCGCGCAGCGCCTCGCGGTTGGCGGGCGACGGGTCCTGCCAGTAAGCCTTGATTGGAGTCCAGCCGTCGCTGAGGCCGTCCTCATAGGCGTTGCCGTTCTGCGAAATGATCGCCGTGATCCGCTCGGGGTGGCGCAGCGCAAGCCGGAAGCCGGTCGGCGCGCCATAGTCGAACACATAGACCGCGAAGCGGTCGAAGCCGATCACCTCGGTGAAGCGCTCGATCACGCGCGCGACATTGTCGAAGGTGTAGCGGAAGGTGTCGCGCGAGGGCATGTCGGACTGACCGAAGCCGGGAAGATCAGGCGCAACGACGTGATACTTGTCGGCGAGCAGCGGGATCAGGTCGCGGAACATGTGACCCGCGCTCGGGAAGCCGTGCAGCAGCAGGAGATTTGGTGCGTTCGTCGGCCCGGCCTCGCGATAGAAGACCTTGAAGCCGTCGACGTCGGCAGTGCGATATGTGGTCGGGGTCATGACATTCTCCGTTTTTGATAACTGATTTGGTGGCTTTGCCGGAGTTACTCCGAGACCGAGACGATCGCCTCGCGGATGATGTCGGCAACGGCGGCGGGCGCAGTGACGCTGGGCGTGTGATCGACGGCATGCGATCGCACCGTCGCCTTCATGCGCTCCGCCATGAAGCGCTGCGTCTGTGGCACGATCATGCGGTCCTGCTCGGCGATCAGGAACCAGCTCGGAACGTCCTTCCAGAGCGGGCGCCCGACCGGGACCGTAATGCAGTTCAGCGAGATCGGTCGCTGCACGGCCGCGAGTACGGCATGGTCCTCCGCCGAGGCGTTCTGCGCGAAGGCCGCAGCAAACGCGTCTTCCGGCAGCCAGATCAGGCCATTGTCGTCGGGCGCGAGTTTTGGCGCCTGCGGATGCGGCGGAAGGCGATAGAACACGTCCGCAACCTTCTCGCCCTCATCGGGGGCAAGGGCCGCGACATAGACCAGAGCCTTCACGCGCGCGGGACGCGCTAGCGCAATGACCGCGCCGGCATAGGCGTGCCCGGCGAGCACGATCGGGCCTTCGGTGCGATCCAGGCTGCGGTTGAGGGCGGCGACATCGTCGGCCAGCGAAGTCAGCGGCAGCGGCGCCGCCTGCGCCTTGATCCCTTCGGCCTCAAGCGCCGCGATGACGCGGGCCCAGCTCGACCCATCCGCCCACGCACCATGGGCCAGAACCACAGTCGCATCGTCCTTGGCCATCGCTACCTCCGTTAGTAACCTGTTTGATTGCAAAATAAAGGTTATGTATGCCGATAGTAACTTGTCAAGCGGTAGTATACAGGTTATGTCGAAGTTGTTTCGTCGGGCTGGGGAGCCGCACATGTCAAACAGACCGCCTGCGATGTTCATTGCCGACTCGCGCGGCCTCGATTTCCTCAATTCGATCGCAACGCCGGTCGATACGCCCGTCGATTGGCTCGACGATGGCGAAGGCCTGATCGACTGGCTGGCCCAGGCCCGGCTCGTTCCACCCGACGAGCTCGATGCGATGAAAGCGCGCGCCTTGCCGGGCGAACTCGACAAGGTCGCGGATCAGGCCCGCGCCTTGCGCGAGTGGTTTCGAGGTTTTGTTCGCAAGCATGCAGGCCGGCCGCTCACCGCGAACGCGCTGCACGAACTCGGTCCGTTGAACAGCATTTTGGCGCGCGATGAAGCGTTCCGGCAGATCGTGCCACGTCACGACGAGGGCGATGAAGGCCTCGTGCTGCAAAGGATGCGGCGTTGGCAATCGCTCGAGTCCCTGCTGCTGCCGGTCGGCGAAGCGCTGGCAAAATTTGTCTGCGAGGAGGACTTTTCGGACGTGAAGGCGTGCGAGGGCCATAGCTGCACGATGCTGTTCGCCGACCACACCCGCAGGCGCGCGCGACGGTGGTGCATCATGGCGGTCTGCGGCAACCGCGCCAAGCAGGCCGCGCATCGCAGCAGGCTCAAGAGCAGGCAGTGAAGGGCTGGGGGCCAGACCGGACCTGACAACAAGGAGCCCAACCAAATGGTTGATCTTCCCCTGATCGTCTTCGACGTCAACGAGACGCTGCTCGATCTCCAGGTTGATCCGCGGGCCGTCCTACCGCTTCCTGACCAGCTTGAGCGGACGAGCGGTCTTCTGAGTGCGATGCTTGATCGCAACGCTTTGCGTATCGGGTGGGCCCAGGAAACGCACGAGCATCGTCCTCAGATGCTCCACGTTCTGCCTCACATCCAGCCTGGGATTGCGGATCGGCATCGCGCGGGATCCGTCGACGATGGCGATCAGGATGTCGGCCGTCGCGTGCGGGTCCAGTCCCGGGTCCACCCGTCCCTGGCTTTGCGCCTGACGCAGGAAGTTACCCCACATGCGGCGGATCGCCTCGGTGTGCCGCTCGATGATCTTGGCGAATTCCGGATTGCGGGCGGCCTCTGCGAGGCCATCCAGGTTGAGGACCTGGGCGGGACGAAACCGCAGGCTGGTTTGCTCGATGTCGGCGAGCAGCGCCTCGATCACGTCGGGGGCGGCGAGAATCTTTTCGAATCGCTCGGCCGCATGGGCCAGACCCAGGTCGATCATCGCCTCGATGATCGCCTCCTTGTTGGGAAAGTAGTGATAGAGGTGCCCCGGACTGATCCCGGCTTCGGCGCAGATGTCCGTCGTGCTGGCCCCGCGAAAACCGTCCCGGATGAAGCAGCGGATCGCCGCGCCGAGGATCTCGCCGCGCTTCTGCTCATGCTTGACGGGGTCGACTTTCCTCAAGGCGCGCGTCTCCCATCCCCTAAAAGCTCCATTTAGCACGACGGTCCGCCACGAGAAGATCAAAATTAGAGAGTTCCATCTATTTATGTCGGCGGGTGGCAAGGGGCGTGAGAATGTTTACTAGAGTAATCTCTCTAATAAATTGTCCGGGCGCGAGCGGGACCATGCGCTTTCAATGGGCGGCCCTGATGTGTGTCACGCTTGCGGTCGGCGGGTGCGCAACCGCGCCGCTGGAACGAGCCGGCTCGCTCAGGAGCTACGATCGGATGTCGGACGCGAACGGGCTGGTGACGCGATCGCAGATCCGCGTGAACAAGAAGGACGTGCTGGCGGCGAAAACAATCCGGATCGCATCGACCGTCTTTCCTGCGCGCGCCGAAATTGCGCTGAACGAAAAGGAACGGCGTCTGGTGGCAAACGCCATCAGCCGCGAGTTGTGTCTGCGCTTGAGCGAGCGTTTCCGTATCGTTTCGGCCGATGACGACGCGGATCTCACCGTGCAGGCGACGGTCACTCATGCGGCGCCGACCGACCCGACCGCCTCCGGTGCATCGAAAGCACTGTCGATTGCCAAGACCGTGGCGCTTCCCGCCGTGCCTGTGCCGGTGCCGAGGCTTCCGGTCGGGCTCGGCAATCTGTCGGTCGAGGCGGAAGCGCGCGACTTCGCCGGATTTCAGAAGGCGGCGATGGTCTGGGCGCGCGGTGCCAACTCCATCGCGAATTCTCCGCGGGTCGCCAACGAGGGCGATGCATACGATCTCGCGGCCGATTTCGGCGCCGACTTCGCCAAGCTGGTTGCGACGGGAGACTCTCCGTTCGGAGGCATCCCTGCGTTACCTCCCATCGAAAGCATTCCCGTGCGGCTCGGCGGTGCACCCAAATATGTCGCGTGCGAAGCGTTCGGGCGGTTTCCGGGTCTGACTGGCATGGCGGGGCAGAGCCTCGGCCTGCCGCCTGCCTGGACGGATTCCGGCGCCAAGGACAGTCCGGCCCCGGCGCCGGCCCCAGAGGCGAACTCAGGGCAAACACTCACACAATGACCTGGATGCGTTCCTCGTGGTCCAGACTGAGCAATTCGTGGCCGACCAGAGTAGATGACATGCTGACACTGGACCCGGTTCCGTGCCCCAAATTCCACCCAATCGGTGGTCACTAAGCCCCACGGGGAGGCCTTTGTCTCCCGTGGTGGGACTGCTGGACTGATGATTGATCCAAGGCGAATTGTGGTGCTGGCAGCGGTTGCGCTGCTCGCCTTCAGCACCGGCATGGCCGCAGGCTCACCTGCCAAGACGAAGCCCGCCGCGGTCGTGCCCGCCGCGCCACCGCCTGAGCCGCTACCGCCGCCGAAAATCTATCTGTTCCGTGGCGCCATGGGGCCGTTCTTCTCCACCGGCATGGACCGGCTCGAAGAGAAGCTGACGCAGGCCGGCTTTTCGGCCAACGTCTATGAATTCACCATCTGCCGATGGATCGGTGACCGCGCCATCTCCAGCTACAAGGAGGCGCCGGCGCCGATCGTGCTGATCGGGCACTCGATGGGCGGGCTGTGCTCGGTCGTCATCTCCGAGATGGCAGCCAAGGAGAACATCCCGATCAGCCTGGTCATCACCATCGATCCCGCGCATGCGACCGGCGACGTGCCGCTCAATGTCGAGCGCTTCATCAACATCTTCCTCTCCGACAGCGTGCTTGGCGGCGGCAACGTGGTGGCGGCGCCGGGCTATCGCGGTCATTACGCGAGCTACGACCTGAAGGAGAACTCGCGGGTCAGCCACATCAACATCGAGAAGTCCGACGACATCCACCGTCAGATCATCGATATGGTGACGCAGTTGCCGCGGATTCAGCCGCACGTCGATGCGTTGCCGCTGCGCTACCTCGTGCCCGGGGACACGCTGGTCGAATTGTGGGATAGCGGCGTGCGGCTGCAGGTGCGCCGGGGCGACACCATGGAGAGCATCGCCGCAGCCAATCGCGTGCCGCTGTGGTCGCTCGCGCAGAGCAACTCGCTGCCGGAGAACACGCCGCTCACCCCCGGCCAGTCCATCATCGTCCCGCGCCATCTGGCGCCGCCGCCCGAGCCTGCGGCCGCGATGGTGACCCCGCCTGCTGGGCGGAGGTAGGGCACTTCGCCTCTCGCCGCGAGTCCGTCGGCCACCATTTTTACGGACGCAGCCCTCACCCCAACCCTCATCTGCGCTAGGTTAGTCGTGCGCGGAGATTGTCGTGTTGTTTTTGGCGCCGTCGCGGTGGTTCGCAGAGGTGGCGGCGGGTTCGGCTGAAGAGATTACGGACAGCCTGC
>NZ_JARWCR020000052.1:0-64962 GCF_029846695.2 Bradyrhizobium nivariense | reverse complement strand
CGAACTCGGCGCGACAGGTTGCTCCGATGTGCCACGACGAGGGACACGGCGAGCGGCCGGCGACGACAATCGGGTATGATCTCCACAAGCGCTCCACTCTCCAAGTATCGGCCAATCCCCAAGAGCGGCGCCTGAATCAGGCCAAGGCCGGCGAGGGCGGCGGCTTCGTAGGTCTGCGCGCTGTTGACTTGTAGCGCACCTGGCAACTGAAGCGTCGCGTAGCTGTCGCCGTCCGGATATTCCCATCCATAGGGCCTTGCGCCCAGCATCGTCGCAAAATGAATTGTCCGATGTTCCTGACGCTGGAGATCTTCCAGCGATCGAGGGACGCCATAGCGCGCCAGATAAGCGGGACTGGCAGCATTGACCATGCGCAACTTGCCCAGCGGGCGAGCAATCAGCGTCTCGTCCCCAATGGGACCAAGTCGCAATACGCAGTCAAACCCCTCTTGAACCAGATCAACTTGCCGATCCGTACTCGACACCTCCAACTCCAACTCGGGATGAGTCGCCATGAAATCCGGCAAGGCCGGCACGATCGTTGTGCGCGCCACCTCGGTTGGAAGATCGACCCGTAAACGCCCGCGAAGTGCCACGCGATCGCCTGCGAACATCGAGTGCAGGTCATCGACTTCAGCAAGCAGGTCGCGGGCACGGGCCTGAAATGCGCGTCCGTCCTCCGTCAACTGCACGCTGCGCGTCGTCCGGTGCAGGAGTCTCACACCGAGATATTCTTCCAGCTTCCGGACCGCCGTTGAGGCCCTTCCCTTTTGGATGCCCAGGCTATCGGCTGCGCGGGTGAAGCTCCCCATTTCCGCGACCGTTGTGAAAATCAGGATGGGTTCGAGATTCTGCATTTTCGCGACCCCGTATTGTTCCCCACAGGAGAACAGTTAGTTCAATTTCTGGGTGTTTATCACACTCAGCGGGAACAATAAGCTTCCGAATGTGGGAATGCCCCGATCGGAGAATGACAAATGTCCGAAACCATGAACCTGCATCAGATGCCTGAAACTATGACCCTGCATCGCGCCCTGTGGGCCGGCCGGATAATGAGCGCGGTTGTCGTTATCGCTCTGGTGGCAGACGGCACTATTCAGCTTTTCGCGCCGGCGCAGATCGCCAGCACGTTGCAGGAAACCGGGTTCGCGCTGGACCTGACCCGTACCCTGGGTCCGATCATCCTCGCCTGCGCCATCCTTTACGCCATCCCAGCCACCGCCGTCCTTGGCGCGATCCTGGTGACGGGCTTTCTGGGCGGCGCCATCTGCGCCCATGTCCGCATTGGTGAGTTGGGATCGCCGCCGGAACTCATTTCCCTGCTTCTGGGCGCGCTGACATGGGGCGGCCTCTACGCGCGCGATCCGCGTGTCCGGGCCCTTCTGCCGCTCATCCGTTGAACCAACAGGGGCAGTGCTCTGTCTCTCAAGATCAGGAGAAAACACATGTTTTTAGTGATGGGAATTACGGGAAAAGTCGGCGGCGCGACGGCAAGGCATTTGCTGGCGCAGGGCAAGAAGGTCCGTGCGCTAGTCCGCGACCGCGCGAAGGCGGCAAGCTGGACGGAGCAGGGCGTGGAACTGGTCGACGGCGACTGGAACGATGCCGCCGCCATCGAGCGAGCGCTCAAGGGCGTCGACGGCGCGTTTGTCATGTTGCCGGCTGTCTGGGCGCCTTCGCCCGATTACAAAGAAGCAAAGGGCGTGATTGCAAACTATGTCGAGGCGCTCACCAAGGTAGCGCTGCCGCGAGTGGTTGCGCTTTCGTCGATGGGTGCGAACAGAACCAGCGGGCTCGGGATGATCACTGCCTTGTCGCTTCTGGAGCGAGGTTTTCGCGATCTGATATCGCCAATCGCATTTGTGCGCGCAGGCGGATTCTTCGAAAACTTCCTCTACGGCTTGCAGGTCGCACAGGGCGGAACGCTGCCGGTCTACTACAATCCGACAAACCGGAAATCGACCATGGTCGCGACGAACGACATCGGCGCGGAGGTCGCAACCCTTTTGACCGGGCCAGCGTGGTCAGGGCAGCGCGTCGTCGAGCTTGGTTCGATGGTCACCGCGGATGAAGTCGCGGAGCAATTGGGTGAAGTCCTGAATCTTGACGTGAAAGCCTTTGCAGTCCCGCGTGCAGGGTGGGCGGAAGCGTTCGAGCAGTTCGGCATCCCGAAGGGCCACACCAGACCTGCCGAAGAAATGTTTGAGGCCGTGAATGCAGGATGGATGGACCTCGGAGTAGAGGGTGCGGAGTACGTAGCGGGTAAGACGTCCGCACGCGATGTATTCGAGGCTGCACAGAACGCCGCCAAGGTGTAAGGCCGGGACGGATCAGGCATGAGAGGAACTGAGTTACGGTGACGGTGCACTAAACTCAAAGTGAGTTTTGTGCACTGTCACCGTAATCTCTTTTTGTCCTATGAAAGCTGCTGATTGGCGCGCAGGCGCTCTGCACAAACGCTGGATGTCCCACCATTCGGTCCCGTGATACGAGCTTTGCATCGCCCCTCCGGAGCCCGCCTTCATGTCCAAGGAATTGCGGTGCTAAAACTCCCCATGCTTCAGGTGGGACACTTGCGGGCAGTTACGGTGACAGTGCACTAAACTCAAAGGTGAGTTTTGTGCACTGTCACCGTAATCACAGACCGCAGCGAAATCCGTCGCATTTGTAATTGGGCGTGACGCTACCGTTGCGCGCCAGCCTCGCCTCTGATCGTGGTGCACGTCCGCTCCGCACAAGCCGCACCGCGATTTCGTCAAGAAGTCGTTCAATGCTGTGAGCTGCGGGAACAAGACTAACGGAGACATCACATGGGCACAGGCAAACTGACTGGAAAAGTCGCGCTGGTGACCGGAGCATCATCCGGGATTGGAGCAGCAACGGCCGTGGCTCTGGCAGGCGAGGGTGCGCGCGTGGCGATCGCAGCCCGGCGCATGCAGCGCTTGGGTGATCTTGCGGCGCGTATCCGCCAAGCCGGCGGCCAGGCGCTTCCGCTCGAAGTCGATGTTTCGGACGAGGCACAGGTCTCGGCGATGGTGCGGCGCGCTGTCGAGGAGTTTGGTCGGCTCGACATGCTGCTCTGCATCGCCGGCGTGGGCGTGGCGGCGCCGTTCCAGAACACTACGACGGCTGAATACCGTCAGATGATCGACGTGAACTTCCTGGGGCTGCTCTACCCGATACATGCCGCGCTGCCGGGGATGAAGCGGCAAGGTTCGGGACATATCGTGATTCTCTCATCCGGCACCGGACGCTATATCCATGCCTCGACGGTCTATTCCGGCACCAAGCATGCTGCCAGCGCCATGGCGGAATCGCTTCGACGCGAGGTCGGGAAGGACGGCATTCGCGTCACGACGATCGAGCCCGGGGCCGTCAAGACCGAGTTTGTCGCGCAGATGCGTCCCGATGTCCGCCAGGCGGTTGAGACTAGACTGGGAGACATGGAGCAGCTCGAGAGCGAGGACATCGCCGCCGCCATCCTCTACGCGGTGACGCAACCGCGCAGGGTCAACGTCAACATCCTCACGCTTTATCCCACCCAACAGGCCTGAGCCCGCCGCCATGCTGGCGTCGACCGTCCGCTGGTCGGCGCCAATGGCGCCATAAACGTCTCGGCAGCTACGCGACGAAGCGGACCACGCCGCCATCCACCCGCAAAGCCGCGCCGGTTGTCGCCGAAGCCTGCTCCGAGCATGCGTAGATGATCATGTTGGCCACCTCATCGGTGGTCGCGAAGCGTTGGATGAGGGTGGTCGGACGCATCGCCTTCAGGAAGCCCTGCTCGGCTTCCTGCTGCGTGATCCCGTTTGCGTCAGCCTGCTTCGCCATGAAGTCGCCCAGGATCTCAGAGCGGGTAGGTCCCGGCAGGACGGCGTTGACGGTGACGCCCGTGCCCGCGACCGCCTCGGCGAGCCCGCGCGAGACCGCGAGTTGAGCGGTCTTGGTCATGCCGTAGTCGAGCATTTCCTTGGGGATGTTGAGTGCGGACTCGCTACTTACGAACACCACGCGGCCCCAGCCTTTCGCCACCATCCGCGGCAGGTAATGACGGGTCACGCGCACGCCACTCATGACGTTCAACTGGAAGAGGCCGAGCCAGTCTTCGTCGGGGATTTTCGCGATGTCCTCGACGCCACTGTAGCCCCGGATGTGAGCCGTGCCCACGTTGTTCACAAGGATATCGGCGTCCGGCGCCTGCGCGATCAAGGCCTCGGCGCCCTCCGCTGTCGCAAGATCGGCGGCGATGCCCGAGATGTCGCTTCCGGGAAAGGCCTGCCGCATCTGCCGCACCGCCTCGTCAATCCGGGCTTCTCCACGGCCGTTGATGACGACCGATGCGCCGGCACGGGCCAGTCCCTCCGCGGTAGCACGGCCGATGCCTGCCGTAGAGCCCGTAACGATCGCCTTGCGGCCGTTGAGTTCGATATGCATGCTATTTCATCTCCAGATTATAGGTGAACAAGGCGATTGATCCACCGGTCCAGGCGACTCGGCCCATACGCCGTCAGGCCCATCCCAACCTTCGCGACTTTGTGGCCTTCAAATATTCGGTCGCGCGCTGCTCAAGGAAGTTAGCGCGCGACCGGTTCTCGGCGTCGATCACACGGCCGTGGATCGATTACTGCTCCTTCCGGAACAGATCCTGGAAGATGAGCGGGCCCCAAACGCGGCCGCGTGCGTGCACCAGCGCGCCACCCTCGTTGAGCTTGCCCAGCTTCACGGGTGCGAACCCGAGTTGCTTGGCCAAGGCCGCCACGGGAGTGATCGCGTCCTCGTCGTCACCAGACAGAAAGACGACCCGGTGGCCGCCCTCGACGACCGGATCGGCAGCCAGCTTGGCCGCACCCAGGTGATTGAAGCCTTTCACGAGCTTGGCGCCGGTGAACGCCTTCGCGACGACAGCGGAGGACAGAAGACCGTCCAGCTCTTCTCCAAACCCGTTCGTCGCGTCGATGATCGTCTTGCCTTTCCAGCTCGGCAGGGCCTTCGCGACCTCGCGATGCTCCCCGAACGGGACCGCCAGGATGATCGTGTCGGCCTCGAGTGCGTCCCGCAGCGACTTCGCGACGACCCTGGGTCCAATCGCCCGAGCCTGCGGCGCCAACGCCTCGGGCGGCCGGCGGCTCGCGACAATCACGTCGATGTTTTTACGGGCGAAGGCGTGGGCGAGGGCCTGGCCTATCTTGCCGAATCCTACAATCGCGTAGCTCATCATGCTTCTCCGATCCGTGTTGATATTGATTCCCCGGCGCTTCAGATGGCGGAGAAGCCGCCGTCGACAGACAACTCCACCCCATTCACGAAGCTCGAATCGTCTGAAGCAAGAAACAGCGCGGCCGCCGCAATTTCCTCAGGACGCCCCATCTTTCCCCGCGGGATCAGGGATTCGAACATCTGCTTCGCTTCCTCGGTGAGAACCTGGTCCTGCATCGGTGTGGCGATCGGCCCCGGGTGCAGCACGTTCACCCGGATATTCCTGCTCTTGAGTTCGTTGAGCCACCCGCGTGCGAATGCGTGCAGCGTCGCCTTGCTCGCCGCATACACGCTGTAACCAGGAAAACCTTTGATCGAAGCAACCGACCCGGTCATGAAGATCGATCCGCCATCGCTGAACAGCGGCAACGCCTTCTGAACCGTAAACAGCGTGCCGCGCGCATTCAGGTTGAAGGTCGCATCGAAGTGCTGCTCGGTAATCTCTCCCAGTGGGACGGCTTCGCCCGTGCCGGCGCTGGCGTACAGGACGTCGATCCTGCCCTTTTCCCGCTTGACCGTATCGAACAGACGGTCGAGGTCGTCGAGATTGGCCGCGTCGCCGCGCTCGCCGGTCACGTTCCGGCCGATCAGCTTGACGGCCTCGTCGAGCGCCTCCTGCCTCCGGCCCGTGATGAAAACATAGGCGCCTTCTTCAACGAACCGTTTGGCGCTCGCCAGCGCCATGCCGCTCGATCCGCCCGTGATGACTGCAACCTTACCCTCAAGCTTTCCCACAACTTCTCCTTTCGTGGTGTCGGGACAGCATCTGTCCCCGAGAACCTCGACATAGGTCCGCTCGCGTCAGGCGTTGAGTGCGGAAGCGCGCACATCGGTGGTGCGAAATCGATCCGGCTGGACGACTGACGCCAGCCGCGATGATCGGTGTCCGCCGTTCGGAATTGGGTGTCCGGCATAGGCTATGATGACCGCCCGTACTGCTGTACGACGCGTTAGATACGGGCTTTGGAAGGCGCACCGCGCGGTGCGGGATTGCACCATGATCGACTGGGATGACGTTCGCTTCTTTCTTGCCGTCGCGCGCGGAGGCTCGGTGCGGGCTGCCGCCGAGCGCCTCGGCGTGAACCACGCGACCGTGCTGCGACGCATCGCCCAGCTCGAGGAACGCCTCGGGGTCCACATGTTCGAAAAGCTGCCTTCGGGCTACCGCCTGACGGCTGCGGGCGAGGAGGTCCTCGAGTTCGCGGACCAGATGGAAGCGTCCTCGCACCAGCTGGAGACGCGCGTGTTCGGGCGCGACCAGAGCGTGCGCGGGCGTCTGCGGGTGACGCTGGCGCCGCCGCTGGCGACCCACCTGCTCATGCCTGATTTTGCCGATTTCGCGCGTCTGCATCCGGACATCGAGATGGACATCCTGTCGTCCGGCGAGCTGGCCAATCTGACCAACCGGGAGGCCGACGTCGCAATCCGTGTCGTCTACGACCGCAAAACCCTGCCGCTCAATCTTCACGGCATCAAGGGACCGGAGCTGTTCGGCGCCGTCTACATGTCCCGGGATCGGCTAGCCGCGTGGCGTGCGGGCGCGCCTGATCCGATCCGCTGGATCGTCATCAGCATTCATGGCATCCCGGACTGGGCCAGCGAGGGTGAGGTCCGCACCGCGGGGGTTCCATTCAGGACCACGGACGCCGGGGCGCAGATCGTTGCTGTGCGGCAAGGGCTCGGGATCACGACACTGCCGTGCTTCGTCGGCGATGCCGACCCTCTTCTGGTGCGGGTGCCGGGCACCGAGCTGCACATGTACGGAACGCTCTGGCTCCTCACACAGGGGGAGACACGCAAGACCAAGCGCGTGCGGCTCTTCACCGAGTTCGTATCCCGCAGGCTCGCCGCGTACGCTCCGCTTCTCGCGGGGCTGTCCATATCGCGCGACTGAAGCCCGGCATCGCACTTCCATCGGCCGAAGACGTCGAGGACGTTCAGCTTGCACATTCGCGTAGCAAGGTTGTGATTTTCGCGTCGAGATTTCGGGCGACGGAGAGTGCGTCCGAATTGCCATAAGGCAGCAGAAAACTCTCCATTTTGTCGTAAGAGACATGCACGCCATCGGAACGCTCATCGATGAGCACCGTGACTGGAGCGTAAGATCCGGCATCGGGCACGTGCTTGACCATTTCTTTCATGATGAGTGGATTGCCGATCACAAGCCGTATGATCTTGGGCGTCCTGGATCCGGCTTCGCGACGCAGAATGTCGCCCAGGTCAAATTCCGCGAAGAGCATGAGGTCGGTTCGGCCGAGGCCACTTCGTACAACGCGCTCCAAATCCGGGAAGGAATTTGTCGCCTTCGTTTCCTTGAAAAATTCGACCATGTTGGGCTGCCCGACCGCCGACTTGAGCGCCGCCACAATAGCGTCGAATGGTTTTAGGCTCGTGAAGCTGAAGCGCTCCACTTCGATTTTAGTGATTGTCATTTTGTCCTCTGCAACAACTCTCATGGATAAAGTGCGCCTGATCCCGTCGGAACGCGCCTTGTGTCATGCGGCCGCGGGCTGTGCGTCCAGGAAAGTCCGGACGTGGCTGACAAACATCTCGTGGTGCTGAAACAGGGCGCCGTGCCCTGAATCGGGATAGAGGACCAGCTGAGCGTTGCTGAGTTCCTTGAACATTGCGTAAGCGTTGTTGGCAGGTAGCATGGTGTCGTGGCTGCCGCTGACCACAAGAACGGGCTGGCGGATAGCGCGCAGAATGGCGTGCCCGGGGTCAGGTGTGGCGCACCAGGTGATCAGCGCCTTGGCCTGCGGATCGGTGACCGCGCTGCCGTTATCGGTGTCCCGATCATCCTTGCGCACCTTCGTCCTCTTCAGGAAGGCGAAGCCGGACGACCGGCTGGCTGTTGAATTCGTGAAGAACAGCGGCAGGCGGGGGTCTGGCGCATCGGTTTTGGAAAACGCTTCCTGAAGAACCGCTAACAGGTGTTCCTCTCCGCCTTTCGGCGCGGTACCGACAAGTATGAGCTTGCGGACCAGCTGTCCGTGCTCGGCGGCGATCTGCTGCGCGACGCAGCCGCCGAGGGAAAAGCCAAGCAGGTCCACTTCAATAAGCTCGAGCAGGTCGATGAAATCGACCGCGTCTCGTGCCATCGCCGCGACGTTGTCGGGCGTTTGACCGGTCGAGCGGCCAACCCCTGCGTTGTCAAAGACGATCACGGGGCGATCAACGGCCAGAGCGTTGACGACGGCGGGATCCCATCCGTCGATGTTTCCCGAGAAGTGCTGCAGAAGAATCAGCGGAATTCCTGTCGCGGGGCCGAGACGGCGATAGGCGAAGCGGATTCCGTGGCCTTCGATATAACGCGTTGGCGCCGTTTCGAGAGTGAAGGCGTCCTGGTTCGCGATGTCGCGTTGAGTCATATCGTACTCCGGATGCTTGGCATGAAATGATCGAGCGGGTGCGCTCCCGGCGCGACAGCGCCGGGAGCAGGTTCGTCACTTCACGAGCGCGGCCTTTTCGATGACCTCGGCGACTTCCTTCGCGTGCACAACGAGCGAGGCATGGCTGCCGGCGACTTCCGTCACCTGAGCCTTGATCCTGGTTGCGAACAACTTCTGGGCCTCGGGCGCGATGACCTTGTCCTTCGTGGTGAGGACGTAGAACGTCGGCTTGTCGCGCCAGGCCGCAACGGTGACAGGGGCTTCGAACGCGACGTGGTTCAGCGGAAGCTGCGAGTTGGCCAGGTGCTCGGCGATCTCCGGAGGAAGGTCAGCCGCGACGGCCGACGGAAACACCTTGGGATCGATGTACAGATTTCCCTTGGCGTCGGGATGGATCGCATTGCCGCCTTCGGTCGGCGGGCCGGCCTTGGCCAGCGACGCCAGCGATTGACCGACCTCCGGCGCGAAGGCGGAGACATAGACCAGCGCCGAGACCTTGGGATCATTGCCGGCTTGCGTGATCACCACGCCGCCCCATGAATGGCCGACCAGAACGGTCTTGCCGTCCTGCTTCGCGAGCGCCTGCTTGGTGGCATCGACGTCAGCCGTGAGCGAGGTGAGCGGATTTTCCACGAGCGTGACGTTGTAGCCCTTCTTCGAGAGAATATCGGCAACGGGCCGCCAGCTCGTCTGGTCCACGAAAGCGCCGTGCACGAGCACGATGTTGTGGGCTGCTCCCTTGGGCAGTTCGGCGGAAGAAGCGGAGCCGGCCAATGTCGTTCCGGCCAGGAGTACGGTGACGGCTGAGAGGAGGGTATTTAGCATTGAATGTTCCTATTGGTGTGTTGGACAGAATGAGGTCCGGGGGAATGGACAGGCGTTTCCAGCCAGGCCGCGGTTTCTTCCATCCGCCGTTGGCGAAATGGTTGCCGCGCGTGACGTCGGCCCGCCGCGGCATGAGGTAGTCCGCAGGCATCCCGGACAGTAGGGATCAATCGTCCGCATGTTGTGTCCGATCGTCCACCGGACTAATCTGGGCGCATGGACATCCTCGCCCAGGTGCTCGATCGCGTTCGTCTCGGAGGGACGCTGCTCTTCCACTTCGAGCTCGGCCATCCCTGGAATCTGGAGCTGCCGGCGCGCCCTTACGCGCTGTTTCACTATCTCAGCCGAGGCTCGGCGACCCTCGCGCTCGAGCAGGGACAGGAAATCCAGATGACCGAGGGCGATTTCGTCGTCATCACACGCGGCGAGCCCCATATGTTTTATTCGGATCGCCGGGCCGAGCCTTTGCGGATCATGGATATCGATCGAGCATCGTCGCGGTTTGGCATCATTCGTCACGGCAGTCGCGCCAAGCCGCTCTCGACCATGATCTGCGGCAATTTCACCGTGTCTCGGCCGATGTTTGGCAGCGTGCTGGAGCTGCTTCCGCCCGTGCTCCTGCTGAAGCCGACGGCGGACGGTGGCTGGCTCGAAGCCATCCTGCGCCGCATGGTCAGCGAGTCCGCGCTCGAGCGTCCCGGCCAGCGCGTCGCGCTTTCACGACTGACGGAAGTGCTGTTCGTCGAGGCGCTCCGAAGCTGGATCGCGTCCCTCAGTCCCGGACAAGGCGGCTGGCTCGGGGCTATCTCTGATCCGCATATCGGACCGGCGCTCAAGCTGATTCACGAAAACCCCGAGCGGCCTTGGAGCCTGAGCGACCTCGGCCAACGCGTCGGGCTCGGCCGCTCGGCATTTTCGGCGCGCTTCACCAGGCTCGTCGGCCAGTCCATGCAGCGTTATTTGATCGAACGCCGGATGGCGGAAGCGGCGTTCCTGCTCGAAACCAGCGACGAGCCCATCGCACGGATTGCGAGCCGGGTCGGTTACGAGACCGCGGCGGCGTTTTCAAAACTCTTTCATCGACATCATGGCCTGTCGCCCGGCCGCTACCGGGCCGCACAGCGCCTTGATGGGAGCCAAGGTGAACCGCACGGTTCGGAACTGAACGTCTCCGGTTGAACGTGCGTCAGAATTACGGTGCAGTGCACTCAACTTGTTTGAGACCAGTAAGCGGTCCAGCGGACGGGGTGGCCGCAAATTGGCTCCGCCGCTAATCCGTCCCAATCGAACTCGCCTGTCGCTGAGCCGCGATCAGCATCTCCACAAACGCGGTCACCTTGGGCGGACGGAAGCGGGCCGCGGGGTAGACCGTGTGGATGCCGCCGGATGGCAGTTGCCATTGCGGCAGGATGTGAATGAGGCGCCCGGCCGCCAGATCGTCGGCCACCAGGAAATCCGGCAGCACCGAAAGGCCGCCGCCGGCGAGCACTGCCGCGAGCACTCCCGGCGTCGTGTCGATGGCGATGCTCGCCTCAAGGCGCACGGCGCGTCGATCGAGATCGCCCCGCGAGAACTGCCACAGCAGCGGGTCGCGCAGCGCCATGTTGGCGATGAACGGCAGCGCCACCAGATCGTCGGGATCGCGCGCGGCGGCGATCCGATCCGTGAATGCGGGAGCGCCGACCAGACATTGCCGGAACGCGCCGATCTTGCGCGCCTGCAGGCTGGAATCGACCAGCCAGCCGACACGGATCGCCATGTCGATCTGGCCTGAGGCGAGATCGACCGTCTCATCCCCGAGCGTCAACTCCACCCGGCAGTTGGGATAGCGTGCCGCGTACGCCGTGACGACGGCAACGACGACGGCGGTGCCGTAATCGTTGGGCGCCGTGATCCGCAAGGTGCCGGCCGGCTCGGCGGCTGCCTGGGCGAGTTCGTCGAAGGCATCCTCCGCTTCGCGCAGGATCATGACGCAGCGCGCATGAAACATGCGGCCCGCCTCGGTCGGATGAACCCGGCGCGTCGTGCGAACGAGAAGGCTGGTGCCGAGATCGCGCTCCAGCTGCGCCACCTGCTGGCTCACCACGGCCTTGGTGATGCCGAGCCGTTCCGCTGCCCGCGTGAAGGATCCGGTGTCCACCACGGCTGCGAAATAGGCCAGGCGGTTCAGGTTCATTGGCTCGGTCCGATCAGATCGATTGTCAGTTATTGACATACATTATGTTTATTTTGTTGATATTTCTCTATCAATTTGCGCGTGCCACATTGCGGTTCAGGGGGATCGCAATGTCCGCGCCCATTCACATCACCTACCTGTTCGATCCGCTCTGCGGCTGGTGCTACGGCGCCTCCAGGCTGCTCGAACAGCTCGTCGCCCGGCCGGATTTCGCTGTCGAACTTGCGCCGACAGGCCTGTTCGCCGGCGAGGGCGCCCGTCCGATGGACGACGGCTTTGCCGCTTATGCCTGGACCA
The DNA here is from genome assembly GCF_029846695.2 of Bradyrhizobium nivariense. Classification (NCBI taxonomy): domain Bacteria; kingdom Pseudomonadati; phylum Pseudomonadota; class Alphaproteobacteria; order Hyphomicrobiales; family Nitrobacteraceae; genus Bradyrhizobium; species Bradyrhizobium nivariense. Next base: position 53,016 of record NZ_JARWCR020000052.1, on the reverse strand, counting down.
ACGACCAGCGGATTTCGCGCTTGAGCGGCCAGCCCTTCAGCGAAGCCTATCGCCGCGATGTGCTGGGCGATCGCACCCGCCTGTTCGATTCCGGCCCGGCAACACTGGCACTCACGGCAGTCGCGCTTATGGCGCCTGATCGGGAGTTCGCGGCTCTGAAAGCCTTTCAGGTCGCCCGCTATGTCGAAGGCCGCGACAGCACGGACATGTCCGTTCTGTCTGATGTGCTGCGCGCGATGAATTTGCCGGAGGTTGCCGCGCGCCTGGCGGCGCCCGACGCCGCATTGATCGTCGCTTATCGCGCGCGCCTCGAGGCTGCGCGTGCCGAGATGCGTCGGTTCGGCGTCAACGGCGTCCCGGCCCTGATCGTCGGGGCGGGCCACGATCGCCGCCTGATGCAGGCGAGCGCGCTGTTCGGCAGCGTGGAGGTCCTGGTCGAGGGACTGAAGGCGGCCTGAGCGCAGCGATCAACAGAGACCGGATCACCCAGCTTGAATTTCGCGATCGCAGACCAGCACCAGGAGACCAACATGCTGACAAGGAGAACCATCATGAAAACCACTCTCGCCGCGGGCGCCGCGGCAGTCTTCGCACCCGCAGGCCTCGGCCATGCCGCCGGCGGGCTCGCCTGGAAGCATTTTCCAGCCGGACAGAACGGCTTCTTCCGGGCTCCCGTTCTGGTGTCCGGGCCGAGCGAGGCCGTGCTGATCGATGGCGGCTTCACGCTACCCGATGGCCGGGCTGTCGCAGAAGCCATCAAGGCAACCGGCAAGAAGCTCACCACCATCTACATCACCCAGTCGGACCCGGATTATTATTTCAGCCTCCGCGCCATCAAGGCGGCGTTCCCGGAGGCCCGCGTGATCGCGGCGCCCGCAACTGTGGCGGCCATTAACGCCAGCGTCGAAAAGAAGCTTGCGGTCTGGGGGCCGCAGCTCAAGGAGAACGGCCCGCAGGTGCTTGCCGACGTGGTCATCCCCGAAGCGTTCGACAGCAAGACGCTCAGCGTGGACGGCGAGACCATCGAGATCGTCAGCGCGGAAGGGCTGGTCAACCGGCGCTATCTGTTCGTGCCGTCTCTGAACGCGGTGTTCGGCGGCGTGCTGATCTTCTCCGGCGTCCATGTCTGGACCGCCGACACGCCGACCAGGGAGCAGCGCGCCGCCTGGATCGCCAATCTCGAGAAGATCGCGGCGCGCAAGCCGGCGATCGTCGTGCCCGGCCATTTGTCGGTGGATGCAAAGACCGATCTGTCCGGTGCCGAACACTCCATCGCCTACCTCAAGGCGTTCGACGAAGAGCTGGCCAAGGCCAAGGACTCCGCGGCGCTCAAGGCGGCGATGGAGGCGCGCTTCCCCGGCCTCGGCATGGGCGTTGCGCTCGACATCGGCTCCAAGGTCGCCACCGGCGAGATGAAGTGGGGCTGAGATGGGGGGCAACCTCGATCTGATCCGCGCCACCTACGAGGGATCATCGTCGGAAGAGAACGGCCGCAACCTGTTGGCCGCTCTCGCCCCCGACGCCGCGTGGACCGAAGCGGAAGGGTTTCCGTACGCGGGCACCTATGTCGGACCCGACGCGATCATATCAGGCGTGTTCCGGCGTCTCGCCACCGAATGGACCGGCTACCGCGCCGATGTTCACACCTATCTCGAAGACGGCGATCGCGTCGCGGCCTTCGGTGTCTACTCCGGGACCTACAAGGCGACGGGCAAGGCCATGCGCGCCACGTTCGCGCATCTCTATCTGGTGAAGGACGGCAAGATCGCCAGCATGACGCAATATGTCGACACCGCGATGGTGCAAAAGGCGCTGCAGCCTGCTGGCCACTAACAGCCGGATGACGTCGTCGGAATGTCGAGAGAGGGGAGCCCACGACACGCGGGCTCCCCATTTTCGTTCTGACGCCTGCTAGATCTTGATGAAGTTGTGCGCGGCCAGCGCGCCGAAGGGCAAGCTTGCCAATCGTCCGCCGACGTCGAGCGATCCCAGGTCTACCGGGAAGAAGCCGGACCTCGGCCTTTGCGGCAGCGTCATCACCCGAATAGAACGGCCCGCGCCGGCCACCCGCCGCTTCCGTTGCCGCCGTCTGATCCTTGCGCAGGTGCCCATCACCCTTACAAATAGGATCGACGGGATCCATGCCAAACCGCAAGATCGGTCGGGCAAATCATGGCCGTCTGCGACTAGATGGAGCCGCCACGGAGGAGGGACGATGAAGGCGGCGCTGCAAAACTATCAGGCTCGGATGCGACGGGTGCTGGACCATATCGACCGGCATCTCGACAGCGATCTGGACCTGGAAACGGTGAGTGCTGTTGCTGCCTTCTCGAAGTTTCATTTCCACCGGCAGTTCACCGCGACCTTCGGGTTGTCAGTGCATCGCTATGTCCAGCTCGCCCGTATGAAGCGCGCTTGGCATCAGCTGGCCTACATGGACGCCCTTGGCGTCACGGAGATCGCGATGGATGCCGGTTACGATGCACCGGATGCCTTCGCCCGCGCCTTTCGGCAACGGTTCGGGCAAACGCCGTCGTCGTTCCGGAAGTCTCCCGACTGGGAGCCGTGGCTTGCGGCCTTCGGGCCTCTCGACAACGCCAGGAGCAAGCTCATGCAGAAGATTTTTACCAACGACGACGTGACGATCCGCGATGTGCCTCCGACGCCGGTGGCGATCATGGAGCATCGGGGCGACCCGGCGACGCTTCCCGCGACCATCCAGCGGTTCATCGCGTGGCGCAAGGCCGCTAACCTGCACCCCAGGACAAGTCCGACCTTCAGTGTCTGGCGTTCCGAGCGGCGTCCTGGCTCGCCTGCCGATTACAGCATGGATATTTGTGTCGGTACGGATCAGCCGATCGAGACGAACGGCGAAGAGATCAAGGCCGGCGAGATCCCTGGCGGACGCTGCGCGGTGCTACGCGTCGTCGGCAACACCGACAATCTCGAGCCCGCCGCGCTCTACCTTTATCGCGACTGGCTTCCGGCCAGCGGCGAGGAGGCACGCGACTTCCCGATCTATTGCCAGCGGCTGAGCTTCTTCCCGGAGGTGCCGGAGCATGAGACGGTCGCGGACGTTTTTCTGCCGCTGAAATAGCGCCGCTGATGGCCGCCTGTCCTTCCGATCGCAAGAAACCGGCAGGCTGCTGTTCCGCAATCAATGCCGCCGCGATCCGATCCCGCGTTTGACTCGGGAAACGGGTGGCGGCCGGCAGATGCCCGATGTCTTGTTCGGCTCCTTTTGACGTCAGGAGTGTCTCGCGGTGGAACTTGCAAACAAGACGATCATCATAACCGGCGCCAGCAGCGGTATCGGCGCTGCCGCGGCGTCGCTGTTCGCGTCCGAAGGCGCCGATGTGGTGCTCGGGGCTCGTCGCGCCCCCGAGCTGCAGACCGTTGTTGAAAGCATCAAAAGCGCCGGAGGGCGCGCGGCTTTTCTCGCGGGCGACGTTCGGGACACCGGCTATGCTGCCGGCCTTGTGGAGCACGCAGTCAAAACCTTCGGAAAGCTCGACGGCGCCTTCGACAATGCCGGCGTCGTCGGCGACATGACGCCGGTCCCCGAGATGAGCGTCGAAAATTGGACCGATGTGCTTGCGGTGAATCTCACCTCGGCGTTCCTCGGCGCAAAGGCGCAAATCCCGGCGCTGCGGAAGCAGGGCGGCGGTTCGATCGTCTTTACCTCGTCCTTCGTTGGCTTTCGTTGGCTTCAGCAACGGGGGTATGCCGGGGATGGCGGCGTACGCAGCCTCAAAGGCAGGCCTGATCGGCCTGGCTCGATCACTGGGCGCCGAGCATGCGGCCGAAGGCATTCGCGTCAACGCGCTTCTGCCTGGAGGGACCATCACCCCGGCGGCGGGCGAAGGAAATCCCGACGCACTGAATTTCATCGCCGGGCTCCACCCGATGAAGCGGATGGCCAGTCCCAGGGAGATCGCGCAAGCGACCGTATTTCTTCTGAGTGACCGGGCGTCGTTTATGACGGGCAGCCCCATGACGGTCGATGGCGGCATGTCGGTCCGCCTGACCTGACGACCAAGCCGCCTGGCTTGATCGACGGGGCCCTGCGCCGTCGATCAGACCAGGTCCTAAAGCATGATCCGGAAAAGTGCGAAGCGGTTTTCCGAAAAGATCATGCTCAAACAACAACCTAAAGCGCGATGATGATTCATCCTCGTCTCATCGCGCTTTAGCGGTGTGCCGTGCGCGAGAGCCTGCTTCACCCGCGCGCCTCCTGCCAATGCGGATAGGTGACATAGGCGGTGACGGCGCCTTGCTCGTGCGAGCGGATTGTGACCTGCTCGCCCTTGGGCATGTGGACGATATCGCCCGGACCGGCGGTGACGGTGCTCCCTTCGCTCGACACCGAAAGCTTCCCTTCGAGGACGATCATGACGTCGTCCACGGCGAGCTTCTCGTCGATGCTCTGGTTGGGCGCGTAGCGGCCGTAGCCGATGGTGATCGGCGCCCCGTGGCGCTGGTCGATCACATTGCCGGCGAACACCTCTCCATCCTGTCCGGGCGAGCGCTCGAACGTTGCGTCGGGAATGGCAAACTTGCGAACTTTCATGGGATTCCATCCGTCTTGCGGCCGGTTTGCTGCGTGGGGATGATAGACGCGCCAAGCAGGTGTTTTGTTCAGCGAGCCTTGCGGGCCGTTTGACGCAGATGGCGTCGAAGACGGGTCGAGCGCAGGAGACGGTCTGTGCCAAGCGCACGACGACGGTCACCTCGGCGCAAACACCGGATGTTCGCCACTGATCTCCATGATACGAAATCCCCGTCGTTCGCTTCCGGAGCCCAATGTTCATGTCCGCCGTCACCGCCCCGAGCCAGCCGCCCGCAACCGCCGCCGAAACCGATCCCGAAACCTTCGGCTGGATGAAAGGCTTCCCGCCGTCACCGGATCGCAGCATCGCCTTCCAGAACGGCTCGTTCCGCAGCTTCCCCGAGCTGCGCTGGGCGTGGAGCAACATCCGCCAGCTGGTGCCGACCGTGAACGTCTGGCGCGGGGCGGGGCCTGCGTCGGTGCTGCCGCGCCAAGACCATGACATCGGCGCCTCCACCTCGATCACGATGGACGGCCGGCCCATGACATTCGCGAAGATGCTCGAGGAAACCTATGCCGACGGCATCGCCGTGCTGCATCGGGGCAAGCTGATCTATGAGCGCTATTTCGGCGCGCTGAAGCCACAAAAGCCGCATATCGCGATGTCGGTGACGAAGTCGTTCACGGGTGTGCTCGCCGGCATGTTGATCGCCGAGGGCAAGATCGATCCGCAGGCGCCTGTTACGGAGTATGTGCCGGAGCTGAAGGCCAGCGCCTTCGGCGATGCGCGCGTGCACGAGGCCATGGATATGACCACGGGGCTCGCATACACCGAAGTTTACACCGACAGGAATTCCGCGGTGTGGGGCTTGCGACGTGCCAACGGCATGGCGCCGATCGAGCCGGGCTATGACGGGCCGACCAATATTTTCGATTTCCTCGTGGCGCAGAAGAAGCAGGGCGAGCACGGCAAGGCCTTTGCCTACAAGACCGTCAATTCCGACGTGCTGGCCTGGATCATCAGGCGCGCCAGCGGCATGACGCTGTCCGATCTCCTCTCCGAGCGCATCTGGACTCGCATCGGCGCGGAGGAGGACGCACATTATCACGTCGACCGCATCGGCACCGAAAGCGGCGGTGGCGGCCTGTCGACCTGCTTGCGCGATCTCGCCCGCTTCGGCGAGACCATGCGCAATCATGGCCGCTTCAACGGCCGTCAGATTGTGCCTGAAACGGTGGTCGAGGACATCGCGCGCGGCGGCGATCCCGAAAAATTCAAGCCGGCCGGCTACACCACGTTGCCCGGCGCTTCGTACCGCAATCAATGGTGGATCACGCACAATGCCCACGGCGCCTACATGGCGCGCGGCGTTCACGGCCAGGGCATCTATATCGATCCCAGGGCCGAGATGGTGATCGCGCGCTACGCATCGCACCCTGCAGCGGGCAACGCCGCCAACGATCCCGTGACGCTGCCGGCCTACATGGCGCTGGCGAAGGAGCTGATGGCGGACGGGTGAACGCGCAGGCGCCCGGCACTTGCAGAAAATTACATATGGGTGTATGTAATCGTTATGGCGCACATCAGCATCCGCGATTTGCAGAAGATTTCCGGGGAGGCCATCGGCGCGTTGCCCGGCCCGACGCCCGTCAAATCGGGTGAGCGGACTGTAGGGCTGCTCATCCCTCTCAAGGCGGTCGATCCGGACCGGCTCGCGGCGGTTCTGGCGCGGGCCGAACGGTTCGCGAAGGGGCGAGACGTGGCCGCGGACAACGCCGCGCTGGCCGAATTCGGCGACGTCGATCCGATCGATTGGTCGGTCTCGGCCGTGAAGAGGCTCACAGCCAAGTCGAAGGCATGAGAAGACCGTCGACCACGATCGTCATTGATGCAGCCATTCTGATTGCCGCCGTTCGAGGCCGAAGCTCCGGCGCGCTCCTGAAGGCTGCTGAAATCGCGATCCTGGTGACGACGGACCGCGTTGTGCAGGAAGCGCGTCGGCGTATCGCGCTTGGATTGCGGCGTCCGGAGCTGATCGAGTTGCTCGACGCCTTGGCGGAGCTGCTCACGATCGTTCCCGTAGCCGCACTGGAGCCTATGCTCGCCCGATGCGAAGAGACGCTTCGCGACGCCGTGGCGAGCCGCAATGGGTCCGAACGCGACGCGCATGTGCTGGCGCTGGCCTGGAGCGTCGAGGCTGACGTTTGGACGACAGACCGCGACTTTGCCGGAACCGGTGTCGCGACATGGTCGACGCCGAACCTCATGCGCGCGTTTGCGGATAGCGGTGCGAAACCGGCCTGAGAGGTAAAACGCAGCCGATACTGACCTTTCAGCCGCGTGGATGAACAGAACGTCTCATGCGTGAAGTTCAGCCTCGTGATGGGAGCAGGCCGTCTGCGGCATGTTGCGCCAGCGCATCGGCAAAATGCCGTCCTGCCTGAAACTGTCGAGGAAGCGGAAGCGGGCGGCCTGCGGATTGGGACGCGCTTCGATCGTTGTGTCGAGGATCTGCACGACGTCCTTCTCGTCATAAGCGGGCCAGGGTGGCAGGCCTGATCCGTTGGGGTCCCCGTGCGCCGCGAAATTCACCCAATAGGCCATCATCGCTCGCGCCAGAGCACGGTCCTCTTCGGCCGGCGGCGTTGTGCTGCCGATCACCTGTTGCGGCGTCAGGGTGCCGAACACGAACGGAATGTCCGTGACGTGCGAGGCGATCGGCGTGTAGTGCGAGGTGTAGCTGAAGTGATAGCCGTAGACGGGCGCACGTCCCTCGCGTCGATGCAGCCGCAGCCACTGCCAGCATTGCTCGCCGACCACAGTGTCGCCTGTGAGCGCGGCCGCGGACGCTGTGGCCTCCGCGTCGGTCGCGGCGGGATAGACCTTCAGGAAATCGGCCAGGCGCTCATTGCCGAACATCGCCTCGGCCGCGGCGAGAAAGGCTTGCGCCGATTGATCGGGGAGTGACTGTGCAGTGAAAGGAAATTCCTCGGCAGCATTCCAGCCCGCCAGCAGCGGGATTTGCATCTGTTCGCCGCGCAGGAATCGCCGCGCGGGTACATCAGGCACCACGTGATGATCGATACTCGGTGAGAAAGCGGTCACGACGGGGCTGGTCCTGAAACTCCACGGCGCGGCTGCATTCAACCGGTCGGCCGGCACGCTGCGCAAAGCCGCGATGGACGCGTTGCCCTGTTGCCGGGCGAACGCGAGACCACGCGCGCGGGCTTCTTCAAAGCTCTGGAGTGGGCCGTGTTTGCCATCCCAGAACGCGCCGCTCTGTCCAATGGCCTTGTGAAACAGTCCATGCGCGAGCGGCGAGGCCATCAAGATGCCGACGGCCATGGCGCCGGCGGATTCGCCGAACAGGGTGACGTTATCGGGGTCGCCGCCAAAGCCGGCGATGTTGGCCTTGACCCAGCGCAGCGCCATCAGTTGATCCTGCAGGCCGTAATTGCCGGACGGTGCTTCCGTATCGAGATCGGGATGGGCGAAGAACCCGAAGATGCCGAGGCGATAATTGAAGCTGACGACCACGACACCCCTGGCGGCCAACGCGCCGCCATCGGTCGCGGGATTGGTCGAGGAGCCGAACTGGAAGCCGCCGCCGTGAACCCACACCATCACGGGCCGCTTCTCGTCCGCGTGCTTCGCCGCGGTCCAGACATTGAGATAAAGGCAATCCTCGTCGCGCGGTCCCGGCCTCTGGTCGTTTTCGAGCGCGGATAGACACCCCGCGCCGAACCCGAGCGCATCGCGCACGCCATCCCACGGAGCTGGCGGCTGCGGTGCGCACCAACGCAAACGCCCGACCGGGGGTGCTGCGTAGGGAATGCCTTTGAATGCCAGCACGCCGCTGGCATCGCGCAGGCCGCCACGCACGAAGCCTGCTTGCGTGCGGACCACACGCTCCAGCCCGGCTGCTGTCGCGGTCGTAAAGGCATGCATGGTCGTATCTCCTGATCGCGGCGCGCCCGGTAGCCGCCTGGGGCAATCGCATATGGAAGTGCTCAGCCTTCATGGACGGATGGGCCGCGGCGAACCGCTTGCCACGGCGAGAACCTATCGACTTTCGCCTTCGCTCGATTTAGATATTCCGGCAATCAATTGCTAAAAACCGGCAAGCATGCGGCAACCCCTCCGTTTTCCATGGCCTGATCTCGACGTGGATGATGTCTCCGCGCCGGTTATCGCCGTGCGCGTTGACGTGATCGGGACCAAGGCCGAGGTGCCCGATCACAGGCATCGCAAAGGGCAACTCGTTTTCGCGCTGGGAGGCGCCGTCACCTGTCGCGTTCCCACCGGCCTGTGGATGGTGCCGCCGCACTGCGCGGTGTGGATTCCCGGGGGCATGCAGCACAGCAACCTCGCGACGGAAAATGCCCGGCTGTTTTTCGTCTACATCGAGCCTGACCTCGTGGACCTGCCGGATCGGTGCTGCACGCTTTCGATCTCCCCGCTGCTGCGTGAAGTGATCGTCGAGCTGTCCGATCAGATCGCGGATGATCAGGCGAGGGTGGACCTTCTGGCGAGCGTCCTTCTGCGCGAGCTTCCCCGCATGCCCATCCAGCAGCTCCATCTGCCGCTCTCGCCCGAGCCGCGCTTGAAGCGGATTGCTGCAGCGCTGGCAAAAGACCCTTCCGACCGCAGGACGCTGGCCGAATGGGCCAATCGCGTCGCGCTGAGCGAGAGCAACCTCGCGCGTCTCGTCGTCAAGGAGACGGGGCTGAGCTTCGGGCGCTGGCGTCAGCAATTGCATCTGATCGTCGCATTACGGGAACTGACGTCCGGCGCCAGCGTGCAGCAGGTTTCGGCTGACCTCGGCTACGAATCCGTCGCGGCCTTCATCACCATGTTCAAGAAGGCGCTCGGGAAGCCGCCGGCGAAATATCTCGCGAGTGTCGTGCAGGATGTTGGTGCTACGCAGGGAGATCGTAGGGTGGATAAGCCGAAGGCGTAATCCACCTTTTAGCTTCCGCGAGGTTCTCACGCGCGGATCAGCTTTCGTCGGTCATAAATATAAGTATTGACGTATATTAGTGAAGACCGATATTAAGCCTTGCACGAAACGACAAGGAGGAGCGCCGTGGAGATCGATGTCGCCAGGGTTTTGGGGCTTGTTACGCGTTCGGTAAAGAATTTCGAGAAGGACGGGAAAGCAGCCAGTGCGGTGACACTGACGCGGCTTTACGAGACGAGCGTCGACGATCTCTGGGACGCAGTGACCAGCCAGCAACGCATTCCGCGCTGGTTCTTGCCGGTCGAGGGAGACCTCCGGCTCGGCGGAAAGTACCAGCTCAAGGGGAATGCAGGCGGTACGATCACGGCGTGCACGCCGCCGACCCACTTTGCTGCGACGTGGGAATTCGGCGGCGCGATGAGCTGGATCGATGTCAAACTGACAGCGGAACGAAGTCAGGCGCGCCTGACGCTTGAGCACACCGCGATCATCGAGGATCATTGGAACCAGTTCGGTCCAGGGGCAGTGGGGATCGGTTGGGATCTCGCCATTGCGGGACTCGAGAGATATCTTGTGACCGGGGCATCGGTCGACCACGAGACGGCCGAGGCATGGATGGGCTCTCCCGCGGGCAAGGAATTCATGACGAGTAGTGGCGAGTATTGGCGCGCGGCGCACGTCGCGAGCGGGGTCGATGCGGCTTCGGCGAAGCAGCGCTCCGACCGCACCATCGCTTTTTATCGCGGTGAGACGCCGCCTGACATCGCCCATCCGGGCACAGGAAGCTGATGCAAATCTTCGAGGTCCTCGCTGATCCCGTGCGCCGTCGCATCCTCGAGCTGCTCGCGCCTCGGGAAATGGCGTCCGGTGAGGTCGTCGAAGTGATCGGAGCCGAGTTCGGGATCACGCAGGCGGCGGTCTCGCAGCACCTCAAGGTGCTGCGAGAGAGCGGCTTCGCCAGCGTTCGGGCGCAGGCGCAAAGACGACTCTATTCGGTCGATGTCGCGGGCCTTCGGGCGGTGGATGCATGGATTGATCAGTTCAGGAATTTCTGGGAGCCGAAGCTGGACGCGCTGGCGACGGAGATCGCGCGCGGCAAACGCGAGCGTCGTAACGCTCCCATGACCAAACGAGGCGGGAAGAGGGCTTGACGACGTCACGAACGTGGTGACGAAGGCACCTTTGCATCACGGTCATGCTCGGTTGCGATCGCGCTGCGACCGTGGCGCTCTCGATCAAAGCTGCGTGCGGCTCAGCCGCGTTCCTGCTGCCCACGCATGCCGGTGAAGAAGTCCACCAGTCCGAATGGCGCGCCCTCGCCGAGGCAGATCTCCAGGATCTGGTGCGCCCCCACCGCAGCCGATGCGCTACGGGGGAACAGCACGCCTTCGTAGGCGGTGAATGCCGCTTCGATATCGTCGGGGCGCGCTGCGATGGCCTTGCCGAGCTCGGCGCCGTCGAGCATCGCCAGGTTCGCGCCTTCGCCAGCCGGCGGCATCAGGTGGGCGGCGTCACCGAGGAGCGTCACCCCAGCCACACGGTCCCATCGGTGGTCGGTAGGGAGTGTGTTGATCATGCGCGGGACCGGCGGCGTGTTGGCGTCGGTGATCAGCGCAGTGAGTGCCGGCGCCCAGCCATGGAATTCGGCCGCAATTCGCGCGGTCGCGACTGCGATGTCGGTGAAGTCGATTGCAGCGATCCACTCGGCGGGACGGTTCAGCGCGATGTAGGCGTGAAGCACGCTGCGGGGCTCGCGGTGCGCGAAGATGCCCTTGCCCGGGGCGTTCGCGAACAGTGCGCCGCCGCCGACGGCTTCGGCCGTAGCCGGGTGCCGCGCGTCGGCGTCGTGAAGATAAGTTTCGATGAAAGTCGTGCCGATATATTTTGGTGTTGCATCTGATAGCATCGGCCGGACCTTCGACCAGGCGCCGTCCGCGCCCACGAGAGTTTCGGTGCTCATCGTGGACCCGTCCGCAAACGTCAAGCTGTGTCGGCCGCCGCCGCGTGCGGCCACATCAGCGAGTTTCTTGCCCCAGCGGATCGTGCCCGCAGGCAGGGAGTCGAGCATGATGCGGCGCAGGGCGCCCCGATGCACCTCGGGCCGTCCGCCTTTGCCGCCGTCGGGCTCGTCGAGCAGCACCTTGCCGTCCTGGTCGAGCACGCGCGATGCTTCGCCGCCCTCATGGATGAGCCTGCGGAATTCGTCGAACAGGCCGGCCGCCCCAAGCGCGAGCTGTCCGCTGTCCTCGTGGATGTCGAGCATTCCGCCCTGCGTGCGGGCCTCCGGCGAGGGCTCGGCCTCGTAGACCTCGACGGGAACGCCGTGGAGATGGAGGACGCGGGCGAGGGTGAGGCCACCGAGGCCCGCACCGATGATCGTGACTTGCGTCGTCATCTGGTCGCTTTCGGGGGTCAACTGGAACGTCGTTCCATAGTATTGGAACGGCGTTCCAGTTATCTCAAGTTGCGAGCTATGGCGACCAAAACTCAGCGGCCCGAACGGCGCACGGATGCGCTCTCGAAGGAGCGGATCATCGCAGCTGCGATCGAAATTCTCGACGCCGGCGGCGAGGGCGCTCTGACTGTCCGCGCGCTCGCGGCTCGCCTGGCAACGGGGAGCGGGGCGATCTACTGGCACGTCGCCGACAAGAACGAGCTGCTCGCGGCGGCCACCGACGAGGTCATCGCGCGTGTCATGACCGAATTGGCCGGTGGCGCGGAGCCGCGGGAGGCGATCCGCGCGATTGCGCATGGGGTGTTCGATGCGATCGATGCGCACGCCTGGGTCGGTTCCCAGCTCTTCCGCGAGCCGTGGCGGCCCGCGATGTTGCAGATCGTCGAGAGCGTGGGCGGACGGCTCCAGGCGCTCGGCGTTCCCGAAAAAGCGCAATTCGACTCCGCGTCCGCGCTCGTGCACTACATCCTCGGCGTCGCCGGACAGAACGCCGCGAACGCCCGCCTTCTTGTGCACGAGACGGATCGATCGGCCTTTCTTGCCAGCGTCGCGGCGCGGTGGGTACAGCTCGACCCCGCACAGTATCCGTTCGTGCGACGGATGGCGACACAGCTGCGCGATCACGACGATCGCGAACAATTCCTCGCCGGTGTCGATCTCATCCTGGCCGGCATCGCAACCGTTCGATAGGCGGTCGCTCGCCGAGGCAGGTGGCGCATGCGTCAGTCCCGCGACATCATCTCGAACTTCTTCACCAGCCGCTCCCGCTTCGGCCGCGACAGCCGCTGGATCCAAAATCTGCCGTCCGTCGTCGCTTTCGTGATCCAGACGATCACGATGGATCACCCCAGCGGGGAGCTCACGCAGGGTGCGGAGCCGGTTCGCAATACTCCATCAGCAGTTCGGTGAGGACCCGTATCTTCCGTGCGGGATGCTGACCCGGCGGGCGGATCACATAAGCACCGGCCGGAGGTGGCGGATAACGTGTCATGACCGGCACAAGCGCTCCGGAGGCTACATGTTCATGGGTGAGGCTGTCAGGGAGATAAGCAATGCCGAGTCCTGCAGTTGCGGCGGCGACGAGAGCCGTGCCGTTGTCGGCCTTGAAGCGCCCCTGCGGACGAACCGTGATGATCTTGTCGCCATCCATGAGTTGCCAGGTTTCGGTGCCCTGCATGAGGGCCTCACGGGCGACGAGTTCCTCCGGCGTCTCAGGCGACCCATGCGCCTTGACGTAGTCCGGGCTCGCGACAAGCTTCCCATAGATCGGTCCGACGCGTCTTGCGATCAAGTTGGAGTCCTGAAGATAGCCAACCCGTATCGCACAATCATAACCCTCAGTGATGAGATCGACGAAGCGATCACTGTAGGAGGTGTGGATCTGGAGCTGAGGGTGGCGTCGGGCCATTTCCGCGAGGATGGGAGCGAAGTGAGTCGGGCCGAACGAAACCGGCAGTGCAACCCGGAGGCGGCCGCGAAGGTCACCGGCGGGTAGGATAGCTTCCCTGGCCGCGTCGATCTCGGCGCAGACTCTGGCTGCATAGTCTCGGAAAGTGACCCCGGCTTCTGTGAGAGCGGCCCCGCGAGTCGTTCGTGCAAGAAGCTGGACGCCAAGTTCCGATTCAAGCCGGAACAACCGACGACTGACGATCGACTTGGCGACGCCGAGCCGGAGCGCAGCGGACGAAATCCCCCCGGCGTCAGCAACTTCGACGAATGTCCGTATCTCTTCGATATCCAATTCACTGTTCCCCATTTCGCGACACAGCGTACCGCAATGCGACGCTACCGCAGCGCGTCTGGGAACGCCAATGTCCGTCTTAGGCAACGTCGCTGCTGGCGTATGTCTCCGAAAAAACCAGTGCCGCTCACAACGGCAGCAAAGGATGTAACAATGAGCTTTCGTAACGGCCTTGCTTCGCTTCTTCGCCCCGAGGACTCGGTACTCGTTCTGATTGACCACCAACCTTACCAACTCGCCAACGTGAACAGCCACGAACCGCAGATGGTGATCAACAATACGACGGGCCTGGCGAAGGCCGCCAAGGCCTTCGGCGTCCCCACGATCCTGACCACCGTGATCGCTGAACGGGGCGGTCTCCTCTTCCCCCAGATCACGGATGTTTTCCCTGGCCAGAAAGTGATCGACCGGACGCTCATCAACACCTGGCAGGACCGGAAGGTGGTGGACGCAGTCAAGGCAACGGGCCGCAAGCAGCTGATCATCGCGGGCCTTTGGACCGAGGTCTGCGTTGCGATGCCGACGATTCAGGCGCTCGGCGAAGGCTGGGATGTCACGGTGATCACCGATGCCTCTGGCGCCGTTTCGGTCGAGGCCCACGAGGTCGCAATCAAGCGCATGATCGCGGCGGGCGCGAACATGATGACCTGGATGGCGCTGGCGGCCGAATGGCAGCGCGACTGGGCCAGGACCGACCAAGCTGTCGCGCTGACGGAGGTGATCACGCAGCATGCCGGCGGCAGCGGCATCGCGTTCCTCTGGGAGCAGCAGCTGCTCAACACGCCTGTACCCGGCAACGCAGGATGATCTGAGCGGGGGTGCAGAGGTTTCAAGCGACGCGTTGCGAAGAGCAGATTGCTTCTGGAACCCCATCACCCCCTTTCAACGAGAAGGCCGTCCATGCCTGGATGGACGCGGTCGGCACGATCAACGGCACGAGCCGCGCTGCTTTCGCCACGCGGAGCAAGCGCGTCTCAGGAGTGCGTAGGTGGTCGCGACAACTTCTCGAACCGCTTCACCAGCCGCTCCCGCTTCAGCCGCGACAGCCGCTGGATCCAGAACATGCCGTCGAGCTGGTCGATCTCGTGCTGATGGCAGACGGCGCGCAAGGCTTCCGACTCTTCGGTCTGCATGTTGCCGTCGAGATCCCAATAGTTGATCCGCACGCGGGCGTGGCGCTGGACCTCGTCGTTGACCCCGGGCATCGAGACGCTGCCTTCGCGGTGCATGATCATCTCGGGCGAGGCCCATGTGATCTCCGGGTTGACGTAGGTGCGCGCGCCGTCCTTGGCGTCGAGCTCGAGCACGACGACGCGCAAGGGCACGTCGATATGCGGCGCCGTGATGCCGATGCCGGGTGCGGCGCGCATGGTCTCGAGCAGGTCGCTAGCAAGCTCGCGCAGCGTTGCGTCGAATGCGGTGACGGGGCGGGCCGGCATCGCGAGGCGGCGGTCGGGATAGCGGACGATCGGGCGGATGGTCATGCAGGCTCCTACCACTCACGGATGGTTGAAGCATCCCGTTCTTGACGTCCTACCAACTGGAAGGTAGCTAGTCGGCCATGACCAACGTTTCCTCGACTGCCGACGACATCCTGGCCTGCGCGCGCAGCTTGATCATCGCGGGCGGCTACAACGGCTTCAGCTACGCCGACGTGGCCGAGGTGGTCGGCATCCGCAAGCCGAGCATCCACCACCATTTCGCCAGCAAGGTCGATCTGGTTCGCACCCTCGTGTCGCGCTACCGGGCCGAAGCCGAGGCGGGACTGTCGGCGCTCGAGCGCAATGTCCCTGATCCGCGCGAACAACTCGAAAACTATGTCGCGTACTGGGAGGCGTGCATCAATGATGCGACGGCGCCATTCTGCGTGTGCGCGCTGCTTGCCAGCGAGCTCCCGATCTTGCCGGAGGAAGTCGCGCTCGAAGTCCGTGCGCACTTCCGCGCCTTGGCTTCCTGGCTGACGTCGGTCATGGAGCGCGGCAAGCGGAAGGGGCGGCTCAAATTCTCCGGCACAGCCCGGGTCGAGGCTGAAGGATTCATGGCGACCATTCACGGCGCGATGCTGTCGGCGCGTGCCTATGGCGATCCAAAAATGTTCGGTGTGATCACCACGCCACTGCTGGATCGGCTATCCAACAAGCACTGAAACACATCGGCGAGACAACAACGAC
This sequence comes from Bradyrhizobium nivariense, assembly GCF_029846695.2. Taxonomy (NCBI): domain Bacteria; kingdom Pseudomonadati; phylum Pseudomonadota; class Alphaproteobacteria; order Hyphomicrobiales; family Nitrobacteraceae; genus Bradyrhizobium; species Bradyrhizobium nivariense. Next base: position 37,139 of record NZ_JARWCR020000052.1, on the reverse strand, counting down.
ACCCCGAAGGCAAGCTGGGGGTTGAGACCTTCTCGCTGCGCGCGAGAAACTACCAACTAGTAGGTAAAGGAACGAAGGCTATGGCGCATCATCAATTGGATCTCGTTCGTGCCGATCGCGAACGATGGCTGAAGGTTTACTATTTTATCCGGGCGGGGTTCTCCGTCGCCTGGGTCGTTGCCGCGTTCGCCGTAGGGCCGTCATCTCCGGTGATCGCGGGAGCCTTGCTCGTCCTCTATCCGGCATGGGACGCCGCGGCCAACTTCGTGGACGCGTTTCGCAGCGGCGGGCTCGCTCAAAACCGCACGCAGGCTCTGAACGTTGTGGTCAGCCTGGCGACCACCGTCGCGGTGCTTGTTGCTTTGCAGATGAGCATGAACCGGGTGCTCGGAATCTTCGGGGCCTGGGCGATTCTATCAGGGTTGCTCCAGCTGGGGACGGCAATCCAGCGCTGGAGGAGTTTCGGCGCGCAATGGGCCATGGTGCTCAGCGGGGCCCAGTCAGCGCTGGCAGGCGGCTTCTTCATCGTTCAGGCCACGATGCCCGCGGTTCCCTCGATCGCGAATGTCGCGGGCTATGCTGCGGTCGGCGCGCTCTATTTCCTGGTCTCGGCGGTCTGGCTCACCATCGGCACATGGCGGCAGCGCGCCAAGCGGGCTCAGTTGGGCTGATGCGATGGCGTTGGCGGGATCGTGACATGACGCCGGTGTTTTGCCCGACGAGTCAAATCGCGGCTTGCCATCGCAAGTTTACTGGTGAGTCACGGGCATCGTAAGTCATTGATCCCGCAGGTGCCGGCTACTGTGATGGGGTTGTTTTCGCGTTTGTTGTTGGCAACAATGCCGCCAACAACAAGCATCGACAGCGGAGGAAAACTTCATGCGCACAATCGCAATCGCCCTGGCGGCGACCATCGCAGCGGCAACGCCGGCCGCGGCTGACTATCTCGTCAAGGAAGTCGGCAGCTTTCACGTCGGCGGCCACACCGAAACGCTGAGCGGGCTTCCTTCCAAGGAGATCGTGTTCTCTCCAGGTGCTCCGCCGATCAAGGTCGATCCGAACGGCGAGTTCGAGGTCGAGCAGATGTACGTTCAGTTCGTCAAGCTTGCGCAGCCGAAGTCGAAACTGCCGCTGCTGCTCTGGCATGGCGGCGGGCTCTCCGGTGTGACATGGGAGACCAAGCCCGATGGCAAGCCTGGCTGGCAGCAGTTCTTCTTGAACGCGGGTTATGACGTCTACGTCTCGGATGCGGTCGAACGCGGTCGCGCCTCCTGGGCGCGCTATCCGGAGATATTCAAGAGCGAGCCGTTCTTCCGGCCCAAGAAGGAAGCGTGGGAGCTGTTCCGGATCGGGCCGAGCTACGAGGTCGGTGGCAAGCGCGAGGCGTTCGAGGGCGAGCAATTCCCGATCGAGGCGTTCGACCAGTTCGCCAAGCAGGGCATTCCGCGCTGGGCCACCAACGACGCCGCCACGCAGAAGGCCTATGACGCCCTGGTGCAGAAGGTGTGCCCGTGCATCATCCTGGTCCACAGCCAGGGCGGCAATTTCGGCTTCACTGCCGCGTTGAACGCGCCCGACAAGGTGAAGGCGCTGGTCGCCATCGAACCTTCGGGTGCACCGGATCCCGCCAAGGCTGATGCCGCGAAACTCAAGGGCGTGCCGCATCTGATCGTGTGGGGCGATTTCATCGACAAGGTGCCGGTGTGGTCGAAACTCGTGGTCAACCCGACCAGATGGGGACAGGCAGTGGCCGCCGCCGGCGGCAAGGTCGATACGTTCGAGCTGCCGAAGATAGGCATCAAGGGCAACACCCACATGATGATGATGGACCGCAACTCCGACGACATCGCCAGACTGGTCGGCGACTGGATCGACAAGCAGGGATTGGCGAACTAAAGCATGATCCGGAAAGTGCGAAGCGGTTTTCCGAAAAGATCATGCTCAAACAACAACCTAAAGCGCGATGATGATTCATCCTCATCTCATCGCGCTTTAGGGCTTGTACTCATAACTTCAGCTTACCAACGCAAAGCGGAAGTCTCCCGCATTGAACGTGTTCGGCGGCTTGTGACCCTCAACGGACATTAGGCGGGAAATCCCGGTCAAGCGCATAGGGCCGCTCGCCAGCCTGATCAGGGCGGAAGGACTAGCTATTCCTCTCCGGCGAAGCGGCTTTGATTTCAGCACCGTCTCCGCCGGCTTGATTGGGCCGCGCGGAAACGGCTCACATGGCATCGCCCGATTCGCCTATTGCATCATCATCCGGCACAGCCAAAACGCGAGATCGGGCCGTATCCGTCGCGAAGATCTCCTCGACCACGAGACGCAGGGTATCGTGGCATTCGCACGCCGCTGCCGCGAGCCGCAATCGATCGATCTCGATCTGGCCTCGTCGATCAGATCTGATCGCTCCGGACGCGCGCAGATTGCGCATCAGGAGCGTCACCGTCGTTCGTCGCACACCGAGTATTTGTGACAGCGCCTCCTGAGTGAGCGGGAGGACGTCATGGTCGCTGCGGTCGCGAAAATGGAGCAGCCAGCGTGCCATGCGGGCTTGGACCGGATGCAGCGCATTGCAGGCCGTGCCGAGTTGAAACTGAATCAGCATCGCCCTCATGTGCATCTGGATCGCGCGCCGGATCGCGGGACTCCGATTGAACGCGGCGTGAAACCGCGATGCGGGGATCCGCGAGGCGGTACCCGCCGCACGAACGATGGCGGTAATGGCCGAAGGTGATGGCCCTAGTACGGAAAGGACGCCTACTGCTCCCTCGCGGCCGACTGCGGCGGTGGCGACCGTCTGCCCGTTCGCCATGTCGATCATCAGCGAGATGGCGCCGCTGTGAGGGAAGAACACATGCTGGATCTGGTCGCCCGCTTGCGAGAGGACCGCGTCCTGATCGAGCCTGACCGTCTCTAAGCCGGGCACCAGCAGACCAAAATCTGCTGGTGCCAGCGCTGCCAGAAGGCGGTTACCCATTCCGTCGCCACGAATCAACGCAGGCAACCCGGACTCAGGCAAGTCGCGCTTTCTGGATTCCGAGCGGCGGCGGATTGATCGCGGCGCCCTGGGACGCCGAAGACGCAGGTGATACACTCGGCTTCGAGAATGCGCGCGATTGCATCGACTGCTCGCATCTTCATGTGAGACCCCGCTCAGTGCTGTTGGTTTGACAGCACGTTCAATCTGCGAGGCGCCCAGGTCAATGAACTTGATTTTATTTTCCGCGCTATGGCAGCGCGCGTAATTATTCTGGATATTCAGCTGATTAGCCAAACAGGACGGTGGAAGCGGTATATCGAGAGCGTCGCGTCGTCAGGCTTGCTCTGACGTCTTGCGACTAGTCCCGCGGAGCCCCTGGTCACCTCAGCCGCGACTTGGCGCTCTGAGCGCCGAGTTCGGCATGAGCTTGCTCTCAGACACAGGGAGCCGATGGGCGCAGCCAACCAATCTCGGGAGCGTAACCCTACGTCCAGTCCCTTGATCCAGCCGATCATTTGATTTGCGCCCTCTTCCTGGTTCGCTCAGGCTTTACGCCAAGCGCAAGGGCGGCAGCTTATCGCTTGCGGGACCGGCGCCGATAGAGCGGGCGCGGCCTGCGTCGCGTCCTACTTTGATTGGGAGAGAGAACATGTTCAAGTGAAGGCCCAGCACGGCAAGGTGCGACAACGAGCGAGAGTCTCGTGATGTCTCTTGTTGGCGAAAAGCTGATGTTGCTCTGCAAAAAAGCCTCGTCTCGCACACAGGCGTTAATGGAACCAGAGCTCAGGTCGCTTGTTTGCTCGTCCGGCTGGGCCGACTCGTCGCCTCAACATGGCACTCGAGAAGCCCTCGTATACGCAAGTATAGTCTTCACAAGACATATTCCTGACCCATGATGGGTCACTGTGAGGCCGGGTTCGACCCACGGCACTGGCGATGATCGCTGCCTATCTGCCGCTCCGGGTCGAGGCACAGCCAGCTACCCGGCCCGAGAAAAGAAATGAGTGCATTTGATCCAGCTCTTCGGCAAGGCTTGAATATGCAACATCCGCTCGAGGCGCCGTCGGTCGTGCTCAATTTGAATGAGCACAAGGGCTCCGAGGAAGCTCTTCGCGAAAGCGAGGAGCGCTTCCGCACCTTGGTGCAATTCTCTTTCGATGTGTATTGGGAAACCGACTCGCAGCATCGCTTCATCCGCCAGGAGTTCTCTGAGAGGCTTCAGGAGCCGCCGGTCTCCGAGATCGGCCGGACACGGTGGGAGGTACCTTATTCGGAGCCCGATGAAGAGGGCTGGCGCAAGCACCGGGAGATTCTCGATGCCCACCTCCCGTTTCGCGATTTCGAACTCGCGCGACCGACGCCCGACGGCGACAAGCGCTACGTGTCCGTCTCCGGCCTGCCCGTCTTTGACCAGTCGGGGCGCTTCATGGGCTACCGCGGCGTCGGGCGCCACATCACGGAGCGCAAGCGGGCCGAACAGGCGGTACGGGAGAGCGAGGCCCGTTTTCGCACGTTCGTGGACCACGCGACGGACTCGTTCACGCTGCACAATTCAGACGGTCGCGTTCTCGACGCGAACCGAACTGCTTGCGAAACCCTGGGCTACAGCCGGGACGAACTGGTTGGGGGGATCCCGTTCTTGTTCGATCTGGAGATGGATGAAGCGACTTGGCGGGTCAAGCGCGAGCTGCTCAAGGCTGGCGGCATCGTCACGCTCGAGAGGCGCTATCGCCGGAAGAACGGCAGTATGTTTCCCGTTGAAATCCGCATGCGCGAATTCTGCGAAGGCGGTGAGCGACAGATCATTTGTCTGAGCCGCGACATCACCGAACGTAAGCGAGCCGCCGAAACTTTCCGCGAAATGCAGGCGGAACTAACACATGCCAATCGCGCGGCGGCAATGGGACAAGTCACGGCTTCGGTTACACACGAACTAAGCCAACCCATGACCGCGATCCTCTGCAACGCAGAGGCAGGACTCAGCTGGTTAGAGTCTCAATCTCCGAATCTCGAGAAGGCGCGGCAGACGCTCGCATCCATTCTCGCCGACGCAAACCGAGGCGGCGAGATCATCGGTTGGATTCGATCCCTGATCAAGAACACTCCGGCGCCGAAAGAGCGCGTCGATCTCAATGCCGCCATCCTGGTCGTGATCACCATAGCCCGGAGCGAACTGCTCAAACACGGTGTCTCGCTTCAGACAGACCTCGCTACCGATTTGCCGCTCGTCGAGGGATATCGCGTCCAACTGCAACAAGTTGTTCTCAACCTCATCCTCAACGCCATCGAGGCAATGAGCCTCGACGAGGGGGGGCGAGAGTTACGGATCAGTACGACCGCAGATGCCTCAAATGGCGTTGTTGTCGCCGTGCGAGACAACGGTCCCGGACTTGGCGCGGCAACGGTCGACCGCTTGTTCGAGCCCTTCTATACCACAAAGCCGGCGGGGACCGGCATGGGCCTGTCTATCTGCCGTTCAATCATCGAAGCCCACGGAGGACGACTTTGGGCCGGTGCGAATGAACCACAGGGCGCCGTGTTTCAGTTCAATCTGCCTTCGGAATAGCTGTGATCCACGTCGCTTCGTGACGGTGCACTGCGCAGACGGGAGCCCACAACCACAGATGTATTCTCGGCCAGGCGCGTAATGGTCTCCTTCGGCCGCAGCAACCGCAATATGATCGCCGAGTTCGCTCGCCTCTTCAGAGCCATGTTGGCGCTCAGCCGACATCTGATCGGGATTTGGTGAGGTCAGCTTGTGGCCCATAGGCGACTAGTAAAGTCCAACTTGCCATGTCCGGTCTCGAAGACCGAACGGACACTGCCTAGGTTCGCGCGGGCTGATCGGATTTATGAGTCCACGCCCTAGTCTAGTCCGGATAGGGCGTGCCGTCCTTGTGCACGAACCGGCCATCGGAATTGGCGCTCATCATGTCGATGTCGGAGCAGGTGGTGAGATCGTCGGGCGAGCGCGAGCCGACTTCGAGATAGACCGCCGTCGCAACCGACCGGTTGATCATGTGATGGCCGTTGCCGCTGGCCTTCGGAAAGGCGGCGCAGTCGCCGGCGCGCAGCACGGTTTCGCCGTCGTCTTCGATCAGCGTCACCTCGCCCGCGAGCACATAGACGAACTCGTCCTCATGCGAATGCCAGTGCCGCTGGCTCGACCAGTTGCCCGGCGGCAGCCGCATCAGATTGACGCCGAAATCGGAGAGGCCCCCGGCATTGCCGAGCCGCTGCCGGATGCGATCTGCGCAAGGAGCGCTGAAGGACGCGGGATAGCCGGAGCCCTTGCGGGCGGGCACGGCAGCGAGGTCGATCTTTGGCATGAGCTGTTCCCCGGAATTTTGCAGCGACACTTATGCGGCGCGGCCCGTCTGCACCAGAGGGCGCCAGCCGTGAAATCGCGTGCTGCCGGCGCTGTCGCGATAGCGCGAGAATCGAACTATCATCGCCCCACAGTCGTACGCCGATCGCAGGGGGCATCGCCAGCCGACATGGACAGGGACATCTACGACCCGGCATTCGTGAAGGAGGTGTTCGATCGTTGTTCGGATCGTTACATCACCTTCAGCCTGAATTGCTCAATGGGCTTCACGGAGCGCTGGCGGCGGCAATGCGTTGCGGCGATGCCGGTGCCAGGGCCTGCCGGCGCGCGCGGTTATGATTTGATGGCGGGGACCGGCGAGGTCTGGCCGCATTTGTTGAAGCGCTTTGGCGATATCGGCGCGATCACGGCGGTGGATATTTCATCAGGGATGCATCGTCGTGCCATGGAGCGGCTTCACGCGCATCGCGCTCATCGGATCGCGTTCATCGAGGACAAGTGCTGGCGAGCGACCTGCTGCCGGAGAGTGCGGACTTCGTGATCTCCACCTTTGGCCTGAAGACGTTCAATCCCGGGCAGCATGAGCAACTCGCCGCCCTGATCGCGCGTATGCTGAAGCCCGGCGGCGTGTTCTCCATGATCGAGGCATCCGACCCGAAGGGATGGTGGCTGCGGCCGTTGTACCTGTTCCATCTCAAGGTGGTCCTGCCGCTGGTCGAACGGATCTTGCTGCGAGGCGCGCAAGACTTTGCGATGATCGGCACCTACAGCACGAATTTCGGCAGCGCCGCCGGGATCGCAGGCCTTCTGCGCGACCAGGGCCTCGAGGTAGAATTCTCAAGATACTTTTTCGGCTGCGCCACCGGCGTGGCGGGTCGGAAGGTCGGATAGGCGGGCGTCCAAACCTGCGCCCCGGATCGTTGCATCCGCGAAGGCCTTGATGCGGAAGCGGAAGGCGTAAAACCGCCATCAACGACGATTGTCGTCGACGCGGCCATTTGCCATGGTTGGAGCATGATGCGATCGAGTTGGCTGATGATGACATCATGCCGGTGTTTTGCCCGACGAGTCAAATCGCGGTTTCGTAGCGCAAGAGACCGGCATCGCAAGGAACCGGCATCGTAAGTCATTGATCCCGCAGGCGCCTGCTACTGTGCATGGGGTTGTTTTCGCGTTTGTTGTTGGCAACAATGGCGCCAACAACAAGCATCGACAGCGAAAACTTCATGCGCACAATCGCAATCGCCCTGGCGGCGACCATCGCAGCGGCAACGCCGGTCGCGGCTGCGGGTGGCAAGGTCGATACGTTCGAGCTGCCCAAGATGGGGATCAAGGGCAACACCCACATGATGATGATGGACCGCAATTCGGACGATGTCGCGAATCTGATCAACGAATGGATCGAGAAGCAGGGGTTGGCGAACTAAGCGGAGCCTGGGCGCGGCCAGCCTGTCGGACGGCTCAAACCTCTTTGCGATGCCTGTGCCATTCGCAAGCCCGATTTCGCGGCTACAATAATTCAGCCGAAACGACTATGCTGCATGGACAAAGCCGGATCGTGGAATCGCTGCACGTGCTCTCGGACATTCTCAAACGCAAGGAAATCTACAGCTACTTCAGCCGAGCGGCGATGGAGAAGGCGGTTGCCTATCAGGCGCAGGGGCGCGTCTCGGGAGTGCAGGTCAGCGACGACCTGACCCATGTCAGCGCTCAGGTGCGCGGCAGCCAAGCGAGGAATTATCGCGTCGACATCCAGTTGGAGTTCGGCCCCGACGAGCTCACCGACCTCGACGGTGATTGCAGCTGTCCGATGTCCTTCAACTGCAAGCATGTCGCAGCGACCCTGCTCGAGGCGTTGAGCGGCAAGGCGCCGCCGGCGCACGCGACGGAACCGCACGCGCCGATGGCCAAGCCCGGCAACGCCTCGCGCGCCACAGCTCCACCAGTCATTCCTCTTGAGGTGAACAACTGGATCGACAATGTTGGCCGCGCGGTGCGGAGTGTCGACTATTCCGCGGATGATAGCCAACGCCTGCTGTATTGCCTGCACCAATCGGAGGGAGCCATGCCATATTTGGCCCTGTCCTTGCGGTCGGTTCGGGTGCTCAAGGGCGGACGCTTCGCCGACAATTACGCCACCCCGAGTCTGTTCGATTTCAAAGCGGACCGGGCGCCGAAATATTACCGTGATGTCGACGTCGACATTCTGACGCGAGCCCGCGCTCGCGTTCGCGATTACTATACTCAAGGTCCGTATCCGGAGGATTTGCTCCAGCAAATGGTTGCAACCGGCCGGACGTTTTGGCTGGACCATAAGCGAGCGCCGCTGACCTGGGGCGACGTGCGAGAAGGCCGGATCGAATGGCGTGAAGCGGGTAAACGCGGCATTGCCCCACACCTTACTGTGCCTGGAGCGATCGCGCTCAATGCCGAACCACCGGTCTTTGTCGACGAAACGGGCGGGTTGATCGGACCTGTGCAATTGGGCCTGTCGCCGCGGCTTGCCAGCCAGTTCCTGTCGGCGCCCGCCATTCCCCGTGCGCAAGTCGAGGAAGTGTCTCGCCGCCTGAGCCAGAAGCTCCCCGAGCTTCACCATGGTCTCCTGCCTGTGCCCGCGCCCGCCGCGATCCGGATCGATGAGGACCCGCGTCCGATTCTGCGGCTCAAGCTCGGTCATGTGAACCGGTACTATTACTACTCCGACAAAGACCGGGAGCAGGGCCGCGTCGGGGTCGTCAGCGTCGGCTTTCGCTACGGTCGGTTCGAGATCGATCCGACCCAGCGACCGAGCCGCCTGGAATTGTTCGAGGCGGGCCAAGTCTATGCAATCACGCGGCGCCAGGCGAAGGAGAAAGAGGCGCGAAAGCGGCTGGCAGCGTTTGATTTCGTTGAGGCGAGGTCGGCGTTCCCGACGCTCGACTATCATCATGCGCTGGATCTCACGCTGCGCGACCAGCGCGGTTGGTTCGATTTTCTCGCCCTGAATGCCGGCCTGTTACGGTCGGAAGGCTTCGAGATCCTGATTGACGAGGATTTTCCGTTCCGGCTTGCGGAGTCCTCGGGCGATTTCGACGCGGCACTGGAGTCGAGCGGCATCGATTGGTTCGAGCTGGCGCTCGGCATCGAGATCGACGGCGAACGCCGCGATCTGGCACCGCATTTGGCCGCACTGGTATCGGCCCCCGGGTTCACGCCGGATGTTGTGAAGCAACTCGCGGAGCAGGGCGATCGGTTCTATCTGCCCCTTGCTGACGGCCGGTATCTTGCGCTGGCCGCCGATCGGTTCCTGCCGCTGGTGCTGGCACTGCACAGTCTCCGCCTGACCGGCCTCTTCACGACTGGTTCGGAAAAGATCCGACTGTCGCGCGCGGACGTCCTTCCGCTGCTCGGACTGGAGAATGAAGAGTTTGCCTTTCAGGGAGCGGACAGTCTCCGCCGACTCGCGGGCCTGCTGCATGCGAGGGGATTGACGGCTCCAGACCTGCCACCGACCTTTCGTGCTTTGCTTCGGCCTTATCAGGCCCAGGGCGTGGCATGGCTCGATCTGCTCCGCGAGAGCGGATTGGGCGGCGTCCTGGCCGATGACATGGGATTGGGCAAAACCGTCCAGATCCTGGCTTTGATCGCGCTGGAGAAGGAGTGTGGTCGCCTTGGCGACCCTGTGCTGGTCGTCGCGCCGACCAGCTTGATGACCAACTGGTCCGCCGAAGCGCAAAAGTTTGCGCCGGATATAAAGGTCCTCGTCCTGCATGGGCCCGACCGCAAGGAGAAGTTCGCCGCGATTGCCGAACACGATCTCGTCCTGACCACCTATCCGCTGATCGCAAGGGACCGGGAGGTGCTTCTGGCGCGGGAATGGCACATCGTCGTGCTGGACGAGGCGCAGATGGTCAAGAATCCCGATGCCGCGACCACGCGCTGGCTGCGCGTGACGAAGGCGCGGCACCGCTTCTGTCTCACGGGAACGCCGATGGAGAACCATCTCGGCGAGCTGTGGTCGATCATGAGCTTTGCCAACCCGGGCTATCTCGGCGACAAGGCTGCCTTCTCGCGCCAGTGGCGTACACCGATCGAGAAGCGGGCCGACAAGGTGAAGGCCACGGTGCTGGCGCAGCGGATCAGGCCGTTCCTGTTGCGCCGGACCAAGGCCGAAGTGGCCACGGAATTGCCTGCCAAGAGCGAGATCGTCGAGACCATCGTGCTGGAGGGACCGCAACGCGACCTCTACGATTCGATACGGCTGTCGATGTCACGCAAGGTTCGCGAGGCCATCGCAAAGCGCGGCCTCGCCAAGAGCCACATCGTGGTGCTCGAAGCTCTCCTCAGAATGCGACAGGCATGTTGCGATCCGGCGCTGCTGAAACTCTCTGACGGCGTCGAACGGCCATCGGCCAAGCTCGATCGCCTCATCGATATCGTGCGGGAATTGTCGAGCGAGGGGCGAAAGATCATCGTGTTCTCGCAATTCACCTCCATGCTCGATCTCATCAAGGGGCGTTTCGACGAGGATGGCTTGCGCTACAGCATGCTCACCGGCGCAACCAGGGACCGCAAGACGGCGATCGAAGCGTTTCAGAACGGTTTGGCGCAGGTCTTCCTGGTCAGCCTGAAGGCGGGCGGAGTGGGTCTCAACCTGACCGCGGCCGATACCGTCGTCATCTTCGATCCCTGGTGGAACCCGGCCGTCGAGGAACAGGCCATCGACCGTGCCTATCGGATCGGGCAGGACAAGGCCGTCTTCGTCTACCGGCTGGTGGCCGCTGGCACGATCGAGGAGAAGATGGACGAGCTCAAGGCCAGAAAGCGTGCTCTCGCCGACGGCCTGTTCGACCGCGACGGCGGCGTTGCGTCGGGGCTCACGGAGGATGACGTCAAGGCCTTGTTCGAGGCGTAGCAAGGTCGACGGACCGGCAGCCAAAAAATGATCCGATGCATTGTCCGAGCTGTCGGCAGGCCCAGTTCCCATTCGTCTTCCACCCAGACAGACCTGACGGGAGACCAAAATGAACTCTTCCTCCTATCGCTGGGTGATCGTCGCCGCGGGCGGCTTGCTCGGCTGCGTCGCCATCGGCGGCATGTTTTCGCTGCCGGTGTTCCTGCAGCCGATCGCAAAGGATACCGGCTGGTCCGTGACCGGCATCTCCAGCGCGATGACGATCGGCTTTCTGGCGATGGCCTGCACCAGCATGGCCTGGGGCACGCTGACGGACCGGTTCGGACCGCGGCCGGTGGTGCTGACGGGATCGGCGGTGCTGACTGTGAGCCTGTTCGCGGCAAGCCACGCCACCTCGCTGCTGGCGTTTCAGTTCGTCTTTGGCCTTCTGGTCGGGGCCTCCTGTGCCGCGATCTTCGCGCCGATGATGGCGACCGTGACCGGCTGGTTCGACACCCATCGCAGCCTCGCGGTGTCGCTGGTGTCGGCCGGCATGGGCATGGCGCCGATGACGATGGCGCCGCTCGCGGCCTGGCTCGTCTCCGGCCATGACTGGCGCACCTCGATGCAGATCGTGGCGCTGGTGGTCGGCGCCATCATGATCCCGGTCTCGTTGCTGGTGCGACGCCCGCCGGCGCTCGCGCACGCCGTGGCCGCGCCTGCGGGCGAGGCGCACGGGGAAATGTCGCTGGCCGAGGCGCTGCGCTCGCCGCAGTTCCTGATCCTGCTCGCGACCAACTTCTTCTGCTGCGCCACCCATTCCGGCCCGATCATTCACACCGTCTCCTATGCCGTGAGCTGCGGCATCCCGCTGATCGCGGCGGTGACGATCTACAGCATCGAGGGCTTTGCCGGCATGGGCGGGCGCATCGCCTTCGGCCTGATGGGTGACCGTTTCGGTGCCAAGCGCGTGCTCGTCTCGGGGCTGCTGCTGCAGGCGTTCGGCGCACTCGCCTATGTCTTCGCGCACCAGCTCGCGACGTTCTACGCGGTCGGCGCCATCTTCGGCTTCATCTATGCCGGCACCATGCCGCTCTACGCGGTGCTGGTGCGCGAAAACTTTCCGCTCAAGATGATGGGCACGGTGATCGGCGGCACCGCGATGGCCGGCAGCCTCGGCATGGCGACGGGCCCGCTCGCCGGCGGCCTGATCTACGATGCGTTCTCGGGCTACGCCTGGCTCTACATCGCCTCCTGGGCGATGGGCCTCGGCGCCTTCCTGATGGCGATGAATTTCAGGCCGTTCGCGAAGCCGCGAGCGGAGGTGGCGCCGGCGGCGGCGTAAGCAGGTTCATCGCGGCGCAGCGCTAAAGCATGATCCGGAAAAGTGCGAAGCGGTTTTCCGAAAAGATCATGCTCAAACAACAACCTAAAGCGCGATGATGATTCATCCTCATCTCATCGCGCTTTAGAGCTGCGCCTCGATCGCGGGCTTGTCGACGATGGACCACACGTGCCGTATTTTTCCGTCGCGAAATTGATAGAACACATTTTCGCAGAAGGACACGCGCTTGCCGTTCACATCCAGCCCCAGAAACTTTCCAGCCGGCGTGCAATCGAACTTCAGCCGGGAGGCAATTTGGGGCGGGTCGCAGACCAGCAGCTCGATGTTGAAATGCAGGTCCGCAATCTCGCGAAAATCCTGCTCCAGCATGGCACGATAACCGGACAGTCCGAATGGTCGCGCATTGTGGGCGACGTCATCGTGAACGAACTGTCCGAGGGCGGGCCAATCCTGCCGGTTCAGGCAGGCGATGTAGTTGCGGTAGATGTCGGCGAGGTCGGACCTGGTCATGGCGTTGCTCCTGCGGCTCCGGCCATAACGCGGCAGCAGGGCAATCGGCGCTCGCGCTCACAGACGTTTTTCGAAGAACAGGTCCGGGTAGGGGTCGTCATTGAAGCGCGGGATCTCGCTCCAGCCGCTTCGTCGGTAGAGCTGGCCGGCCTCCGCCAGCGCGCTGTTGGTGTCGAGCCGCAGCAGCCTGATGCCGAGCCCGCGCGCGGCATCCTCGGTCACGTCCATCAGGCGCCGGCCGAGCCGCAATCCGCGCGCCGCCGGTGCGACCCACAGCCGCTTGATCTCGGCATAGCCGTGATCCGTGCCCTTCAGTCCGACGCAGCCGATCGGCAGCGTGTCCGACATCGCGACGATGAAGGTGCCGCGTGGCCGGCGCATGTCCTTGGCATCAGGATCGCGCGACAGCGAGACGTCAAAACCTCGCTTGAAGCGGCGGCCGAGCTCGGCATAATACTCGCCGAGGCAATAACGCGCCTCTTCGCCGCGCGGATCCATCTCCTCCAGCGTGACGCGCTCGCGCGTCAAAGCGGAAGCAATCAAATCCATCGCCGCCAGCAGCGCCTCGCGTTGCGAATGTTGGGCGAGGAAGCCCTCGGCCTGCGTGTTCGACAGCGTCTCGTAGGCCGCGAACTCGCGCCGGCCGGCACGCGTCAACGTCGCAACGCGGCGGCGCGCGTCGTCCTCATGCGCATTGGTCTCGACCAGCCCTTCGTCCTCGAGGCTGCGGAGCAGCCGACTCATCAGCCCGGAATCGAGACCGAGATAGTCGCGGATCTCGGCCACGTCCGAACGTCCGTGCCCGATCGCGTTGAGCACGCGCGCCGCCCCCAGCGGCCGCCCGCGTCCCAGGAATGACGTGTCGAGCGCGCCGACGGCGGAAGTGACGGCACGGTTGAAGCGGCGGACGCGGGAAACGGGGTCGAGCATGATGTCTGACTTTAGTCAGATATATTATTCACGTCAATCCGTGCGGGCGCGCTCACTTCACCAGCGTCAGCAGCGGCTTGTCCTTGGCGACGATATAGGTCGCAAGCTCGCTCGCGGTGTCCCGGCCGACGTTCCTGGCCGCATGCACCGTTCCGGCCGGAATGAACAGCACGTCGCCGGCCTTCAACGTCGCCGGCGGCTTGCCCTCGACGTCATATTCGATGGCGCCCGCGAGCACGTAGATGATCTCTTCGCCCGGATGGGTGTGCCGACCGAATGCCACGCCGGGGGCGAGGTCGACGCGCACCTGCACGGCCTCACGCCCGGGTGCGCTGAGATCGTGGCGCTGGAGGTCGGTGCGCGTGACGCCGGTCGGCTGCGCCGCGGCCGGCAGCGTGAGAAGATTTGCGGCGAGCACGGCTGCGCTGGCGAGGACACGCACGGCTGCCAAAAGTCGATGACCCATGGTCGGCTCCTGATGTTTGCGGGATTGATTGCACCGCGCGGGCCCGGCCGATGCTCGGCCGGTCCGCGTCGCGGCGTTTCAGACCAGGGTGGTGGTCACCTCGATGTTGCCGTGCACCGCCTTGGAGTAAGGGCAGATGCCATGCGCGGCCTCGATCAGCTCCTGGGCGACGGCGCGATCGATGCCGGGAACGCTGACGTCGAGACGGGCGCGCAGGAAGAAGGCGCCACCCGCGTTGTTGAGGTCGATCGCGGTGTCGACCGACGGCTCGTTCGGCAGCTTGACCTCGCGCTGGGCCGCGGCGAGCCCGAGCGCGCCGAGATAGCAGGCCGACCAGGCGGCGGCGAACAGGTTTTCGGCGGCCGGGTGCGGCTGGGCCAGCTTGATGTCGAGCGAACCGTCGCTGGAGCGCGCTGCGCCGTCGGCGCCGGAGGTGACGTGGGTCTTGCCGGTAAAGAGGAGCTTGGCGGCGGAGGTCATGATCGTATCCTTCGGGAGTTATATCGCGTCCGATCAAATCGGATGCGTTCCGAAATAAACCCGCCGCCCGTTGCAGTCAAGCTCTTCCGATTTAATCGGATGCGATTTATATCGGTTGCGGATCACGAGATGCGGAGGTTCCAATGGCCCGTCCCCCCAAAGCCACCGGCCAAGCGCGAAAACTGTCCAATTTCCTGTGCTTTGCGGTCTATTCGGCCAATCTCGCCTTCGGCCGCGCCTACAAGCCGCTGCTGGACAAGGTCGGCCTGACCTACACCCAGTACATCGCCATGGTGGCGCTCTCAGATGGGGACGAGCAGACCGTCGGCGCGCTCGGCGAGAAGCTGTTCCTCGAATCCAACACGCTCACGCCGATCCTGAAGAAGCTCGAGCAGATGGGTTACATCCGCCGCCACCGCGATCCCGCCGACGAACGGCAGGTGCTGCTGACCCTGACGCCGGCGGGGCGCAAGCTGATCGAGCAGGATCTCGGTGACTCCGTGATCGAGGCGACCGGCCTCGGCGACGAATTCCCGGTGGTGCAGAAGACGGTCAGCAGGCTGCGCGACAATCTGCTGCGCAACACCAGGCCCGCAGAGGAGAAGTCCTGAAGCGCGTCGCGCGGTCGCCCTGCGCTTCAGTCCAGGCCCAGCGCCCTGCGGGACTTCCGCGTGAGCCTCGCCACGATCAGCGCGTGCGCCTGCGCCAGATAGGTGGTGAGCTCGGCGTCTGACAGAGCGTTGTTGCTGGCAAGCTGCACCCATTTGGCGCGCGCCAGATACGGCGCCCGCCGCGCCAAGCCGTGCTCGATCAGCATGGCATAGGCCATGTTCGAGACCTTGAACATGTAGCCGCCGGAGCGCGCGGCAAAGCCGCCGCCGAGCGCGAACATCTTGCCGCCGACCTTGAACACGGAGGTGCCCTCCCACTGCACCACCTTGGTGACGGCGGGCAGGCGCAGGCAGCGGGTTTCGAAGGTTTTGGGAGTCATCGCTAGAGCGATAGCACGGCGCACGCGGCTTGCAACGGGGCACGAACCCGCAGCCCGGGTGAGCGAAGCGATACCCGGGAAAGCTCGTGGCGGGAATCCCGGATGTCGCTTCGCTCATCCGGGCTACAAGACCTTGCGTTGCCCGAGAGGCAAAACAACCATCCATTGGTCGATGCCGGCCATCAAAAATATTCCACTTTACCGAAATTCGGAAACGGCGTATGTGTCGCCGCAACCCGGCCCAAGGAAGAGGGGCGTATCGCGATCGTCACGAACGCGGGCCGGGCGGCGGTGGACGCTGATAACATCGGCGCGAATGGTTTCGCAGGGCGGGCAACCGTGAGCGGAGTCACCGCGCACACGACCGGTGTGATCGGCGTACGGCAAAATCGTGTGGTCCTGACGCCCCGGGGTCTGTGCGTCAAGTCTTGCGGTGATGTGGCGGCCCGACCGGGCGCGCGCATCAGTCATCTGCACGGCGACGGGGGCAATAGTGCATCGCTCCCCGGGGAGAGCACGACATAAGCCGTAAAACCACTGCGCAGGGAAGGCCGGGCTGTCCTGGCTTCACCTGTATGCCGCTGTGCAAATTTCTGACTGCAACTTCGCACAGTGGACCGCGGGTGCCAGCCGGCGCCCGGCCTTCCCTGCGCCCTTTCATTTCAGAGGGCAAGGCGACGAAGCAAAGCTCGGGCGAACACGCCGCGAGGATGCGATCCCATGTCAGTTATTCAACAACAGTCTCGTGCCCCGGACGCAGCGCAGCGCCCCTTGGCGGTGCGCTGCAGAGCCGGGGCCCATGCAACAGCGATCCGTGTGGCATCTTGGGTCCCGGCTCTGCGCAGCAACGCCACAAGCGCGTTTACGCGCGTCTTCGACGCGCTATGGAGGCATTGCAGCGCGTCCGGGACACGAGAGTGAGGAGCGCCGTTACTCCACACTCGCTATGACAGGGATGATGCAGTTGCGCGCCTCTTTGTGAGTTGTGCCCGCGCCGCGGACCGTTACCATGCGCCGGCTGCCGTGGAACACGGGAGCCGACATTGTGACCGGGAGGCGACATGAGTGCGCAGGAACGCAAAGCAAAGGGATCGGACCTGTTTGTCGCGGCACTGGAGAACGAAGGTGTCGGCCGCATCTTCGGCGTGCCCGGCGAGGAGAATCTCGACGTGGTCGAATCGCTCCGCACCTCCAGGATCGAACTGATCCTGACCCGCCACGAGCAGGCCGCCGCCTTCATGGCCGCGACGCACGGGCGGCTGACCGGCAAGCCCGGAGTTTGTCTTTCGACGCTCGGCCCGGGCGCGCTCAATCTGTCGACGGGCGCGGCGTATGCGCATCTTGGCGCGATGCCGATGATCTTGATCACCGGCCAGAAGCCGATCATGAGCAGCCGGCAGGCACGTTTCCAGATCGTCGACGTGGTTGCCACCATGAAGCCGTTGACGAAACTGTCGCGGCAGATCATCAGCGCCTCCAGCATCCCGACCGTGGTCCGCGACGCGTTTCGCGTGGCGATGGAGGAGCGGCCGGGGCCGGTACATCTCGAACTGCCCGAGGACATCGCGGGCGATGAAGTGCCTGATGTCCCGGTGATCCCGGTTCATCCGATCGAGATCCCGGTCGCCCATCGCGCGGCGCTCGACCGCGCCGCCGAGATGATTTTGGCCGCGAAGCATCCGCTGGTGATGATGGGCGCTGCGACCAGCCGGCCGCGCGCGACCCACGGCATCGCGAGCTTCGTGCGGCGGACCGGCATTCCGTTCTTCACCACGCAGATGGGGAAGGGCACGGTGCCCGGCGGCACCAATCTCTACATGGGCACCGCCGCGCTGTCCGAGCGCGACTACGTCCACGACGCGATCGACGCCGCCGATCTGATCGTCGCGATCGGCCACGACCCGATCGAGAAGCCGCCCTTCATCATGGGCCCGTCGGGCCCGAAGGTGATTCACGTCAGCTACACGCCGGCCAGCGTCGAGCTGGTCTATTTCCCCGATGCGGAAGTCGTCGGCGATGTCGGCCCGAGCCTGGAACTGCTCGCAGACCGGCTCGAAGGCAAGCTGCCGCGAGCTGCCGCGCTGCTGCCGCTGCGCGAAAAGATCCTCAGCCGGATCGCCGACCGCGCCACCGAAGCGCGCTGGCCGCCGACGCCGCAACGCATCGTGCACGACATCCGGCAGGTCATTCCGGAGAACGGCATCGTCGCGCTCGACAACGGCATGTACAAGATCTGGTTCGCCCGCAACTACCGCACCCGCGTCGCCAACACGTTGCTGCTCGACAACGCGCTGGCGACGATGGGCGCCGGCCTGCCGTCGGCGATGATGGCCGCGATGCTCTATCCGGACCGCCGCGTGCTCGCGGTCGCCGGCGATGGCGGCTTCATGATGAACAGCCAGGAGATGGAGACCGCCGTCCGCCTCAAGCTCAATCTGGTCGTGCTGGTGCTCGAGGACAACGCCTACGGCATGATCCGCTGGAAGCAGGCCGTCGATCACTTCGCCGATTTCGGCATGACCTTTGGCAATCCGGACTTTGTCCTGTACGCGCAGGCCTATGGAGCGAAGGGACATCGGATCGACAGCATCGACAGTTTTGCTCCGACGCTGGATGCCGCCTTCAAGGAGGGCGGCGTGCATCTGGTCGTGATTCCGATCGATTATTCGGAGAATGTGCGTGTGCTCGTTGACGAACTGCGGGCGCGGGGGAAGCAACAGGGATAGTTTGATGCAGAGCTGTTCCCGCATCGTCATTGCGAGCGCAGCGAAGCATTCCAGAATCTTTCCGCGGAGGGACTCTGGATTGCTTCGCTGCGCTCGCAATGACGGAATTCACCACAAAGACCACGCACCAACACTATAACCCGTACTTGTGCCGCGATCACCGACCACCGACATTCACAACAATCATCCAACCAACCACAGGAATAAGAAATGACTCGCGTTCGCTGTATCACCGAGATGGGCATGGGCGTCGACGTCCACGGCAAGGACGCCACCAAGGCTGCAAAGCGCGCGGTGTCGGATGCGATCCGGCATTCGAGCCTGGGCTTCTTCCGGATGATCGGCAAGACCGCGAACGACATGTTCGTCGATGTCACGATCGCGGTGCCAAATCCGGAAAGCGTGGACAAGGAAGCCGTCGCCAAGGAGCTTCCTTACGGCACGGTGACCGTCAACGCGGTCAAGGGTGGGCTGGAGATTCCCTCGGCCCCGGAACAGGGCAACGACCCCATCCTCATCGCCAATGCCGCCGTTATCGTCAGCTTCGACAAGGACTAGGCCGGTGTCCGACAGCAATTTGGCGCTGCTGGATCGTCCGATCTGGAGCGCGTTGACGACGAGCCAGAAGCATCTGGCGGAAGGCGGTGCGCGGGCGCTGCGCTATCCCGTGGACATGACGCCGTTTGCCGACATGGCCGACATGTCGGCGACAAGTTTTGACGCGCTCGGCGATCTCATGTCGGGGTCCCAAGTTGCCGCGCTATTCACGCCGGAGGCGGTCGACGTTCCCGCCGGCTTCAAGGTCGTGCTCGCCGAGACCGGCGAGCAGATGATCGGGTCGCCTGCCGACTGTCCGCTTCGCGATGCCGAGATCGTCACGTTGGGTGCCGCCGACGTTCCCGCGATGATGGCGCTGACGGAGCTGACGAAGCCCGGCCCGTTCGCCGCGCGGACCCGCGAGCTCGGCACCTTCCTCGGCATCCGCGCCGATGGCGAATTGGTCGCGATGGCCGGCGAGCGGATGAAGCCCGGCAATTTTACCGAGATGACGGCCGTCTGCGTGCATCCCGAACATCGCGGTCGCGGCTATGCGCAGGCGCTGCTTGCGGCGATCGCGCGCCAGATCGAGGCGCGTGATGAAATTCCGTTCCTGCACGTGTTTTCGAGCAACGCATCGGCGATTGCGCTGTACCAGCGGCAGGGGATGGCAATCCGCCGCCGCCTGCACGTCACGGCGCTGATAAAGCAGGAGTGAGCTGCGCCGTTCGGACGGGCTTCATATCCGGCGAATTCCCGCTATATCCATCCCAACCATAATCGGGGAAACACATGGACGCCAGAACACCTGATTTTTCCGCCGTGCGGACGGCGATACAGTGTTACGTCGATCAGGAGATCATTCCGGGCGCATCCTGGGCGGTGCTGCGCGGCCGCGAGGTCGTCGATCAGCAATGCGTCGGCTTCGCCGATCGTGAGGCGAAGACGGCGCTCCAGCCCGACCACATTTTTCGCGCGTTTTCCAATACCAAGATCTTCGTCACCTGCGCGGTCTTGCTGCTGGTCGAGGAAGGCCGCATCGGGCTCGACGACGTTGTCGAGAAATTCCTGCCGCAACTCGGCGATCGCAAGGTGCTGAAGCCGGGCGCTTTGAGCCTTGCCGACGTCGAGCCGGCGAAGAGCCCGATCACGATCCGGCAGCTTCTGACCCATACGGCCGGCCTCAGCTACGGCATCTTCGATGCCGGCTCGGTGCTGTTCAAAGGCTATAACGAGGCGGGCGTTCTCAATCCCTTGACGCCGCTGACCGGCATGATCGACCAGCTTGCCGATCTGCCGCTATCCTATCATCCCGGCTCGTCCTGGGAATATTCGGTTGCGACCGACGTGCTCGGGCGTGTCGTGGAGGTCGTCTCCGGCAAGCCGCTCGACACCGTCCTCAAGGAGCGCATCTTCGACCCGCTCGGCATGACCGACACCGGCTTCCACGTGCCGGACGCGCAGCAGGGCCGGCTGGTCGCGCTGTACAATGGCGCCGACGTGCTGGACCCGATGAAGCCCGGCCTCACGCGGGCCGACCATCTGCCTTATCCGCAGGCTTATCGGCGGGCGCTGCCGCGGCTGTCGGGCGGCGGCGGTCTGGTCTCGACCTTGCCCGACATGCTCGCTCTGGTACGCGCGCTGCTGCCCGGCTCGGATGCGCTGCTGAAGCCGGACACGCTGCGGCAGATGATGACGAACCAGTTGCCCGCCGGCCAGACCATCCGCTTCGCCAATCTCGGGCCGATCCCCGGCAAGGGTTTTGGCCTCGGCGGCGCCGTCACCTTCGCGCCGACGCCGTTCGATCCGGCAAATTCGACCGGCGAATTCCAGTGGGGTGGCCTCGCCGGCACCCATTGGTGGATCTGCCCGCAAGCCAACACGGCCGGCGTCCTGATGGCCCAGCGCTACATGGGCTTCTGGAATCCGTTCTTCTTCGAGTTCAAGCGTCTGGCCTATCAGGCCGTCGGAGGCTGATCGCGAAAAAATTGCACGTCCCCGCGAATCCTTTTGGGTCATCGCGCCCTCTTGATGATCGAGGCATTTTGCTTCGGCTCATCTCGGAGGATGCGATGGCATTTTACAGGAAGAACATCGGCGGCCTGCATCCGGTCGTGCGGATTGCGTCAGGCGTCGCGGTGGCGGTCGCCTCATTCGTCTATCTCACCGGCGCCGCGGCGTGGCTGGTAGCGCTCGGCGGCGCCGGCTTCGCGCTGACCGGCCTGGTCGGCTACTGTCCGATGTGCGCGATGGCCGGCATCGGAAAGGGAGGCGCGTCGTGAGCGCCGCCGTAATCTCGCCAAACCTGTTCGAGGCCGCGCGCCTCGGCGATCCCCAGGCGATCGCGTCTCTGCTGGAGACGGCGCAGCCGGACATCCGCCGCTATGCCCGCGCCACCTGCCGCAGTTCGGCGGATGCCGAGGATGCGACGCAGGAAGCGCTGTGGATCCTGTTTCGCCATGTCGGCACGATCCGCTCGTGGCTCGCGTTTTCGGCCTGGCTGTTCAGCGTGGTCCGCCGCGAATGCCTGCGGCTCGCCCGCAAGGCAGGCTTCGCCCCGGCGATCGACGGCGGGGAGGCGGAGGCGCTGCTGCTGTCGCGCCCCGAAGCCGATTTGCGGCTCGACGTTGCGGCGGCCTTCGAGGCGCTGCCGCCGCACTACCGCGATGTCGCGCTGATGCGCGACGTCAAGGAAATGACCATCGACGAAATCGCCGTCGCACTCGGTGCGACCCGGCAGACCGTGAAGGCACGCCTGCATCGCGCCCGCGCCCTGATGCGCGAATATCTGACGAGATGAGCCATGACCGATTATCAAAGCCCTGACGATCTGAAATCGATCCCGGCCTTCGTGGCGCTCGCGCCGGTCGAGGCCAACGCGTTCCTTGCGTTCAACCACGCGGTCGAGCGCAAGGACGGGGTGATCCCGCCAAAATACCGCGAGCTGATCTCGCTCGCGGTCGCGCTCACCACGCAATGCGCCTATTGCCTCGACGTGCACACGGCGCAGGCGGCGAAGGCCGGCGCAACGCGCGAGGAAGTCGCGGAAACCGCGTTGGTTGCGGCGGCGGTTCGCGCCGGCGGCACGCTCGGCCATGCGCTGTTGGCGCAGCGCCTGTTCGAGCGACATCGGGGCGAGACCACGGGATGAACGAGCATGGGCCGGTGGCTGGATCGTACGCGTGAACAACTATCTCGGCCTCGACGGATTTCGCTTCGGCTGGGTCGCAGCCTGGATCGACGAGCGCGGCGATCACGGCTTCGATTATTCGCCGGGTCTCGCGCGGCTGCTCGCGATGCCGCATGCACGCGCGATGATCGACATGCCGATCGGCTTGAACACAAGCGGGTATCGCATCTGCGATTTGCGCGCACGCGAGCTGGTCGGTCCCGCCGTGTTTCTCGGTGCGCGCCGCGACCTCTGGAAATTCGCCGACATGGCCGCGGCCAATCGCCACTATTGGGAGCGCGAAGGCAAGGGCAGGGGCGTATCGGCGCAGCTCTGGAATATCAGGGACAAGATCAGGGACGTCGACGAGATCATGACGCCGGCGCGGCAGGCCATGATCGGCGAAGCGCATCCGGAATTGATTTTCTGGAATCTCGCAGGGCGGGTCCGGCTTGTGAAGAAATCATCCGCGGAAGGCCGTGAGCAGCGCGTCGCGCTCCTCGCGCAACGCGGCTTCACGCGCCTGACGAAATGGTTGACCCGACGTCACGGCACCGGCATCGGCCGCGACGATCTTATCGACGCCTGTGCGTGCGCCGTCGCTGCACGCGACAGCACGCAACGTGTCGGCGGGGAGGAGGACCCGCGCGGACTGCGGATGGAGATCAACTATTGAGGCGGGCGGCCGGCTCACCAGTCGGGAAAAAGCGGCAATTTATTTGAAGCGTGCAGGAACTGTCGATGGTCGGCCCGCGTTCCCCGAGCGAACGATTCAGAGAAGCTCGTGCGATGAATGATACCAGTCAATTCGCGACCGCGCTGCTCGCGCTTATTTTCATCGGAGCGCTGCTCGTCACCGGGCAGCTCTTCATCGAGCAGCGCGCACAGCGCGATATGACTTACGCCACCAGCCATTTGCTACGGCCATTGTGACCTGATCCCGGTGCGGGAAGATGATCTGACCGCTCGACCTTGCGTTGTTCGGCCGCTCGCCTAGATTAGGCGGCATCCCATGAACGAAGCCGGGGTCCGATGTCCGATCTGTCCGCCTTTCCCATCACCAAACGCTGGCCGGCCAAGCACCCGGAGTTGCTTCAGCTCTATTCGCTGCCGACGCCGAACGGCGTCAAGGTCTCGATCATGCTGGAAGAGATCGGGCTTCCTTACGAAGTCCATCTGGTCGATTTCGGCAAGGACGACCAGAAGACGGCGGAATTCCTCTCGCTCAATCCGAACGGCAAGATCCCGGCGATCCTCGATCCCAACGGCCCCGGCGGCGGGCCGCTGCCGCTGTTCGAGTCCGGGGCGATCCTGCAATATCTCGCGGAGAAGACCGGCAAGCTGCTGCCGCAGGATGCGGCGCGCCGTTACCAGACCATCCAGTGGCTGCATTTCCAGATGGGCGGCATCGGGCCAATGTTCGGCCAGGTCGGCTTTTTCCACAAATTCGCCGGCAAGGATTTTGAGGACAAGCGGCCGCTCGAGCGCTACGTGGGCGAGGCCAAGCGCCTGCTCGGGGTGATGGAAATGCATCTTGCCGGCCGACAATGGTTCATGGATGACGACTACACCATCGCCGACATCTCCATGCTCGGCTGGGTGCGCAACCTTGTCGGTTTCTACGGCGCCGGCGATCTCGTCGAGTTCAGCCGGTTCAAATCGGTGGGCGCCTGGCTCGAACGCGGCCTCGCGCGTCCGGCCGTGCAGAGCGGCCTGAACATTCCGAAGCGGCCGTAAGCTAGGTCAACGCCTTATGCGACATATAGATCGCCATCAGCGAGATGAGCCCTATCATGACCGCGCGCAGCACCGATTTGCTGACGCCATTGGCCGCGCGTGCACCGAGATCGGTGCCGACCCAGAGGCCGGCAAGAATGCCGATAATGGCCGGCCAGCCCACCATGAGGCCGTTGCTCCAGTAGATCCAGGCCGCCGGAATATTGGTCGGGATGACCGAGAAGACGAGGCTGACGAGCTGCGCCTGATGCTGAGGCACGCGCAGGCCTGCGGCGAGGCCGACGGTGATCGCGAGCCCGCCGCCGATGCCCATGAAGCCGGAGGAGAATCCGGCAAGTGTGCCGATGCAGAGCAGGGGCAGCGACGGCAGCTTGCCTCGGTCGCCGGTCTCGCTGCTCTTATCCTCGCGGTCGCGGCGCAGGATCAGGATAGCGATCAGCGCGACGAGATAGACGACATAGGTCCATTGCAGGACCGAGTCGGAGGCGGCGGCCGCAGCGTAACCGCCGCCGGCGCCGCCGAGAAGAAATCCGATGCCGATCCAGACGATCCACGGCAAGGGGCTGCGATTGCCGCTCTGCCAGTAGCGGCGAACGCCGGCAAGTCCCGTCGGAGGCACCTGCGTGATCAGCGATGTGCCCTGGGCGACGTGCTGCTCCGCTCCGAGCAGCAGCACGCAGAAGATGACGAGGCCGCCACCCGGGCTCGTGCCCATGAAGCCCGATGTCAGCCCGCCGATAAGACCGACGCCGGCGCCGGCCAGAAGCTCGTGAATCCAGGACATCGATTACGTCCTGGTTCGTCGCTTGACATCAGGCCTGGCCGTGCGAAATCCGTCGATCACGCCGGCCACAGCCGCCATGCAGGCCTCGACGTCGAAATCCTCGCCCCAGCATTTTTGCAGGACAAAGCCCTGGAATATCGCGATCAGCACGCGCGCGATCGCTTCCGCGCCGAGGTCGCGCTTGATGAGGCCGTCGTGCTGGCCGCGCTCGACCAGCGCCACGATCAGAGCGCGCGGCATGTCGATGCCTTCGACGACGCTGGTGCGGACGCGGCGGTTGCGCAGGGCCTCGGCCCAGCCATGGATGCCGACACGGCGGCGCGCTTCGCCGGCGGGGTCGATGAGCCATTGCGCGTAGACGCGAACCAATGCGTGAAGTCCTTCGATCGGATCGCCCGATCCTTGCGCGATCGAGTTGAGTACGGCTTCGCGGCGATGCCGGTCGTCGGCCAGCGCCTCGATCAGATCGTCCTTGCTCTGGAAGTAGAGGTAGACCGCCCCGTGGCTCAGCCCCGACCGTTTGACGATGTCGGCCATCCCGGTCTGGTGAAAACCGTCCTCGGCGAAGCAGGCGAGGGCGGCTTCGAGGATCTGCTGCCGCCGGCCTTCGCGTTGCTTGTCGCTGATCTTGGGCATCCGGGTCGTCCATAAATAACTGACAGGTCGATCGTTTTAGCCGCCCGCAAGGATAAGCCTCAACAGTGCCGATCAAGATAAAAAACGATCAGTCAGTCATTTTTATTATCGAAGGCGATCCGCGTCAAGCCCGGACGGCCCGGAGCCGGGAAACAGGAGGGTTAAATCGGTTAGGGGGCGCCGGCGGTGGCCAGGGCCCGGCCCTCGATCGCGCGCTGTTAGAACAGCCGTCCGCCGTTCGGCACGGGCTTGCTCGGCTGCACCAGCACGACCTTGCCGTCGGCATCGGGGAAACCGAGGGTCAGCACCTCCGAGACGACCGGGCCGATCTGGCGCGGCGGGAAATTGACGACCGCCGCGACCTGTTGCCCCACCAGCGTTTCAAGCGGATGGTTTTCGGTGATCTGCGCCGAGCTCTTGCGCACGCCGATCGCGGGACCGAAATCGATCCACAGCCGCCAGGCCGGCTTGCGCGCCTCCGGGAACGGTTTTGCATCGACGATGGTGCCGACACGGATATCGACCGCGAGGAAGCTGTTGAAGTCGATGGTCGGCGATGAGGTCGCGGCTGGATCGTGGGTGACGTGCATGGAGTGTCCGTTCGGAGAGCTGGCGTCGTTCGCAATATTGTCGCGCGAACCGGAGTTGCGTACAACGCCTTGGGATCACGATACGACGCATGCGCGAGGAACGTCTTGCCCAACATCATCTACGGCATCAAGAACTGCGACACCATGAAGAAGGCGCGGGCCTGGCTCGATACCCATGGCGTCGCCTACGCATTTCACGACTACAAGACGGCGGGGGTGGAGAAGGACAAGCTCAAGCAGTGGAGCGACAAGGTCGGCTGGGAGACGCTGCTCAATCGCGCCGGGACGACCTTCAAGAAGCTCCCCGATGCCGACAAGGAAGGCTTGAGCGAGAAGAAGGCGCTGGCATTGATGCTAGCGCAACCATCGATGATCAAACGGCCGGTGCTGGAAGTTGGCGGCAAGCTGCTGGTCGGCTTCAAGCCGGACATCTATGCCAAGGAAGCCACGACCAAGGAAGCCGGCGCCAAGGAAGCCGGCGCCAAGGAAGCCGGCGCCAAGTCGCGCTGACTGCTAGTTCAGCTCGATGACCTCGGTGGTGACGCCGGGGCCCGGCTGGTCCCCGAACTCGACCAGTTCAGCGGGCGCGATACGGCCCGGGGGGCGATGAAACAGGTCGCGGTCGATCACCGCGCGCAATCTCGGGCGCGGCAGCGTGTCATTTCCGCGCATCAGATTCTTGATCTCGAAGCCGCCGTCCTCGCAGAAGGTCTTGAGCGATGCGACGATGTGACAGATCTTGCCGTCGGTCTGGAACGGCAGCAGCAAGCGCTCATAGGCGACGATGTGCCCGTAGATGTCGTCGACGTCGGCAACGCTGTAGACCGGCAGCCCGCGCGCCACGCATTCATGATAGACAGGCATCACCAAAGGCACCAGGCGCGGCCCGATATAGTCGTCGAGCAGAACGCCCTTGCCCGTGTGTCCATAGGCGCGCGAGATGCGCGTACCCTCGCTCTGGATGGTCAAACGCGGCGTCGGCGTCGAAATGTCGACCGTATAATAGATGAGATCGGACAGCTCTTCCTCGAGCCGCGCGGGTTGATACTCCCAGATCGGCGGGGCCATCTGCTCGCGCGCATAAAGTCGCAGCCACGTGTTCAGGAGATCACGCTGCTTGATGGACTTGACCACAGAAGGAGCGGCGCTTGCAAAATTCAAAACAATAATCCCGGCGATAAAACCCGCACATGTTCCTCGCTGCGGGAAAATTTTCTATGAAGGCTGGCGCGCGGGACGAAAGACCGTTAACGACGGCTTGACAACCGGTGCCTTGCGAACCGGGAGGCCGGGCAGGCGACATCGAAACACGTCCGACTAAGGGAGCATAAGTCTCCCGGCCGGAGGCCTGATCTGCTCAGCTTTCCGCCTTGCCTAACCCCCGTCACCTCCGGCATATTCCGCGCCCGGAGGCTGCATTCCGGGAAGGCTTCAAGGTCCCCGGAAAGCCGAAGTAAACTAAGGACAGCCACGCGTATTGCGCGGCAGGGGGAAAACTGTTTGGCCGATGAGTTCATTCTCGAAACGGAAGGCTTGACCAAGGAGTTCGCGGGCTTCTTCGCCGTCCGCGACGTTGCGCTCAAGGTTCGCCGTGGCAGCATTCACGCGTTGATCGGCCCCAACGGCGCCGGCAAGACGACGTGCTTCAATCTCTTGACCAAGTTCCTCAAACCGTCTGCCGGCAAAATCCTGTACAAGGGGCAGGACATCACCGCGATGGCGCCCGCCGACGTGGCGCGCATGGGGCTGGTTCGTTCGTTCCAGATCTCGGCGGTATTTCCGCATCTCACCGCGCTGGAAAACGTCCGCGTCGCGCTTCAGCGCCAGCACGGCAGTTCCTTCGATTTCTGGCGCTCCAAGTCCGTGCTCAACCAATTCAACGATCGCGCGCGCGAGCTGTTGAACGATGTCGGCCTCAGCGAGTTTGCCAATACGCCCGCGGTCGAGATGCCCTACGGGCGCAAACGCGCGCTTGAGATCGCAACCACGCTCGCGCTCGACCCCGAGATGATGCTGCTGGACGAGCCGATGGCCGGCATGGGCCACGAGGACATCGACAAGATCGCGGCGCTGATCAAGCGTATCTCCGCGAAATATACCATCCTGATGGTCGAGCATAATCTGAGCGTCGTGGCCAATCTCTCCGACATCATCACCGTGTTGACGCGCGGGCAGGTGCTCGCGCAAGGCCATTACAGCGAACTCACCAAGGACGAACGCGTCAAGGAAGCCTATCTGGGAGCTGGTCATGGCTGAGACTGCGATTGCCGAGGCCCCGGCAAAGGCCGCAAGCGGCGGCAACATCCTTCAGGTCCGCAACCTGGAGGCCTGGTACGGCGAGTCCCACATCCTGCACGGGATCAATTTCGACGTGAACGCCGGCGAGGTCGTTACCCTGCTCGGGCGCAACGGCGCCGGCAAGACCACCACGCTGAAGTCGATCATGGGCATCATCGGCAAGCGTACCGGCTCGGTGAAGTTCAACAACCAGGACATCATCCGCACGAGCTCGGACAAGATCGCGCGGATGGGCATCGCGTTCTGTCCGGAAGAGCGGGGAATTTTCTCCAGTCTCGATGTGCGGGAGAACCTGCTGCTGCCGCCGGTGGTGCGTCCCGGCGGTTTGCCGCTCGAACAGATCTTCGATCTGTTTCCGAACCTGAAGGAACGGCTCAACAGCCAGGGAACCAAGCTCTCCGGCGGCGAGCAGCAGATGCTCGCGATCGCGCGCATCCTGCGCACCGGCGCGAACTTCCTGATGCTGGACGAGCCGACCGAGGGTCTCGCGCCCGTCATCATCCAGCAGATCGGCCACACCATTGCGCGGCTCAAGAAGGAGGGCTTTACGATCCTCCTGGTCGAGCAGAACTTCCGGTTCGCATCCACCGTCGCCGACCGCTATTACGTGGTCGAGCACGGCAAGATCATTGACGGATTTTCCAATGCGGAGCTTGCCGCCAACATGGACAAGCTCCACACCTATCTCGGCGTCTAAAGCATGATCCGGAAAAGTGTCCCGCGGTTTTCCGAAAAGATCATGCTCAAACAAAAGAACTGCCAACAAAAAGATTCATAGGGAAGTAGCATGATGACAAAGTCGATCGCGTCGTTTCTGCTCGGCACGGCGTTGGCCGTGACCACCGCTGGTGCAGCCTTCGCGCAGGACAAGACCGTCAAGATCGGTGCGCTGTCCGATCAGTCCGGGCTCTATGCCGACCTCGGCGGACCGGGCTCGACGCTCGCCGCGCAGATGGCCATTGAAGATTCCGGCCTGGCAGCGAAGGGCTGGAAGATCGACATCATCTCGGGCGATCACCAGAACAAGCCCGACATCGGCACCGCGATCGCGCGGCAATGGTTCGACGTCGACAAGGTCGACATCATCGTCGACGTGCCGAATTCCGGCGTGGCGCTCGCCGTCAACAACATCGTCAAGGAGAAGAACGGCGTCTACATCAATTCGGGTGCGGCGACTTCGGACCTCACCAACGCGCAGTGTTCGCCCAACACGGTGCACTGGACCTACGACACCTACATGCTGGCCCACACCACCGGCCAGGCGCTGGTGAAGGCCGGTGGCGACACCTGGTTCTTCCTGACCGCGGACTACGCCTTCGGCGCGGCGCTGGAGCGCGACACCACTTCGGTCATCACCGCCAATGGCGGCAAGGTGATCGGCGGCGTCAAGCACCCGCTGAACACGCCGGACTTCTCGTCCTTCCTGCTCCAGGCGCAGGCCTCCAAGGCCAAGGTCATCGGCCTTGCCAATGCCGGCGGCGACACCACCAACACGATCAAGCAGGCGGCCGAGTTCGGCATCGTCAAGGGCGGCCAGAAGCTCGCGGCGCTGCTGTTGTTCCTCACCGACGTCAAGGCGATCGGGCTCGAGACCGCGCAGGGCCTCAACTTCACCGAGACCTTCTACTGGGACATGAACGACCAGACCCGGGCGTTCTCCAAGCGCTTCGCCGAGAAGATGAAGAACAATGCGCCGCCGACCATGGTGCAGGCCGGCGTCTACGCGGGCGTGCGTCACTATTTCAAGGCGCTGGAAGCGCTCGGCGGCAACCCGCATGACGGCGCCAAGGTCGTCGAGAAGATGAAGTCGATGCCGACGGAAGACGATCTGTTCGGCAAGGGCGAGATTCAGCCCAACGGCCGCACCATCCACAATGCCTATCTGTTCGAGGTGAAGAAGCCCTCCGAGTCCAAGGGACCGTGGGACTTCTACAAGCTGGTCGGCACGGTGTCGGGCGACCAGGCCTTCACGCCGCTGTCCGAGAGCAAGTGCGCGCTCTTGAAGAAGTAAGATAACCGCCCGCAGGCCATCAGGCCCGCGGGCGACTTTCAGGGAACGCCGAAGGGACCGGGTGCGGGATCGATGCAGGCTCTTTACGCTCAGCTACTGGTGGGATTGATCAACGGCTCGTTCTACGCGCTGCTCAGTCTCGGGCTCGCCGTGATCTTCGGCATGCTCAACATCATCAATTTCGCCCATGGCGCGCTCTACATGATGGGCGCGTTCGTCGCCTATTTCCTGCTCAACAATGATTATCTCAGCATTGGCTATTGGCCGGCGTTGATTGTCGCGCCGATTGTCGTCGGCATTTTCGGCATGATCCTGGAACGGACCATGCTGCAATGGCTGACCGGGCTGGATCATCTCTACGGTCTGCTCCTGACCTTCGGCATTGCGCTGATCGTGCAGGGCGTGTTCCAGAACTACTTCGGCTCCTCTGGCATGCCTTACGCCATTCCGGACCAGCTCAAGGGCGGCATGAATCTCGGCTTCATGTTCCTGCCCATCTATCGCGGCTGGGTCGTCATCTTCTCCCTGGTGGTCTGCATCGCGACCTGGTTCCTGATCGAGAAGACGCGGCTCGGCGCCTATTTGCGCGCCGCCACCGAAAACCCGACGCTGGTGCGCGCCTTCGGCGTCAACGTGCCGCGCATGATCACGCTGACCTACGGCCTCGGTGTCGGCCTTGCCGCGCTCGCCGGCGTGCTGTCGGCGCCGATCAACCAGGTGCGGCCGCTGATGGGGGCCGACCTCATCATCGTGGTGTTCGCGGTGGTCGTGATCGGCGGCATGGGATCGATCATGGGCTCCATCATCACCGGCTTCGCGCTCGGTGTGATCGAGGGCATGACCAAGTATTTCTACCCCGAGGCCTCCAACACCGTCGTGTTCGTGCTGATGGTGCTGGTGCTTTTGGTGAAGCCAACGGGATTGACGGGAAGGGCGGCCTGATATGACAGCCTTGACGGACGACACGCTGCCGGTAGCCCCGCGCGCGATCCGCGACGAGATGATCGTGTTCGTGGTGATGGCGCTGCTGCTGGCTTCGGTGCCATTCACCGGCATCTATCCGTTCTTCGTGATGCAGGCGCTGTGCTTCGCGCTGCTGGCCTGCGCCTTCAATCTTCTGATCGGCTATGGCGGCTTGCTGTCGTTCGGCCACGCGATGTTCCTGGGGACGGCCGGCTATTGCTCTGCGCACGCGTTGAAGGTGTGGGGGCTGCCGCCGGAGCTTGGCATCCTCGTCGGTGTCGCCGGGGCCTTGGTCCTCTCGATCGTGACCGGTTACATCTCGATCCGCCGCCAGGGCATCTATTTCTCGATGATCACGCTGGCGCTGTCTCAGCTGCTCTACTTTCTCTATTTGCAGACCCCATTCACCCACGGCGAGGATGGCATTCAGGGCATTCCGCAGGGGCACTTGTTCGGCGTCTTCGATATGACCAAGCCGACCGTGCTCTACTATGTCGTGCTCGTCGGCTTCCTCGCCGGCTTCCTGCTGATCTACCGCATCATCAATTCGCCGTTCGGCGAGGTGCTGAAGGCGATCCGCGAGAACGAGCCGCGCGCGATCTCGCTGGGCTACCGCACCGATCAGTACAAGTTCCTGGCTTTCGTCCTGTCCGGCACGCTGGCGGGCTTTGCCGGATCGCTGAAGGTATTCGTGGCGCAGAACGCCTCGCTCACCGACGTGCACTGGTCGATGTCGGGCGAGGTGGTGCTGATGACGCTGGTCGGCGGTCTCGGCACCGTCTTCGGCCCTGTGGTCGGCGCCTTCGCGATCATCGCCATGCAGCAATATCTGGCGGGGTTCGGCCAATGGGTGACGGTGATCCAGGGCTCGATCTTCGTGATCTGCGTGCTCACCTTCCGCCGTGGCGTCATCGGCGAAATCGCGCATTACCTCCGACGCTCGCTCTAAGGTGTTGATTTAAAGCCAATTTACTCATGGTGTGAAAGCGGTGGATGACCCGGCTCCGCGGGCGTGAGGTGGCACGCGCGTGGATCGAAAATGGTCTATGACAGTTTTATGACGGCCCGCTTGGGCCAGGCCATTTTCCAACCGGTAGTCTCTCTCCCATGATGCGATTGTTTCGCGCTTTCCTGCCCAAGGAAGAACGGTTCTTCGACCTGTTCGACCGCCACGCCAAGACCGTGATCCAGGGCTCGATCGCGCTCCAGAGCATGCTCAACGGGGGCGAGGAGACGCCCAGCGCGTCAACCAGTTCGAGAACGATGCCGACAACATCACCCGTGAGGTGCTGACGGCGGTGCGCCGCACCTTCATCACCCCGTTCGACCGTGGCGACATCAAGAACCTGATCACCTCGATGGACGACGCCATCGACCAGATGCAGCAGACCGCCAAGGCCGTGATGCTGTTCGAGGTCCGCACCTTCGAGCCGCCGATGCGGGAGATCGGCGGGCTTCTGATCGAATGCGCCAATCTGGTCGGTCGTGCGCTGCCGCTGATGCAGAAGATCGGTCAGAACGTGGCCATGCTGACCGCGATCACCGAAGAGCTGGGCAAGCTGGAAGGCCGGGTCGACGATCTCCATGATATCGGGCTGAGGGAACTGTTCCTCAAGCATCGCGACGGCAACGCGATGGATTTCATCGTCGGCGCGGAGATCTACGACCACCTCGAGAAAGTCGCCGACCGCTTCGACGACGTCGCGAACGAGATCAACAGCATCGTCATCGAGCAAGTTTAGGGCAGGGGCCGCGCCGTGGATGTTGCGTTGGGTCTTCCCGTCCTGGTCGGACTGATCGCCGTCGCGCTGCTGTTCGACTTCCTGAACGGCCTGCACGACGCCGCCAATTCGATCGCGACCATCGTCTCGACCCGCGTGCTGCGGCCGCAATTCGCGGTGCTCTGGGCCGCCTTCTTCAATTTCGTCGCCTTCATGGTGTTCGGGCTGCACGTCGCCCAGACCATCGGCACCGGCATCATCGATCCCTCGATCGTGGATGCTCAGGTGATCTTCGCGGCTCTCGTCGGCGCCATCGTCTGGAACCTCGTGACCTGGGCGCTCGGCATCCCATCGTCCTCGTCTCACGCATTGATCGGCGGCTTATTTGGTGCCGGCGTGGCCAAAGCCGGCCTGTCGGCGGCGGTCTGGAGTGGATTGTCCAAGACGGTGATCGCAATCGTGCTGTCTCCGCTGGTCGGCTTCCTGCTCGCGATGGTACTGGTTGCGATCGTCTCCTGGGCTTCGGTGCGCTCCACGCCCTTTGCCGTCGATCGCGCCTTCCGCATCCTGCAATTTGCCTCCGCCTCGCTCTATTCGCTCGGACATGGCGGCAACGACGCGCAGAAGACCATGGGCATCATCGCCGTGCTGCTCTATTCGCAGGGCCATCTCGGCAGCGAATTCTCCGTCCCGTTCTGGGTGGTGCTCTCCTGCCAGGCTGCCATGGCAATGGGCACGCTGATGGGCGGCTGGCGCATCGTCCGCACCATGGGCCTGCGCATCACCAAGCTGACCCCGATGCAGGGTTTTTGCGCCGAGACCGGCGGTGCCGCGACATTGTTCATGGCGACCTTCCTCGGAGTTCCCGTCTCGACGACCCATACCATCACCGGCGCGATCGTCGGCGTTGGCGCCGCCCGCCGCCTCTCGGCGGTGAGATGGAACGTCGCCAGCTCGATCGTCTATGCCTGGGTGATCACGATGCCGGCCTCGGCGATCGTTGCCGCGCTCACCTGGTGGGCGGTCAAGATTTTCGTCAAGTAACGAGCTTCAGCCCGACAATTCCGGCGACGATCAGTCCGATGCTGGCGAGGCGGAACGCGGTGGCCGGCTCGCCGAACAGGATGATGCCGAGCGTCGCGGTGCCGACCGCGCCAATCCCGGTCCAGACCGCGTAAGCGGTTCCAATCGGAAGCGATTTGAGGGCGAGCCCGAGCAGGACGATGCTGCCGGCCATGGCGCCCAGCGTGAGGACCGATGGAACGAGCTTGGTGAACCCCTCGGTATATTTGAGGCCGATCGCCCAGGAGATCTCCAGCAGACCGGCGACGAACAGGATGCTCCAGGCCATGACGACCCTCCATTCAAGGCAGGGTCGTCCCCGCGACTGGCGTGCTGATGGGCAGGAAGGCCGTCCTTCCCATGCCCGATCCCGAGCCCGATATGGGGCTGGCCGGAAGCCTCCACAATCATCAAATGAGGCTTGATCAGGCTCATTTTCCCTGCCAAACGCTGCCGCAATGTCCGACATCGCCACCCCAGCCGAATCGACGGCCCGTTCCCCGCTTGCCGCTGAAGTGTCGCGGCGGCGCACCTTTGCGATCATCTCGCATCCGGACGCCGGCAAGACCACGCTGACCGAAAAGCTGCTGCTGTTCGGCGGCGCCATCAATCTGGCCGGTCAGGTCAAGGCCAAGGGCGAGCGGCGCAATACCCGCTCGGACTGGATGAAGATCGAGCGCGAGCGCGGCATCTCGGTCGTGACCTCGGTCATGACCTTCGAGTTCGAGGGCCTCGTGTTCAACCTCTTGGACACGCCGGGCCACGAGGACTTTTCGGAAGACACCTATCGCACGCTCACGGCGGTCGATTCCGCCGTGATGGTGATCGACGCCGCCAAGGGCATCGAGGCGCGCACCCGGAAGCTGTTCGAGGTGTGTCGTCTTCGAGACATCCCGATCATCACGTTCATCAACAAGATGGACCGCGAGAGCCGCGACGTCTTTGAGCTCCTCGACGAGATCGAGAAGACGCTGGCGCTCGATACCACGCCAATGACCTGGCCTGTCGGCCGCGGCCGCGAATTCCTCGGCACCTACGACGTCGTCAATGGCGGCGTGCGCCTGCTCGAAGGCGGCGGTGCCAAGACCGGCGCGGCGCAGCAGATCGAGATCGCCGAGCTCGCCAAGCTCAACGCCAATCTCGATGTGTCAGCGGTCAAGGACGAGCTTGAGCTCGTCACCGAGGCTTCAAAACCGTTCGAGCTCGAAGCGTTTCGCGAAGGCCATTTGACGCCGGTCTATTTCGGCAGCGCGCTGCGCAATTTCGGCGTCGGCGACCTGCTGCAAGGCCTCGGCAGGTTCGCGCCCGAGCCGCGCGCGCAGGAGAGCGACCAGCGCAGGGTCGAAGCCACCGATCCGCGCATGAGCGCTTTCGTGTTCAAGATCCAGGCCAACATGGATCCCAACCATCGCGACCGCATCGCCTTCGCCCGTCTGTGTTCCGGCAAACTGAGCCGCGGCATGAAGGCGAAGCTCGTGCGCACCGGCAAGAGCATGCCGCTGTCGAGCCCGCAATTCTTCTTCGCGCAGGACCGTTCGGTGGCGGACGAGGCCTTCGCCGGCGACGTCGTCGGCATTCCCAACCACGGCACGCTGCGGATCGGCGATACGCTGACCGAGGGCGAGGATTTCAACTTCGTCGGCGTGCCGAGCTTTGCGCCGGAAATCGTCCGCCGGGTGCGTCTCACCGACGCGATGAAGGCGAAGAAGCTGAAGGAAGCGCTTCAGCAGATGTCAGAAGAGGGCGTGGTGCAGGTGTTCCGCCCGCGCGACGGCGCGCCCGCGTTGGTCGGCGTCGTCGGCGCGCTCCAGCTCGACGTGCTCAAGGCGCGGCTGGAGGCGGAATATTCATTGCCGGTCGAATTCGAGGTCAGCGAGTTCCAGCTCGCGCGCTGGGTCTCCTCGGACGACCGCAAGAAGCTCGATACCTTCATCGCCGCCAACACCTCGAGCATCGCCGACGATGTCGACGGCGACCCCGTGTATCTGGCGAGGAACGAGTTCTATCTCGGCTACACCAGGGAACGTGCCGAGGGCATCGCGTTCACCAACGTCAAGGACGTCAAGAAGAAGGGCTAGGGCGAGTTTCTTCCCCCTTTGCTGTCATGCCCCGCGAAGGCGGGGCATCCAGTACGCCGCGGCCTCTCGGGTCGATCACGATCGCCTCTGGAATACTGGGTCGTCCGGTCAAGCCGGACGACGACACCGTGTGTACGCGCGAGCATGTGAACGCCTGCGGGCTTGACGGATTCTCTCACGGTGCCACGTTTTGGTCATGTGGCGCGGCATCCTTGTCCTAATCCTGCTCGCGATATCGACGGTCGCGGCCGACGCACGGCCTCGACATATCAACCCAATTCCGTTTTCGCATGAGCCGTGCAGCGTGCTCGACGGCGGGCCCTGTACGCCGTCCTATTGCAGCGTGCTCGAGCACGGCCCCTGCATTCCCGAGATCGACTATCCCTACGGGCAGAACCTCCAGCTCACGATCGTGAGCGAGCCGGCGGAGGCGGATCGCGCCAAATACCAGAAGCCCGATCACGATCTCGACACGATCGGCGACCTCTTCGCCGAGCTGCGCACCTGCTGGTCGCCGCCATCGGACAATGCGCGCGCGGGCATGCAGATGGCCGTGCGTTTCAGCTTCAACAAATCGGGCGGTCTGATCGGCCCGCCGCGCCTGACCTATGCGACCGCGGGCGTCCCGGCTGATATCCGCTCGACTTATCTCAACGCCATCAACGCATCGTTGAACGCCTGCCTGCCGCTGAAATTCACCGGAGGTCTCGGGGGCGCTTTGGCCGGGCGGCCGATTGCGATCCGGTACGTCGACAATCGGACCTTGGGAAAATAACCGCCGTGACATCTCCATCCCCTCATCCTGAGAGCTTGTGACGCATTTGGCGTTCTGCGGAGTTTTGGAGCGATGTGGCAAGTGCTCGTCGTGGCAAACGGCAGTTTGAGGCTCGAGTTTGTCGATGAACTCCCGCTTATGCGCTG
>NZ_JARWCR020000051.1:0-65233 GCF_029846695.2 Bradyrhizobium nivariense | reverse complement strand
CTTTCTAATGAAGCGGTTGCCCAATGTCGCGACCGAAATGGCGCTGAACGTACTCGCCTACAACCTCACGCGCGTAATGAACATCGTCGGCATCAAGCCGCTCCTGGCGGCAATCCGGGCGTGAGAGTTCGTGCTGTTATGCGCATCGTGTGACCAGTTCAGGTCGCTCAGCGTGCCCGAGGTTGCGCCCGGGTTGACTCCAGACTCGATACAGCAAAAATATGCTCAGACCGTCGTGTCGACGCGGATCTTCCCCTGTTGCGTGCAGTTTTTGGGGACGAAAAAACGTTTTCACACAGCCTGGACCCATAGCCGAAGTCGCTTGAACATGTGTCATGACGGCTGTCAGATGCAAACCGGACTGATCCAGGTTGGCGTCTACCACCCAATGCGGAGATTGGTGCGGATTTCGCATAGCTTCGAGGTTAGGCTTTCTCTAGAATGGTTGCGCAGCCCCTTCCGGAGTTTCGCATGCAAAACTCAGTCAAGCACTTCGCCCCAGCGGTGGTGCTGCTTGCGTTGATGGGTTCGGCGACAGCCTTTGCGCAGCAAAACAATAAGCCCAACATTGTTTTCATTCTCGCCGATAATGTCGGCTACGGCGACCTTGGGTGCTATGGCGGCGGCGAGTTGCGTGGGGCGCCGACGCCGCATCTCGATGAAATGGCTCGAGACGGATTGCGCCTCACACAGTTCCTAGTGGAACCGGCGTGTACCCCCTCCCGTGCGGCGCTGATGACTGGACAATATTCGATCCGCAACGGTCTGTCGCTGATCGCCATTGAGGGTAGTCCCTATACGCTTCCCGCTAATGCCTTCACCATGGGCGAGTTGTTCAAGAGCGTTGGCTATGCGACCGCGATCTTCGGGAAATGGCACCTTGGAAGTGCGCCTCAAAGTCTGCCGACCGCGCACGGCTTTGATGAGTTCTACGGCATCCCGCCGGACATTAGCTGGGATGCAGCAACGTACCCAGCCACAATCGCACTCACGCACTCGATCAATGAGCCCTACGAGACACTGTTGAAGACTGGGCCGCAGATCGTTGAAGCGAAGGCCGGAGGCCCGCTACAGACGGTGAAGCCATTTACCGAGGACGTCCGCGCCAACATCGACGATGAGTTGGTGGATAAATCAATCGATTTCATGAGGCGTCAGAAAACATCGGGACGGCCCTTTTTTCTCTATCTTCCGTTCTCAATGGGGCACTTTCCAAACCTGCCTTCTCAACAGTTCAAAGGAAAATCACGGATCGGCCACTACGGCGACAAGTTGATGGAGGGAGACTATCACGTCGGACAAATCCTGGACACGCTGAAGCAACTCGGCATTGACGACAACACAATCGTTGTCTTTGCCTCGGACAATGGCCCCCAGGGCCAAACCGCGCGAGAACACGGCAACCAGGGAACGCCTGATATGGGTAATTCAGGTCCGTTTCGCGGAGAGTTAGGCGAAGTCACTGAAGGAGCGATCCGGACGGCGGGGATCATCCGGTGGCCCGGCAAAGTCAAGGCAAACACAACCACATACGCCATGTTCTCGATCATGGATTTCCTGCCGACCTTTGCCCACATCGTCGGTGCCAAGATGCCAACAGACCGCACGATTGACGGGATCAATCAAGCCGATCTCCTGTTGGGCAGCGCGGCGAGAGCGCCTCGCGAAAGCCTCTTGAGCTTTATCGGTGGAGATCTCGTCGCCGCGCGCTGGAAACAGTGGCGTATCTACTTCACGGACGTTTATCCGACCGGCGTTGGACCACAGCGGCAGCCCGGCATGTTCTCCGCGAGTGCGCCGATGGCCGGCTACCCCAAGATTTACAACATTGAAATGGATCCGCACGAAGACCTCATCGTCGCGGCAATGTTTGGCTGGGTATCGGGTCCCGCGCTCAAAACTGTCGAAGAGTATTTAGCGACCCTCAAGGAGCATCCAAATCCACCACCGCCGAACATCACGCAATTTCGTAACGGCGGTTAACTGGCTCGGCGGTTTGTCCGCTTCTGACGCTAGCGGACATTCTCGAGTAATATTGGGTGCCGCCAACATAACGCCCGTGGGGCTTTTCTGCCGCCCTCGATCCGATGTCTAATAGCTGTTCCATAAGGGGAGTAGGTTCGCCACAGGAGACTGAAATGAAACGATCAATCGCGCTGTCGGCATTGCTAATAACTGGGTTCGCTGGAAGCCCTGGAAGGGCGAGTGACGTAATCTACTGCCAATACGCTGGCTATCCCGTTGCTTGCATCGCACGGCCCGGATTCGGGGTCGCCCCAACTCACAACACTCGCAGAATTCCACCCGCAATTGATGCTCGCCCAAGCGGCCTTGTAAGGCAGGACTTGTTCGATCGGAATAACCCAAACAACCTACGGTCGGATTGGCCCAGTCCACCTGCTCAACCGGGCGCGCTCTGAAAGTAACACTGCGGCTTGATCGTGGTCTGCGAGCAATAGAATCAGATCCCGGTGGATGCCTCGAACTTTAGTAATTTAACGCTGCATCCGCTCGTGGCCCATCGCTTCAGTTCGCGCGGCGCAGCGAGACGTCATGAGCGGGAATTAAACCGGAAGTCATTGCCCGAGGCGCAAATCTCTCAATTGACCCATAGCCATTGGTTACGCCTTTCGCCCAGCGGTAGTCAGCAACCTGACATTGTCCCTTGGTACAATGACCTAAGGGGTATCCAATGAATATGGTCGCTCATCGGACGACCTGCGGCACGAGAGGATTATTCAAAGAATTTGATGCGGTAGAGGAACTGACCTATGTTCGTGCGTATCACAACGGATCGACGACCTCAGCCCAGTACGCTCGATGAATTCGACTTAACGAGCGCATTCAACCGAATTACCGGCCTCGGTGAGTTTACATACCGAAAAGGCACCGAGATCTTCGGCGAAAAAGAGCCCGCTGTGTATGTCTATCAAGTCAAGCATGGTGCGGTGCGAAGTTACAAGTTGCTCTCGGACGGTCGGCGTCAAATCGGCGCCTTTCACTTAGTGGGCGATATCTTCGGGCTTGAAAATGGCGACAAGCATCGATTTACCGCAGAGGCGGTCGTCGAAACCGTCGCGCGCCTCATTAAGCGAGAAAGCCTTCAATTGGCGGCCGCAAGAGACACGGTCGTCTCGCAAAACCTGCTCAGCATGATCACCCGCAACCTGGAGCACGCAGAAAACCATATGCTGCTTCTGGGCCGCAAGACCGCGGTAGAGAGGGTTGCCGCCTTCTTACTTGAGATGGATTGCCGCACCGGAGCAGACAAGATGTCGCTCCCCATGACTCGTCTCGACATTGCGGACTATCTCGGCTTGACGTTCGAAACGGTTTCTCGCGCGCTATCCAGCTTGCGTAAAGCAGGCGTCCTTACGTTCCTCGACCACGATCAGCGAGAGATCATGTTAAACGACAGGCGGCAGCTTGCCGATTTCGATCCGCAAGGACCGGCACAACCCTGATACCAAAATGCGACGGGCCGTACTGGCGACGATGAGGGATACACAGTCCCTCCACATCGATCACCGCGACTGCTTACTGAGAGGAGCTAAAGCGATGAGTCCCTTGATTTAGCTCAATGGGTTGCCGCGATCCAGGTTCAAGGCTCTGCCATGAACAAGTCTGGAGAATCCGATAAGCCCCAGCCCAAGCCAACGCGCTTGGAGGAGGCGCGCCGGATCATTGAGGAGTACGCGAATGACCTTCGAGAGATCATCCGGAAGTTCCTTGGGAAGATGAATTAAAACCGCCTCAGTGTTTAGGCGGAGCGGATTGGATTTGCTCAAGTTGAGTTTGGATTTGCTCAAGTTGAGTTCTTCGCATTTTGACCCAAGGCAGCCCCAATCTTGGCGGTGCGAGTTTTGCCGAAGTAGCACAGGCTCGCAAACGCCGATCGGCTACTACCAGACGTGGCATGGTGCCACGGTTCAAGCGCAAGGAGGAAGCCATGATAAATCTGAAAGTTCTTAGCGCGGTCGTTGTTGCGGCATCCGCCCTGTCCAGTTCTGCGGCACTGGCGCAGGCGGCCCTCGACAATCCGGACGAATGCCAAGCTGAATTCGCCAGCTGCACGGGTCTTGGAACCGGGAGTACCCCCACCGGCGGCTATCGATATCGGCAATCAAGTCGGCGAACGGCGTATCGCCAGCCGGCGGCGGCGAACGCTACCGTCGGCAACTGGGGCAATTCCTACGCCATGTCCGGCGAGATGGGCTGGCACGGCAACTGGAATGCGTATGCCGCTCGCAACGGAATCGTCTGCCGGCCCGGCACGTATTTCAAGGGTGCTGACGGTCTCCGGCATCTCTGCCAATAGGTCATCCGCTCTAAGGCAAAATCAGACGGCCCCAAAGGGCCGTCTGATTCACGCCTGAGAGTGGCTCTCGTCCTGGCGCACCCGCTAAGGAACGGGACACGCAGCTCCGGTCTTCACCCAGGCTTCGACCAGCGCACCGGCCTGCTCTTGCGTGCCCGGCACGGGCGAGCGGCCGAAGCCGGGCTTCCAGGCCCAGCCGACGAGGGTGTCCTTGCCGATATGGTCGATCAGGTCTTCCACCTTGCGCCCGCCATTGCGCGCGGGATCCCTGATCTGCTCGCAGATCTCGCCGACGGTCTTGCCTTCCCAGGCCATCTCGCGCGGGGCCAGATGCCAGTCGGGATGGCCGGGCATGCGGCCGGGCTCGAAATTGGCCTTCTGGTGGCAGGTGTTGCAGCGCATCGCCTCGAGCCCATGGCCGTCAGCGCCGCGCGTGACCGGCGGCTGATGCAGGCGGGCATTGTCGCCCTGGTGCGGCCTGTCGCCGGCCGGATGGCAATTGGTGCAGCGCGGATGCGTCAGCACCTT
Organism: Bradyrhizobium nivariense; assembly: GCF_029846695.2. Taxonomy (NCBI): domain Bacteria; kingdom Pseudomonadati; phylum Pseudomonadota; class Alphaproteobacteria; order Hyphomicrobiales; family Nitrobacteraceae; genus Bradyrhizobium; species Bradyrhizobium nivariense. Next base: position 60,387 of record NZ_JARWCR020000051.1, on the reverse strand, counting down.
GCCGAGCGCGGTGAAGATTGCGGCCGAACGCTTCTCCGTGTCGCCGATCGCGGCAAAGCTCTCGGGCGAGGCGAGGGCGTGGCTTGCCGTCTGCGACGCCGCATAACCCGCACAAAGGCTGCTGGCGAGCGCGGCGATGACGGCAATTGTACGAAACCGCGTGTCGGATCTCATGGATGGTGTCCGCTCACTTGGTGGCAATGAGGTAGCGGTTCGAATCGGCGAGGATCACGTCGCGCACCGCCTCGTGATATTTGATGTAGCCGGTGCAGCGGCAGAGATGACCGTCGAGCGCATCCGCGATGGTCTGCTCCAGCGCCTCGCGCGCGACCGGTGTCCGCGACAGGCGCTCCAGCAAGACCTGGCCCTCGTTGAGGAAGCCGGCGGTGCAATAGCCGCACTGAAAAGCAAAGTGATTGATGAAGGCCTGTTGCAACGCCGAGAGCTGGCCGCCTTGGGCGTGGCCCTCGACGGTGCGGATCGACTTGCCGTCGAAATTCACGGCGGGCGCGACGCAGGTCGGGCTGGTGGTGCTGGTGCCGTCGGGCGCATCGACGATGATGGCGCAGCTCAGGCATTGCGCGGCGCCGCAGCCGAACTTGGTGCCGGTCATGCCCAGCATCTCGCGCAGAAAATCGTTCATCGAGAGGTCGTCGCGGACGTCCATCGGACCGTGCTTCTGGCCGTTGATGGTGAGGCTGAGGGTCGTCACGCGAGCACTCCCTTCAATAGGCTTGCGGTGACCGGCAGCGCGCGGAAGCGATGGCCGGTGGCGTCGTGGATGGCGTTGATGAGCGCCGGCACGATCGGGATCATCACGACCTCCGCCATGCCCTTCGGTGCTTCGTCTGCCGTCTGCGGTTTCAGCATCTCGATCTCGAGATCGCGGAGCGGCAGGTCGGAGCCGCGTGCGACCAGATAGCGCCCGAGATTCCATTCGCCGTTGCCGGGACCGCCCTCGAACGGCGGCAGCGTCTCCAGCAGCGCGTAGCCGACACCCATAGCGAAACCGCCATGGGCCTGGCCCATCACGACTTCCGGCACGAGCGCGGTGCCGCATTCGAACACGCTATAGGCCTTGGCGATGCGAAGCGCGCCGGTCGCGCGCTCGATCTCGACGCGGACGACCGTGCCGCACATCGAGGTGTAGGCGGTGCCAATCCGGTTGTTGTCGGTCGGCGGAAACTTGACGCTGGTGCGGTTGATCCGCTCGAACTTGCCGTTGCCTTTTCGGATTGCCAGCGCGTCGATGTCGGCGCGGTATTGCTCGCCGGACAGCGGAAAGCGTGCCCGAGACCACGCCCAGCGGGAGAAGCTGTGCGCAACCGCACCGGTGACGAAGCCGCGCGCGTGAGCTGTTGCCGCGAGCACAGGGAGGGCCAGCGGTTCGAGACCGGGCATGGTGAGCTGCCCGTTCTGCCAGCTTGCGACGGCCCATTGCCCAGCGCGTGGATCGGTCCTTGCGATGCGCCACAGTTCGAGTGCGGCGGGCCACAGGCCGAAGCGGAAGATGACGCGGGCGGCTTCCGCGGCGGAATGCGTGCCGACATGCGCGCCGATCGAGGAGCTCGTCGGCGAGCTGATCGCGGGCACCCAGCGCGGATTTTTCTCCGCGGCATCCTGGGTCTTCTGGTCCATGATGGAGGAATCGCCGGACGTGACGAGACCGAGCACGTCATAGCTGTCGACGCGGGCGACCGAGACCTCGTCGGCGACGGCGCCGAGATGGCTTGCGACCCGGTTGGCCAGCGCCGTCCCGATGCCGTTGCCCATCTCAACATGATCGCAATAGATGACGATCCTGCCGTCGGGGGCGAGCTCCACGCGTCCGAGCGAGCCGTCGGCGCCGGAGCCATAGTCTTTCGTCACGCAGGCGACGCCGGTGCCGACCAGCCGATCCGACGAGGTCTGCTTGAACTGCGCCCGCTGCTGCCAGATCGGATGCTGCTCGAGCTTGTCGAGGATTTCGGGCGTGCGCACCGAGACGATGTAGGGATTGCCCGTCATGGTCCGACCGTTCTGGGGCAGCGCATTACGCCGCCGGAATTCGATCGGATCGCGCTTGAGCTCGGACGCCGCCTCGTCGATCAGGACCTCCAGCGCCGTCATGGCTTGCAGGATGCCGTAGCCGCGCATCGAGCCCGCGCTCACGCCGCGCGAGTGCACCGCGACGGTCCTGACGTCGACCTTCGGAATGTCGTAGATGCCGATCGCGCCGGTGGCCGCGACGACGGCGACGCTGGCCGAGAAATGGGCGAGCCCGCCGCCGTCGAGCACGTGATCGGCGGCAAACGCCTTGATCTTGCCGGTCGCGCGATCGATGCCGATGCGCGAGCGCATCTTGATCGCGTGGCGCTTGATGCCGGCCTGAAACTGCTGGTAGCGGTCATGCGCCAGCCGCACCGGCTTGCCGGGAAAGCAGACCGCCGCGAGCGCAACATAGAGAATGAAAGGGGTGTGATCGCGGCCACCAAAGCCGCCGCCGACATGGGCGAATTGCGCGTTGATGTGCGCCGGCTTGTAGGGCGCGCGGGCCTTGGCCAAGAGATGCGCGATCGACTCCGCCGCCTCGTAGGGCGACTGGACGCCAAGCAGCAGTTCGAGATTGCCGCCCTTGCCGTCGTACCAGGCGAGCCCGCATTCCGGCTCCAGGAACATCGGGTCGACCGACTGGGTCTCGAACTCGCGGTCGAGCACCAGCATCGAGGCGTCATCTGCTGCAAGCTCGGCGCGGATCTGCTCGCCATATTTCGCCGCCTTGGCGTAATCCGCCGGCATTTCCTTGGCGAGCGGCGACCACACCGGCAGCGCCGCGCTCTGCACTTTCTTCGGCGAGACCCAGCCGGCCTGGAGCGGCGAATAGACATCCGGCTTGTCAGGCGAGGGGCCTGCCACGCGGGTGAAGCGGAAGGCCCCGTAATCGGGGACGACGACAGGTCCGGTCTCCTCGCCGAATTGGACGAACGTGCCGTCGCGCAGCGCGAGACGCGCCTGGTCGAAGGCGTCGAACTTTTCGAAGATCAAAAGCGCGACCGGCTGTCCCAGATAGAGCGGCGTCCTGCCGATCGGACAGAACAGGTCGCCCGCATAGAATTCCGGCGCCTGCGTCCCGATCCGATCGAGATCAGCGGCAGTCACCACCACCGACGGCTTGAGCGCGCCGCCGAGGCGGGCGAGGTCCATGCCGGTGTAGACATGCGTGGCGTCGTTGGCGCGAACCAAAATCGCGTGCGAGGTGGCCTGTGGCCAGCCAGCGAGATCGCCGGCCCGGAAATCGGAGGCGTAAAGCTTTGCGCCGGTGACCTTGGCGACGCCGTCGACACGACCGGCGCCCTTTGTTGCGGGATTGAACTTGCCGCGTCCAGGCAGCGTCTCGTGGGCCGCGAAGGGAACTCCCGTCGCCGAAGCCAGATGTGACAGGCTGACCGAGATGCCTCCCGCCGATAACCACTTCACGAACTCGCGTCGCGAAGGCCCCATGATCAGATCCTTGTACAAGGTTTCGAGGACATCATGATGCTGGCGGCATCGATGCCCGGAGAGTACGCGCCAATGCTAGCTCGAATCCGTCGTGATTCGTCATACGACGATAGGAAGGGTCAGGGCGTTTACAACCGGTGAATGTGGTACGCTTGCCGGAGGAATTGTCGTTTCGCGCTTGCTTTAGAATCGAATCAAACTGAAGACGGATGGGCAACGGGGGCGAAACTCAAATGCAGGACGATCCGAACGACGTCTCTCCAGTCACGGCGGACATGACAAAGCTCTCGCGGCGCCAATTGCTTGATTACGGTCTCAAGGCGGGCGCCTTGTCGCTGGTCGCAGGAGCAGCGAATGCCCAGCATGCCATGCACGACCATGCGGGCGCCTCGCACACCGCGGACATGTCGCCGACGATGGGGATGGTGCCGGAAACGCCGGCTCCCGCCATGGATCAGCCGCTGGTCGAGCCCGAGGTGCGTCGGTCTGTCAATGGCGTGCTGAGCACGACCTTGCGCGTCGGCTATGCCTATCGCCAGATCGGCGGCGTCAGGCTCTATGTCAGGTCCTATGAAGGCGGCAGCCCCGGACCGACCTTGCGCATGAAGCCCGGCGAAACCCTGCGCATCAAGATGATCAACGATTTGCCGCCGAACCGCGATGGATTGCCGGCCGACATCAGCCATCCGCACCAGTTCAACAACACCAATTTCCATTTCCACGGCGCCCATACCAGCCCGAGCGGGATTGCCGACAACGTCATGCGCTCGATGGCTCCGGGCCGCAGCTACGACATCGAGATCACCCTGCCGGCCGATCACACCAGGGGCACCTACTGGTATCACCCGCATCACCACGGCAGCGCCGATATCCAGATGTCCTCCGGCATGGTCGGCGCCGTCGTCGTCGAGGGCGATTTCGCCGATGTGCCCGAGATCGCCACAGCCCGCGAACGCCTCCTGGTGCTGACCCAGGTGGTCTACGACGCCAGCGGCATGGTCGAGAATTTCGAGACGCTGTTTCCGGAGACCGCGACGCGTTTCCTCGCCATCAACGGCCAGCGGCGGCCAATGATCGAGATGCGGCCCGGCGAGGTGCAGCGCTGGCGCATCCTCAATGCCGCCTATCAGGACGACATGCTGCTCGACCTGGAAAAGCACGATCTGCAGGCGATCGCCTATGACGGCATCCAGCTTGGCGCCGTGCAACAGATGAAGCAGCTTCTGATCGCGCCGGGCCAGCGCGCCGATATCCTGGTGAAGGCGGGCAGCCCCGGCACCTACGCCTTCAACGCGGCGCCCTACGACCAGGGCCACCCTTCGCCGGTGGGACCGCTGGCGCGCGTCGTGGTCTCAGGCGCGCCGATGGAGATGAAGCTGCCGCGTGCCCTGCCACCGGCGCCGCTCGCGACCATCAAGGACTCGGAGATTACCAATCGCCGCAAGGTGGTGCTGTCGGCGACCGCGCCGGAGGCCGATGCGGCCGGCCATTGGCAGGAATTCGAGTTTTTCGTCGACGGCAAGAAGTTCGATCCCGGCCGGATCGACCAGAGGGTCAAGTTGGGCGCGGTCGAGGAGTGGACCATCGTCAACACCCATGAGCATGACGACCACGTGTTTCACATCCATACCAACCCGTTCCAGGTGATCTCGGCCAATGGCAAGGCGCTGGCGGTGCCGGAATGGCGGGATTCCGTGATCGTGGAGCGCAAGGGCGGGGTGGTCGTGTTCCGCTCCCGTTTCCTCGATTTCGCCGGCGTCTACATGCTCCACTGCCACATGATGAACCATGAGGAGATGGGCATGATGCAGACGGTCGAGGTCTACAAGCCGTAAGCTTCTGGGGGGATTACAGGAATTTGGCGAATGGCCGGGGCTGATCCGGGCTCGGCCGGGCTTCCCCTGGCGGCCCGCATGGCCTATGACGCTGCAACGCAACAATTCCCCAAAAAGATCCCATGATCCGCCTCGACAACGTCAGCAAGCAAGCCGGCCACCAGATCCTGTTCATCGAAGCTTCCGCCGCTCTCAACAAGGGCGAGAAGATCGGCCTCGTCGGCCCGAACGGCGCCGGCAAGACCACGCTATTTCGGATGATCGCCGGTGAGGAACTGCCCGACGAGGGGCAGGTCTCGACCGATCGCGGCATCACCATCGGCTATTTCAACCAGGACGTCGGCGAGATGGCCGGCCGCAGCGCCGTGGCCGAGGTCATGGACGGCGCAGGACCGGTGAGTGCGGTCGCCGCCGAGCTGCGCGAGCTCGAGACCGCGATGGCCGATCCCGATCGTGCAGACCAGATGGACGAGATCATCGCGCGTTACGGCGAGGTGCAGCACGCTTTCGAAGAGCTCGACGGCTACGCGCTCGACGGCCGTGCGCGCGAGGCGCTGTCCGGCCTCGGCTTCAGTCAGGAGATGATGGACGGCGACGTCGGCAAGCTCTCCGGCGGCTGGAAGATGCGCGTGGCGCTCGCCCGCATCCTGCTGATGCGTCCCGACGTCATGCTGCTCGACGAGCCGAGCAACCATCTCGATCTCGAAAGCCTGATCTGGCTGGAAAAATTCCTGCACGACTATGAAGGCACGCTCTTGATGACCTCGCACGACCGCGAGTTCATCAACCGCGTGATTTCGAAAGTGGTCGAGATCGATTCCGGCTCGCTCACGACCTACGCCGGCGATTACGAGTTCTACGAGCAGCAGCGGGCGCTGAACGAGAAGCAGCAGCAGGCGCAGTTCGAGCGGCAGCAGGCCATGCTCGCCAAGGAAATCAAGTTCATCGAGCGTTTCAAGGCGCGGGCGTCTCATGCAGCCCAAGTTCAGAGCCGGGTGAAGAAGCTCGACAAGATCGAGCGGGTCGAGCCGCCGCGCCGCCGCCAGACGGTGGCGTTCGACTTCCCGCCGGCGCCGCGCTCGGGCGAGGACGTCGTTGCGCTCAAGAAGGTTTTCAAGGGCTACGGCAGCAAGCGCATTTATGACGGGCTCGATTTCATGATCCGCCGCCGCGAGCGCTGGTGCGTGATGGGCGTCAACGGTGCCGGCAAGTCGACGCTGCTCAAGCTCGTCGCCGGTGCGAGCGAGCCGGACGATGGCACGGTGGCGGTTGGCGGCAGCGTCAAGCTGGGCTACTTCGCCCAGCACGCGATGGACCTGCTCGACGGCGAACAGACGGTGTTTGAGTCACTCGAATACGCGTTTCCGACTGCGGGGCAGGGCAGTTTGCGCGCGCTTGCCGGCTGCTTCGGGTTCTCCGGCGACGATGTCGAGAAGCGCTGCCGCGTGCTCTCGGGCGGCGAGAAGGCGCGCCTGGTGATGGCGAAGATGCTGTTCGATCCGCCGAACTTTCTGGTGCTGGACGAGCCGACCAACCATCTCGACCTCGCCACCAAGGAGATGCTGATCACGGCGCTGGCGGATTTCGAGGGCACCATGCTGTTCGTCTCGCATGACCGGCATTTTCTCAGCGTCCTGTCGAACCGCGTGCTGGAGCTGACGCCGGACGGCATCCACCAGTTTGGCGGCGGCTACACGGAATACGTGGCGCGCACGGGGCAGGAAGCGCCGGGGTTGCGGAGCTAGATGGGATCGGTAGCCTGGATGGAGCGAAGCGCAATCCGGGTTTCGTGCCACGTGGACAGTCGTGCAATGCGGTTGGTCCGGCCCCGGATTTCGCTTCGCTCCCTCCGGGCTACAGGAGCCCATTGAAATCTTGTAGCCCGGATGGAGCGTAGCGCAATCCGGGTCAGTCTTCGCGTTCGCCGAAGGTGCCAACAATCTCTCCAGATCCTCCCCAATCGAGCGGAAGCAGGCCTTCGCGGACGTAGCGATGAAGCGATGAATGCGGCCAGTCTGCCGGCGACGCGACGAGGCCGTGCTTGACCGGGTTAAAATGGATGTAGTCGGCGCAGCGTTCGAAGTCCGCGTCATCGCGAATGGTGTGCTCCCAAAATCGCCGTTGCCACAGAGAGAACTCGCCTCGATGGTTGCGGGTGATGGGGGCGCCTGCAGTGGCCAGTTGATGCGTGAAGATACTCTTGATGCGCCGCCACCGGCCGGAGAAGTCGGAGTCTGCGTCGGGCAGCGTCATTATGACATGCAGGTGATCCGGCAGGACGACGATCGCTTCGATCTCGAATGGCCTTTCGGCGCGCGTCGTTCGGAATGCGTGGCGCAGCTTGTCAACATGATCGACCAACGCGGACGATCGTCGATCGCCCAGCGTCACTGTGAAGAAGAAGGTCCCGCCTGGGAGAAGATTGCGCCGGTAGCGAACCACGCGAGCACCTTCCCGGATTACGCTTCGCTCCATCCGGGCTACAACCAGATCGAGAGATTTGCAATCCATTCGCTTGCTTGCGCGTTTCAGGGGCTCTCGCTACGCTGCTCCAAAAAGCGGGAGCGGAACGCGCATGAAGCAGCTCAGGATCGGCGATGTCACCATCGATGCTGTGATCGAGCGGGAAGGACCGTGGCGGCGGCCGCAGGATTTTTTCCCGGCCTATGACGAGGGCGTGTTCAAACGCCATCTGCCGACGATGGAGCCGGAGGTGTTCGACGCCTCCCGCGGGATGATCGTCATTACCTACCAGACCTTCGTGGTGCGCACGCCGCGCTACACCATTCTGGTGGACACCTGCACCGGCGAGGACAAGGGCCATCCGCCGCCGTTCGATTTTCCCGGCAAGGAGCGCTGGCGCAACGAATTGTTCGCGCTCGGCATCGGCTTCGAGCAGATCGACTACGTCTTCTGCACGCATCTGCATATCGACCACACCGGCTGGAACACGACCTTGCGCGACGGTCGTTGGGTGCCGACGTTTCCGAATGCGAAATACGTCTTTCACAAGGGCGAGTATGCGGCCTGGGAGGCCGAGAGCGCCAGGGGTAGCAACCCGCCGGGTACCGTCTTCCGCGACAATTGCCTGCCGATCGTCGAGGCGGGGCAGGCGCTGCTGGTCGATGATGACTATGCGTTGGATGACACCGCCACGCTGACGCCGACGCCGGGGCATTCGCCCTGCCATTGCTGCGTGAACATCTTCTCGAAGGGTAGCCGCGCGGTGGTCGCCGGCGACCTCATGCATCACCAGATCCAGTGCCGCGAGCCGGACTGGTCGGCCAGGCCTGATTGGGATGCGAAACAGTCGGCGGTGTCGCGGCGAAAGTTCTTCGCTTCCGTCGCCGACACCGACACGCTGATCCTGCCGATCCATTTTCCGGCGCCGACGGTCGGATTGATCAAGCCGCTCGGCGCCGCCTTTGACTACCGTTTCAAGCGGGAGTAGGGCGACTTCGCTTCGGATGGTCTAATAAGCGTAGAACATCCGTTGGATCTCCTTGGTGTCGGTCGTCTTGGTCAGCGCCAGCATCAGCAGAATACGCGCCTTTTGAGGATTGAGCGTATCCGAGACGACGAAGTCGTGTTCGTCGTCCTTTGCCTCGCCATTGCGTGCGACGATGCCGTTCCCGACCCGGCTGCTGCGAACGATCACGACACCCTTCTTGCGGGCCTCGTCGAGAGCCGGCTCGACCGCGGGCCGAGCCAGGCTGCCGTCGCCCACGCCGGCATGCACGATCCCCTTGGCGCCGGCGGCGACAAAAGCGTCGATCGCGACCCGGTTCATGTTGGCGTAGCCGTAGACGATGTCGACTTGCGGCAGGGCATCGAGGCTAGAGACGTCGAATTCGGAGTCCGCCGTGTGCCGGCGCGTCGATTGACGATAGAAGTACGGTTTGTTTCCCTGCATGTAGCCGAGAAAGCCAAGTTCAGGTGTGCGGAAGGTGTCTGCCGTCGAGGTGTTGTTCTTGGTGACATCGCGAGCGGCGTTGATCTGGTCGTTGAGAGCAACGAGCACGCCCTTGCCGACGGCCTCGTCACTGCCTGCGAGGATCACCGCATTAAAGAGGTTGATCGGCCCGTCCGCGCTGATCGCCGTCGACGGCCGCATCGCGCCGACGATGACGACAGGTTTCTTGCTCTTGACGACGAGGTCTAGAAAATAGCTGGTTTCCTCGATCGTATCGGTCCCGTGCGTGATCACAATCCCATCAACGTCGTCCTGCGCGAGGAGCGTATTGACGCGCTTTGCGAGCTTGAGCCAGTAGTCATTGTTCATGTTCTCGCTGGCGATCTGGAAAACCTGCTCGCCCTTGACGTTAGCCACCGTTTTCAGTTCGGGGACGGCGTTCAGGAGGGTCTCGATGCCCACCGTGGCTGCGGTGTAACCGACCACGGTGGTGCTGCTCGCCCCGCTGCCGGCGATCGTGCCACCGGTTGCCAGAACCATGACATTGGGCAGACCGGGGCCCCTGGCGTTCGCGGTTTCGAGACTGATGAGCAGCGCGAAGAGCAAGCTCACCGTCGCCATGATCTGATGACGCATTCGAAGTTGCCACATCTTGACGTCCCTTTTCTAGACAGCTTTGTCGATGCGCCCCGGTTCGCTCAGCACTGCATGATCAGTCAGTCGAGGCCCCCTGTCCAGAGCGGCGATGCTTTCGGATGATCTGGTTTGGGCGCTGGCATACGGAAACACTCACGCGAATGGCCGGGACAAGCCCGGCCATGACGCAGTTCGTTTGGCGATTGCTCGCTAAAGAAGCCGCGAATTCGCGGCGCCTTACGCGCCCATCTCGCACTTCTTCATGAAGCTGTTCTTGGCGGCGCCGGCGAGCGGCTTGCCGTCGGCGCTGACGGCCTTGGGCGTGCAGGCTTCGGCCTTGCATTTCTTCATGAACGACGTCTTCGCCGCGCCCGCGAGCGCCTTGCCGTCCTTGCCGACCGCCTTGCTCTCGCAGGTGTCGTCCGCGAAGGCCGAACCCGCCGCGAAGGTGGCAACGATCGCAGCCAGGAAAATCCGCTTCATCATGATTGTCTCCCTAAACCAAAAAAGATGGCGGGCGGATTGGAGCCGGGAATCGTGGCGCAATCAAGCTGGATGAGCGCCTGTCGTCCGGTCTTCCTGGCGATTTTTCGAGGGCGAGTTCGACAGGGCCCACGGCCTGCTGCACTGCTCGCTGACCGGGCCGGGCGATCCTGCTAGCTTCGGGCGAGGTTAGCCGGAGGGAGCATCGTCATGGAGACCCTGATTGCGAAAGTGCCGGATGCCGCGGCTGATCGGCATTCTCACCTGGTTCGGCCGCAAGACATGGAATGGCAGAAGACGCGCTTTCCGGGCTGCGAGGCCAAGACGCTGCTGTTCGATCGCAGCAGCGGTCTGATGACTGCCTTGATGCGCTTTGCGCCGGGATCGGTGCTGCCCGATCACGAGCATGTCGGCGTCGAGCAGAGTTATGTCATCGAGGGGGCTCTCGTCGACAACGAGGGGCCAGCCAAGGGGATCGCCTGCAAGGCCGGCGAATTCATCTGGCGCGAGGCGGGCAGCCGGCATGCCGCCTGGTGCCCGGAAGGCGCGTTGATCCTCGCGATCTTCCAGGTGCCGAACAAGTTCTTCGAATCCGACGGCCGCGTCGTCGATGCCGCCGGTCAGGATTGGGACCAAACGTGGGGGCACACCGACGCGCAGCGGGCGCGGAGCGCCTAAGGTCTCATACGCCACGCGCGAGCAGCGCCTTGAAGTCCGCACGCGCACGCTGCGCTTCGGCTCGCGCCACCTCGGAGGCGTCGCCGAGACCAAAATAACCATGGATCAGGCCGGCGCCCTCATGGTGCTTTACGCGAACGCCGGCCGCCTCCAGCGCCCGCGCATAGGCGGCACCTTCGTCGCGCAGGGGATCGAACCAGGCCGTGGTGACGATCGCGGGCGCGACGCCGGCAAGCGAGGCTGCGCGCAGCGGTGAAACTCGCCAGTCGGTCGCGTGCGAGGGATCGGCGAGATAATGGCCGCAAAACCATTCCATCACGGCGCGGGAGAGGAAGTAGCCTTCGGCATTCTCGGCGCGCGAGGGAAAGCGTGCGTTCTCGCGCGCGTCGGCATAGTGGCCTGCGATTTCGGTCACGGGATAGACCAGGAGTTGCGCGGCGAGCCCGATGCCGGCGTCGCGGCAGGCGATCGCGGTGGTGGCCGCGAGATTGCCGCCGGCGCTGTCGCCGGCAACGCCGAGGCGTTTTGCATCGCCGCCAAATTCCGCGACGCGGCCAAACACGTCGCTCACCGCGGCAAAGGCGTCCTCGAACGCGCCGGGAAAGCGCGTTTCGGGTGGGCGGCGATAGTCGACGGAGATGACGACCGCGCCGGTCTCGATCGCAAGGTTGCGCGCCTGCCGGTCGTGGGTCTCGAGATCGCCCGCGACCCAGCCGCCGCCATGGAAGAACACCACGGTCGGGGCGGGCGTGGTGCCGATCCGGTAAACACGTGCATCGAGCGGGCCGGCGCCGCCTTTCACCTTGATGTCCGCGACAGTGTCGACCGGCGGCGGCGGTATGGCCGCGCGCGCGGCAGCCAGTGCACGCAAGGAATCGCGGGCGCTCTGTGGCGTCATCGTCGTGGGATCGCGCATCGGCAGCAGCGGAATGATCTGGGCGATGACGGGATCGAGCGGTACGGCCATGGGATCCTCACAGGGTTCTTGGTCTTGCTTGCGGGGTAGCATAGATTTTGCGCGCCGCATCGGCAACCGCTCGCATGTTGCAATGCCGGGGATGAACGGGCAGGGAGGTCTTGAGGTGGAATTCGAAACGCTGGTCCAGTCGCGCCGCAGCGTGCGTGGCTTCAGGAACGAGCCGGTGCCGCGCGCGGTGATCGAGGCGATCATCGACAGCGCCAAGCGTGCGCCGTCGTCGATGAACACCCAGCCCTGGCACGTCCACGTGCTCACAGGCAGTCCGCTGGAACAGCTGCGCCGACGCAACATGGAGGAAATGGTTGGCGGCGCCAAGGTCAAGCGCGACATCATCAGCCACGGCGAATACCAGGGCGTTCACCGCACCCGCCAGGTCGACATCGCCAAGCAATTATTCGGCGCGATGGGGATCGCGCGCGACGACAAACCGATGCGCCAGGACTGGGTGCTGCGCGGCTTCCGCCAGTTCGACGCGCCGGTCTCGCTGGTCTTGACCTATGACCGCGTGCTCGATCCCGGCGCGGTCTGCCATTTCGATCTCGGCGCGCTCTGCTACGGCATCGTGCTCGCGGCCTGGGACCGCGGTCTCGGTTCGGTGATCAACGGGCAGGGCATCATGCGCTCCGACATCGTGCGCGAGGTCGCGAACATTCCGGAGGACGAGGTGATCATGACCTGCGTCGCGATGGGCTATCCCGACGACAACTTTGCCGCGAACGCCGTTCGCTCGGATCGCGAGGGCAACGACGATTTCGTTCGTTACGTCGGCTTTGCGGATTAGCACGACGCGAAGCAGATTATTCTCTCACTGAAATTTTTGGTGCGGACTCGTTACATCCTCTTGCAATCTCGATCGTGCGGGAGGAACAATATGCGGACTGAGAGGTTTGTTGCTGGCGCGAGGGAATTGACATGCGGCGGCTGGCTAGCCTGGTTCGACGGTTCTTCGGTCCGCGAATGCGGCACCCGATCGATGATGATCCAAGTCTTCCTTTCACAGCCGAAGAGTTCAGCAGGCTCATTCGTAGCGGTAGACGAGAGGACATGAAGCTGCTGGCGGAGGGGCTGGCCTGCCGGTCCATTCCGCACCGCGTCAAATACCGGGCCACGCACTAGGTTCTCAGTTTGACGCGTTTTCTTTGAGCGAACCGGTATCCGCTTCGCTCGAAAACGCTAACGGCCGGCATTTCGAGACGGGTTTGTCGCGCTCATCGCGTGAGCGCGACCTGCTTGAACGAGGCAACCAGAGCCTTCTCCAGCTTTCCATTCATGCCGCAGAGAATGTTGTAGGCCTCCGGGCGCAGCATCGTCGGCTTGTAGTGCCGGTGCTCGATCAGGGCCGCGAAGATGTCCGAGATCGTCAGGATGCGCACGACATCGCCGATGCTCTCGGCGCAGAGCGCATCCGGATAGCCGCTGCCGTCGAGATATTCGTGATGATGCCGTACGGCATCGAGGACCTCCGGCGAGATCTTGTCGTGGCCTTTCAGAAAATCGTAGCCCGACGCCGGGTGGGTCTCGATCATGGCACGTTCCTCCGGATCGAGACGGCCGGGCTTGTCGAGGATGGCAAGCGGGATCCGGGCCTTGCCGATGTCGTGGAACATGGCCGCCGTATACAGGCGCTCCAGATCGGGCCTGCCGACGCCGAGGCTCAGGCCGAAGTCGATGGCGAGGCCGGTGACGAGCAGGCAATGCTGATAGGTCCCTTCGTGATGGCGCCGCACCGTCGTGAGCCATTCCGACAGGCCATGCTGGGCGATGCGGTCGGCGATCTGGCGGCCGGCTTCCCTGGTGCCGTCGACGTCGACCGGCTGGCCCAGTGTCACCGAGGTGAACATCGAGGCGATGGCGGTCGCCGCGGTCTCGACGGCGTTGCCGGATTGCGCGGTCTCGCTCGAGGCAGGCGACGGGTCGGCCGGATCGGACAGCGCCGCCAGCAATTTGCCCCGGTTGACCGGCCCGGGAAGGACGAGTGTCGCTCCGAGTGCGTAGGCCTGCGAGATGCCGACGTGAGACGTGTGATCGAGCAGGAAGATGCGCTTTTTCGCCTTCGCCAGGTTGCCGGCCCGCTTTTTGATGGCTGCGATGGTGCCGACGTCGCGCAGTTCCGCGCGGATCACGATGGCGAACGGCACCTGTGACAGCCTGGCATCAGCGTCGAGCCGTTCGCCCGCAACGGTGAATCTATCTTCGACGATCGCGCACACGGCCGACAGCTTGTCGGACGTGTCGGCCAGCACATGAACGAATGGGCGGGCCGCTTCCCGCTCTCGGATGCCGGCGTCGCGCTTGACGGGGCCTGGTAGGGTTCGCGCGTTCTGCACGGGTCGACCTGGACTTTCCTGGAGTTCAATTCGTGGGAGGAGTTCCCCAGCCTATTTGCTCTGAACCGAGTTTTGCGTCGCCGCCGCCTGTGAGCTTGCCGGTTTCTTCTTGCCGTCCGCGGTGATGAAGTGCACGCCGGCCGTGGTGCCGTCGATCCAGACCAGTTCGCAGCGCCGGTAGGCGAGCCCCGTCGACGACAGCAGCAGGAAGAATTCCTTGGCCTGGAGCACGTCGAGCGTGCCCTCGACCTCGATCTTGGCGCCGCTTTGCGATATGTCGAGCAGAACGCAACTGCGTCGCCACGTGCCGTCCGAGCCCATCAGATTGACTGGCTGCTTGTGGTCCATTTTCACGCGCAGCGCTTTGCGACCGTCGAACTTCATCTGCTCCTCCCCATTTTCGCGCCGCAATTTCCCGGATCGCTCGTGTTGGCGCTTGCTGCGATTTCGCCCCATCGCACCGTCCATTGGCTGGTGGACAGAAGCAGCGTCTCGAAGATCAGTTGCGCGCGTTCGCGCTCGCCGTAGGAGAGCCTCGTTCCGCTGCGGTTGCTCAGGATGGCAAGCGTGGTCTGCCAGTTCAGCCGCGAAGCCCGGCAGGCCATGACCAGGCCTTCGCAATCGTCGTCGGCCATGACGTGTTCGACGATTTCGAGGGGAGCGCCCGAAAGCACCGACAGCGCCGTGAACAAATTGGCCGTCTCGCCGCGGATCGCAAACCGGTTTACCGTGGAATCGTTGAGCTTGCCGATGCGGTTGAGGGCGACGATCTCGGGCCTCGCGCTGGCGTAGTCGGCCCGGCAAGGCTGCTTCTGCGGAGCCGGCCCGGCTTGCTGCGCCGGCGGCGCGGAGGATGGATTGGGCGCGGCCGGGGCCTTGCGTCCTGGCGAGGCGGAGAGCAGCTTGCGCACGATCAGGTCGGGTGTGCCGGGCCGGAGCACCAGCGCCTTCGTGATTTCGCCGTCCTGGTCGGCCTTGGCAATCAGCGCGGTATAGGCCGCCTCGGAGAATTTGGCTCCCGGGTTCTTGATCAGGGCAAGGCAGACCGCGCCGCCGTGCTTGATCAGCGCCTCGGTCACGGCCGGCGCGATGTCGCTGCGCGCGATGATCGCGCGTCGATGCCGCTCGCCGCAGGAATAAACGACAGCTTCGAGGTCGGCCGCGGAGAGTGCCGGCGACTTGAGCAGTACAGGACACGCGACGTCGGGATCGTCGTGCAAGGCGAGGCGCCGCAATGTTTCCGGAGGCGCCACGGTCAGCTCGGCGAGCGCCGTGCTGAGGCGAATCAGGGCACTGGCCTCGACCCGCTCCGTCAATCGGAGCAGAACACCATCGATCACGTTGGCGAGCAATTCCCGGGACTGGTTGCGGCTGCCAGTGAGCAACTGCACCATGCCGGAGAGAATGCGTACGCAACGGTCCGGCGGACACGTTGCGACCGCCTCTTCCAGGTCAGCGAGAATATCAGCAGGCGAATTTGCCATCATGGCAGGGGCCTGACTCAAATTAATTTGGACTATCGAACTGCGTCTATTCCGCCCGACAGACGTTAATTTGAAATTTTGATTTCGATCATCCGGGTATTGCTGCACCGCTGGCCCCGCGGGAAACGCTATCGAAATTCGGCGAGATTTGATCCGCCGACTTGTCCTTGGACTTCGACCTTCGCCAACTGGTCCGTACGGGTTAAAGTGATTCCTTCGAATTCAGGGGAACGCCGAAAAGGGGGAAATCGGGCCGGCATCGTCGCCGGGCGTGCGTTTGTTGCGACGCGAAATTTCACATTGCCATGAACAGAAGTGATGATGCGCCAGCGTTGGCGCCAAAGGTATTTCGTTTCTCCGACGTCGATGAATTTCGAAATGCCATACGAGGCCTGGATTTCGAGTTCACGCCGTTCGTGAGGAGGATTTCGGCCGAGCAGACCATACTGTCGCTGCCCGGCTGCGACGTGAATTTGACGCGGGCATTTCCGCGGGTCGTCGATGCCCAGCTCGTCGATAATTGCACCGCAATCGGATTCACGATGGACGACCTCGACGTGCCGGTCCGGTTCAACGGCACGCAGCGTGCGCGGCCCGTCGTCGTCATCGGCAACGGCGGCGCGGCTTACACCGCCATCGAGGAAGTGCAGCGGCAAATCGCCTCGGTAGTGTTCAGGCCGGAGGTGACCGATCGCGGCTGGCCACAGGCGGCCCTCAGCTTCAAGATCTTCGAAACGACCGCCGCGGGCTTGAACCGGCTCCGCGGTGTGGTTCGGGAGGTGCTGGCCGCGGCGTCGGAACCGGTCGACGCGCCAGACGTGCCGTTGAAGGCAGCCGCCATGAGGGAGACCCTGCTCGGCGCGGTCGACGACATTTTCCAAAGCATCGTTCCGGCGCGATGGACCCTGCGCCCCAATGACGAGCGGAACTTCAAGATCTTTCAGGACATCCGCGCGCTTCTCTCCGACGACCTCTCGCAGCCCATCTACAGCGAGGAGATGGCGCGCAAGCTCGGCCTGTCCGTCCGCACCATGCACGACGTCGTCCGCCGCTATCGCGGCATGAGCCTGCACCGTTACTTGCGCCTGCGCCGGCTGTGGCTGGTGCGCCGGCGGCTGCTCGCCGGTGCCGACAGCGTCAAGGCCGTCGCGCTGGCGTTCGGCTTCTGGCATCTCAGCGACTTCTCCGGAAGCTATCGCGACCAGTTCGGCGAGACGCCGTCGCAAACGCTCGAGCGCGGACGCGGGCGCTAGCACGACAAATGGGTTGGGGCCGAATTCCGGTTTTGTGCTAGCCTGCTGGCCATGAGCAATCGCATCCTCGTCCTCTACGGTTCCTACCGTTCCGACCGCATGGGCATCCGCCTCGCGAATTTCGTCATCGATCGCCTGCGCCAGCGCGGCGACGAGGTCGCGTTGATCGACGCCAAGGCGATCGGCCTGCCGATGCTCGATCGCATGTACAAGGAATATCCCAAGGGCGCGGCCCCGGAGGCGCTTGAGAAGCTGGCCGGAGAGATCCGCGGCGCGGACGGTTTCGTCTTCGTCACCGGCGAGTACAATTGGGGCATTCAGCCTGGCCTGAAGAATCTCACCGATCACTTCCTGGAGGAATGGTTCTGGCGTCCGGCCGCGATCGTCAGCTATTCGGCCGGCCGGCTGTCCGGCGCACGCGCCTCGACCGCATGGCACGGCACGCTCTCGGAGATGGGCATGGTGGTGGTATCGAGCACCATCGGCGTCGGCCCGATCGCGCAGACGCTGTCGGCCGAGAGCGAGCCGATCGGCGAGGGCGGCAAGGCGCTGGAACGCTCGTTCCCGCGCTTCGCCGACGATCTCGAATGGTGGATCGAGGCCGCCAAGGCGCAGCGGGCGCGCAAGGCGCCGCCTTATTGAACGGCCTTACGCGGCCCTGACTTCGCCGAGGAAGCGGTCGAACTGTCCGGCGAGGTCGCGCGACTGGGTCGAGAGCTGCTCGGCGGCGCCCAGCACCTCCCGTGCGGCCGTACCGGTGTCGTCGGCGGCGCGCTGCACGCCCGATATGTTGGTGTTGACCTCCTGGGTGCCGCGCGCGGCCTCCTGGACGCTGCGGGCGATCTCCTTGGTCGCCGAGCCCTGTTCCTCGATCGCGGCCGCGATCGCGGTGCCGATCTGGTCGATCTCGCCGATGACGTCGGCGACGTTGCGGATCGCGGTCACGGTCTCGTCGCTCGCGGCCTGGATCGCCGAAATCTGCTCGGAGATTTCGGTGGTGGCCTTGGCGGTCTGGCCCGCCAGCGATTTCACCTCGGAAGCAACCACCGCAAAGCCGCGGCCGGCGTCGCCGGCGCGGGCGGCCTCGATGGTCGCGTTGAGCGCCAGCAAATTGGTCTGCTCGGCGATGCTCTGGATCAGCGTGACGACGTCGCCGATCTTCTGCGCGCCGTCGGCGAGCGCGCGTGCGGTGTCGCCGGTGCGGCGGGCGTTGTCGACGGCGCGGGCCGCGATCACGGTGGATTGCGCCACTTGACGACCGATCTCCGCGATCGAGGAGGTCAGCTCTTCGGTGGCGCTGGCGACGGTCTGCACGTTGGTCGAGGTCTGCTGCGAGGCGGCGGCGACGACCGCTGCCTGGCTGTTGGTCTGGGCCGCCGTCGAGGTCATCGACTGCGCGGTGCTTTCCATGGTGGACGAAGCGCGGGACAGGCCGCCGACAAGCTCGGTGACCTTGGCCTCGAACGCGCGGGTGAGCCCGTCGAGCGCCTGGGCGCGGCGCATCTTGCCGTCGTTCTCGGCCTGCTTCTCCGCCGCAAGCCGGTCGGCCCGGATCATGCTGTCCTTGAACACCTGGACAGCCGCGGCCATCGCGCCGATTTCGTCGGAACGCTCGGCGCCGGGGATGTCCTCTGCAACGTCTCCGTCGGCAAGCCGCGACATCCGTGTCGTCAGGTTGACGATCGGGGCGCAGACGCGGCGGCGAACCATCACGATGAGGCCGGCGCTGGCGATCAGCACGGCGAGAAGGCCCACGAGCGCGACCGTGAAGCTGGTGCGCGCGGCGGAGGAGGCACCGGCGAGGACAAGCTCGGCATTGTCGTAGAACGCGTCACGGACCTCGATGATGGTGCTGAGGCCGCGCTGCGTGGCGGCGTAATAGGTGTCCATGTCGTGTTCGTACTTGCCGCTGACCGCACCGTCCTTCACCAGCTTGAGCTCGCGACCGAACTCCTCGATATAGACCGCGTTGAACTTCTCCAGGGCAGCGGCGACGTTCGCCGGCGTTGTGGAATTGCCGCGCAACTCGAGCAGCGCCATCACGATCTGATCGTTGCGGCCCTGCGAGCGGCTGATCTCGGCCTTCTCGGTGTCGGTCGCCGGTTTCTTGCCCCCGACGAGATTCTTGTGCAGGCTGGAGTTGAAGCCGCCCACGTCGCGCAATGTCATCGCGATGTTGGCGTAGCTGGCCTGGCGGTAGGCATCGCCGTTGAGGATCGCCATGCGGCGGACCTGCTCGTTGAGCAACGCGGTCACGCTGCCGTTGAGCACGGCGTTGTCGGCGACGATCTTCTTGGCCGCGTCCTTGCGCGCCTCCACCGGTCCCGCCATCGCCTTGTCGATGGCCTCGCGCAGCGCGGTGAACTTCGCATTGATGCCGTCGATGTTGCCGCCGAGGGCGTTGCCGTCGTCGAACGGGCCGGGCAGGTCCTTACGCAGCCCGTTCATCCTGTCGCGCGCGCCGTCGGTCTGCTTGCGCAGCTTGTCATGCTCGGTGAGCTGCGCCGGGTCGATGGTGGCAGGTCCATAGAGGATGTTGGTGGCAAAGCCGCGCTCGGGGTTGAGATAGCGCGGGATGTCGCTGACGGCGCGGACGATCGCCAGCCGGCCCTGGGCTTCGGTGATGCGCTCGATCGTCTGGTACTTCGTCACGGCGACGTAGACGGCGAGGCCGCCGCCAACGGTCGAGAGCGAGACGATGGCGGTGGTCAGGAGCGTACCGATTTTCATGATCTGTCCGGCAATTGGCGCGGGGAGAATTATTTTGCCCGGACAATAGGCAGGCGATGTTAATCCCGGGTTTACGCTGGTGGCCGCGATGCCCCGCGGTCACTTGGCCTTCTGGTCAAGCGCCGCGAGCAGATCTAGCGTCGCCTGATCGCGCTCGCCCGAAAAATATCGGGCGAGCGCCTGATCGAAAGCGGGCTCGTCGGACACCGCGTCGAACAGCGTCATCGACGAGCGGAATTTGGCGTCGTCGGGCGCGCCGAGGATGGCGTTGATGGGCCGACTCTCGACCGCGAGCACGAGCCTCGTGCATTCGGTCAGGCGCGGACCGAGGATGGGGTGAGCGAGGTAGGCCTTGGCCTCGGCGCGGGAGGCGATGGCATAACGCTGCGACATGGCGCTGAAGCCGAGGCCGGCGACCTGCGGGAAGACGAACCACATCCAGTGGCTCTGCTTCCGGCCCCGGGTCAGCTCCCCCTGGATGTCGCGATAGACCGGGTCCTGGGCCCGGACAAAGCGTACGAGATCGAAAGGATCGGTCATTGGATACCTTGGGACGGCTTGCTGGACCCCTTGCCGGGCCCTTGCCGGCCCCGATTATGCCTAACTTTTGGCTCCCAATGTGGTAGCTGGTACAGAGTCTCCGGGTGGGGGTGGGTTCCCCCGGGGGTCGATTGTGGGGATCTGATGGTTTCCGACCGCGCACAAGCCGAGAGGCTGTTGTCGCGCCGCCGTATTGGGCGAGCCGAGACGATACTGTTGGCTTTGGCTTCCGTCGCGCTGGCGCTGGGCGCTGCCGCCTGGGTCGCGGATATCGGCGATTCGGCCCCGCTGGTTTCTGCCGCACTGCCGCCAACCAATGCCCCTTCGTTCGATGATCGTTTCGCTTCGGCGTCTGGCAGTCCGCCGGCCCGCGAGTTCGGCCTGCGGACGCTGGAGCGCTCCGCCGTGAATGCGGTCCAACTCAAGTTGCGCGACGCCAAGGCGATGCTCGCCCAGAAGCTCCAGGGCGACGACTGGCGCTCGACCCTGACCGACGACGACCGGCACGTGGTCGACGAGACGAGGCCCTCGCAGCGTGCTGACGCCGTCCCGATGCCGCGCTCGCGCCCGTCTCAGGCGGACTTCTCCGCCCAGATCGCCTCGAGCCAGGCTTATGCGGAGACCACCCCCAGGGTCGACAACCGCAACTTCTTCGAAAAATTCACCGACAAGATCAAGCTGGCCTCGCTGACGCCCGACAGCGGCCTGTTCGGCAAGGCGCCGGATCTCGTCGCACTCGGCTACGATTCGCGAACGGCGGTCTATGACATCTCGGCCAAGGCGCTTTACCTGCCGAGCGGCATCGCGCTGGAGGCGCATTCCGGCATGGGCGCGCTGATGGACGACCCGGAGCATGTCGACCAGCGGATGGTTGGCGCGACCCCGCCCGCGACCTACGACCTGAAGCCGCGCGAAAAGCTGTTCCACGGCGTCCGTGCGCTGCGCTTGACGCCGGCTGAGGGCACCAGCGCGCTCGGCCGCGTCGGCCTTCTCACCCACAACTACATGCTCGGGCCGCGCGGCGATTCCAACGGCTGCGTTTCGATCAAGGACTATGATCGATTCATGAAGGCCTACGACAACGGTGAGTTCAATCGTCTGGTCGTGGTGCCGCGCCTGAGCGGATCGGCGACCGCCTCGCAGCGCGCGAGCACCGACTCCTGATATTGGCTCCTGATATTTGCCTGCCACGGCGGGGCTGCCGTTTTCCCTTCGTTAAGCCGTCATCGTCCAGAAGCAGCCCATGAGTGATCCGCAAAGTTCCGAGACCCCGCTGCGTACGACGTTCAAGATCAAGCTGAACGGCGACACGCTGGCGATTGCGACCGTCGGCCAGGCCTATCAATTCCTCACCAACTTCAAATCGGTCGAGTGGATGGAATTCCGCTCGCTGCATGAAGACGCGGTCGCGGCGCTCGAAGGCGCTGCAGATAACGCCATGCTCGTGGTGCAGGCGACCAACGCCGTGCGTGCGCTGTTCGTCAGCGCCAAGCTGCTCTAGGAGCGCGCTCCTTCCATCCCGTCGTTGCTGAGATTGGGGCGCGATCGTGCGCACTCTTACGCATGCGGCGCGCGGTAGAACCGCGCGCCGTGCTTGTTTGGCTCGTCAATCAATCCACACGCGGTCAGTGCCTGTCGTCTCCGCGTCCGTCGTCATCGTCATGGAAGTCGTGGTCGCCACCCGGTTTGAAGCCGGGGTCGATGCAGGCGAAATTGCCGGCGTCATTGGTCATGCCGCTGCCCTTGTAGGCAGCGATCTTGGGATAGACGCACAGCGGCCGCGTGCCGCCGGTCGGGAAGTTCATCGCAATGCGCGGATCGAAAACTCCCCCGGTCGGATAGGGCGAGGTGGCGTTGGTATTGGTCGCCACGATGCGCTCCGGCGCGATGTCGTTCTCGACCCAGTCGGTGATGGCCTTGAGCTCGTTCACGGCGAAGCTCGTTGTGGCCGCGCCGCCGCCGCAATGGGCCATGTTCGGCACCATGAACAGCCGGGCGAAATCGGTCGCGCGACCGCTCGTGTGCCTGTCCATGTTGCGATACCAACGCGCGATCGCGGCGCCGGAGAAGATGCCGTCATTGACGGAGGTGGAGATGATCAGCTTGCCGCCGCGCGCCCTGAACGGACGCAAATCGGTCGAGACCGCGGCCATGAAGTCCATCGCGCTTTCCGGATAGGCCGGTGTCCTGGTGAAGATCTTCGGCGCGTCGGTGTCGAAATTGAAGTGGAACACGAAGGCTTCCTGGCCGTTCGGCCCATTGACCGGCGTGACCACGGGCGGTGTCTGGAAGATCATCGGGATCGCGCCCGCGCCGAGCGTCAAATTGATCGCGGTGTTGACGCCCGGCACCGGCGCGGTGACGACGTTCCAGAAGCCCCAGCCCGCGCCCGGCGCGGTGGGCGGCGTCCAGATGCCGGCATCCCAGAACCAGTTCGAATAGAGCCGCTGTCCCTTCGAGTTGACGGGCCCGGCATAGATCTTCTTCAACGTGTCCACTTGCGCGCCGGTCAGGCAGGTGCCGCCATGCGGCGTGCTGCCGTGCGAGCCGGTGCCGCAGGTGTAATTGGCGAGCGCCGGATACACCTTCTTCGCCGTGCAGGCGTGATAATTGTCGATGATCCCGTCGACCAACCCGTCGAGGGCGTCGCAGGCACTCAGGATCGCGGCCGAGGCCACCTGGAGGTCCTGCTGCGGAAACGTGTCGGGAATGAAGGGCTGCCCGTTGATGTCGGTGCTGGTTGCAAGCTTGCCGAGCACCTGCTCGTTCCAGGCCTCCGCGATGCCTGCCTGCGGCAGGTTGAAGCCGGGATTTTGCGAGATCACGCCGTCGAACAACCAGGGCGATCGCTGCGAGGCGACCATCGCGTCACGACCGCCGTTGGAGCATCCCATGATGTAGGAATGGACGGTCTCGAAGCCGTAGAAATAGGCGATGATCTGCTTCGAGATCGTCGCGGTCTTCTCGATGCCGTTGTAGCCGTAGTCCCTGCGGGCCTGGGCGTCGATCGCGAAATGCGCCGAGCCGCCGGCATTGGCATCGTCGTCCTGATGGCCGCCGACGACGTTGCTGGCGCTGTCTTCGTGGCCGCCGTCATCGGCCGCGACGGCCCAGCCCTGGCCGAGCTCGACGCCGGCGGCGCCTTGCGGGTCGGCCTGGAGGCTGCCATCGGTGCCGCCGCCGCCCATCATCTCGAAACGGCCATGCCAGGTATTGGGCAGGTTGAGCGCAAAGCCGATTCCGTAGGTGAAGTGGTCGGGGTCCTGGGTCGAGACGCGCTTGTTGATGATGCCGATCACGTTGCAATAACCCGATTTCTGGGTTGCGCTCAGGATCTGCGTGTTCGGCAATGTGAGGCCCGTCAAGGCCGTGCAGGACGAGCGCGGGGCAACGCCGCCCGGAGGCAGTCCGTTCGCAATGGCCTGCGGGCCGAGCGCCGTCCAACCGGCCACGATGGTCGAGGCGAGAAGTAGTCGTTTCATGTCATGCCCTCCCAGTTTGATGTTGTCCGAGCAGCGGTCGTCCACGCGACATCGCGCGGCGCCGGCCGTGCAGGCGGGCGTCGTCGAGGCTGCGAGCGATGTCGTTGTCGATTGAGAATGCGGGGGCGTCGAAAGGCCGTGGAGCTCCGCCATGCGGAGCACGAGGCAATGCGCGGACATGCGCGATCGTCTCGCCGCGATGCGCCATGGCATGCGGATCGTTGCCCATCCTTGATGAAGGCACGGACGTTAGCTCCCCTGAAGCCTGCGCGAGCGATGGCAGGTTTTCCCGATCCTTAAGCGAGCGATGTTGCCGTGTCAACATGACGCGGCACGCGAGTTCGCGATGCAACCTCTCGTCGAAGCTGTAGTCGAAAGGCGCAACGCTGCTCCGCTTCTCGATCCGGGGCGGCTGCGATAGACTCGCTACGAATCTCGGACAGCCGGGCCGGATGCCGCTGCGCCGGCGTGTGAAAGATGGTCGTCGATGGAGCGGGAGAAGGCTGGCGTCAGGAAGCGATCCGCCAAGGCAGCACAACGCAGGGCGCCTGTTGCCAAGCCGTCGCGACCCGCGCCGCGCTCCGCACCGCCCGCAAAGCCGGCCCGGCCAAGGCTGCTGGCCTCGGCCGATCTGTCCCGTTCGCTCGGCTATCGCATCCGGCGGGCGCAGCTCTGGGTCTTCAAGGATGTCAGCCGCCGGCTCGCCGCGTTCGACATCAGCCCGGCGCAGTTTTCCGTGCTGTCGGTGATCGAGGCCAATCCGGGCGTCAACCAGCTCGCCCTCGCGCAATCCCTGTCGATCGAGCGGGCGGGGCTCGGGCGGCTGGTGGATCATCTGGAGCGGCGCGGCGTGGTGCAGCGTTCGGCCTCCGCCATCAACCGCCGCTACTATGTGCTGCACCTGACCGAGAGCGGCACCGCGCTGCTCGGCCGGCTGCGGCCGGCGATCGCCGAAAGCGAAACGGCTCTCGCGACCAAGATCGGGCTTGGCCCGTTCAAGGAATTGCAGCGGGCGCTGTCGATCTTCCTTGAGGATGACTGAGCAGCCTCGGCGCCCGCCGCGGTCCGGCCTTTCTGTCAGCTTGAACTCCGCATCCGGAACGGGCAAACGGTCCGCCAGGACGCGTGGCGAAGGCCATCAACTCAAGCTGATCTCAAGGGAGAGACCTATCATGAAACGCCGTACATTCCTCAAGGGCGGCGCGGTCGCCGGCGCAACGACGCTGGTTGCCGCACCTGCGATCGCGCAAGGCGCGCCCGAGATCAAATGGCGCCTGACCTCGAGCTTTCCGAAGTCGCTCGACACCATTTACGGCACGGCGCAGACCTTTGCGAAATACGTCGCCGAGGCCACCGACAACAAATTCCAGATCCAGACTTTTGCGGCCGGCGAACTCGTCCCTGGTTTGCAGGCGCTCGATGCCGTCAGCACGGCCTCCGTCGAGATGGCGCAAACGCCGCTCTATTTCTACATCGGCAAGGAGCCGGCGCTGGCCTATGCCACCGGCGCGCCGTTCGGCATGAACCATCGCCATCAGGAGTCGTGGTGGCATTTCGGCGGCGGCGCCGAGCTCACGAACGAGGCGCTGAAGCCGTTCAAGGCGCATGCGATCCTCTGCGGCAATTCCGGCACCCAGATGGGCGGCTGGTTCCGCAAGGAGATCAAGACGGTCGACGATCTCAAGGGTCTCAAATTCCGCATCGCCGGCATGGGCGGCCACGTGCTGGCGCGGCTCGGTGTGGTGCCTCAACAGATTGCGGGCGGCGACATCTATCCGGCGCTGGAGAAAGGCACGATCGACGCAGTCGAATTCGTCGGTCCCTATGACGACGAGAAGCTCGGCTTCCAGAAGGTCGCCAAATATTACTACTTCCCCGGCTGGTGGGAAGGCGGCGCCATGCTGCACTTGATCGTCAATGACGAGAAGTGGGCTTCGCTGCCGAAGCAGTACCAGGCGATCGTCAACCAGGCGGCGTCGGCCGCGGGCGCCTGGATGCTCGAGAAATACGACAGCGTGAATCCGGCGGCGCTGAAGCGGCTGATCGCCAATGGCGCGGAGCTGAAGGCGTTTCCGCAGCCGGTGCTGGAGGCCTGCTACACCGCGACCCAGGAGCATCTGAACGAGCTCGCCGCCAAGAGCGACCTGTTCAAGCGCACCAAGGAAAGCCACGATGCGTATATGAAGGAGCTGCTGTTCTACACGCAGATCGCGGAGAATTTTTACGACAACTATCTGCTCGGCAAGATGCGCAACAAGACCTGATTGCGAGAAGGGTGGGCGCGGCATTTACGCTGCGCCCAAACCCAGCTTCTCATAGATGCGCCGCGCATAAGCGCCGAAGGCATCCGTCGTCTTGAGCGGAAGCGCACGCGGGAAGGGCAGGTCGATTGCGAAATAATCGGCCATCTTCGCAGGTCCCGCCGTCAGCACGGCGCAATGCGAGGACAGGAACACGGCTTCCTGGATCGAGTGCGTGACGAAGACGATGGTCTTGCCGCTCTCGCGCCAGATCCGCAGCATCTCCAGATTCATCTGCTCGCGCGTCAAGGCGTCGAGCGCGCCGAACGGCTCATCCATCAAGATCAGTTTTGGGTCGTGAATGAAGGCGCGCGCGATCGCGGTGCGCTGCTGCATGCCGCCGGAGAGCTCTCGCGGATATTTCTGCTCGCAGCCGGCAAGCCCGACCAGATTGAGCAGATCGCGCGCCCGCTCGCGCGCGGCCTTCATCGGCAGGCCGACGATCTCGGCCGGCAGCAGCACGTTGTCCAGGACGGTGCGCCATTTCAACAGCAGCGCCTGCTGGAACACCATGCCGATGTCGCGGGTCGGATCGAACCGGCTGTCGGCATTACCGATCGTCACCGTGCCGCCGTCTGCGCCGTGCAGGCCGGCCAAAATCTTCATCACCGTGGTCTTGCCGCAGCCGGACGGGCCGACCAGCGAGACAAGCTCACCCTCCTGCACGTCCATGGTGACGTCGGACACTGCCAGGAATTCGGCGCCGCCGCTGCGATAGACCTTTCGGACGCCTTGCAGGCTGATGAAGGGGTTTGTGCTCATGCCAGCCATTTATTCAAGTTGGCCGCGACGAACGCATCGTCGCTGAGGTCGGCATGCTCGCGAAAGACGCGGTCGATCTCGTCCTTCTGTCCGGGGCTCAGCCCCTCGTCGGGATCGAGGCACCACAGGCCCTGCATCAGGCCCTGCCGTCGCAGCACCTCGTGGCAGCCGGCGATGCAGCCGTGAAAATCGTTGGCGACGTCGAAGAAAGCACTGTTGCAGTCGGTGACGCGGGCATCAAGCGCGAGCAGGTCGGCCGGTACGCTGTCCTTGTGCCGCGCCGCCTTGCAGCGTTCGAACTGTTTTATGGCGCTCGCGGTCCACACCGACCAATGGCCGAGCAGGCCGCCCTTGAAGTAGGTCCGCGTGGTGACGCCGTTGTCGCGGAGGTCGAACGGCAGCATCAGATCGAGCAGGATGTGGTCGTCATTGCCGGTATAGAGCGCGACGCGGTCGAGCGCGCCAGCCGCCGCGACGCCGCGCAGCACGTCGAGTGTCCGATAGCGGTTGAATGGCGCGATCTTGATTGCGATGACATTGTCGATCGAGGCAAAGCGCTGCCAGAATCGGCTTGACAGGATCACGCCGCCGACTGCCGGCTGGAGATAGAAGCCGACCAGCGGGATCTCGGCGGCGACCGCCGTGCAATGCGCGATGATCTCGTCCTCGGAGGCGCTCTTCATCGCGGCGAGGCTGAGCAGCCCTGCGTGATAGCCGATGTCGCGCGCGGTGCGAGCTTCTGTGACCGCCTGCCGGGTCGGACCGGCAAGGCCCGCGACCATCGCCAGCGGACGCTTGGTCCAGTTCGCCGCTGTCTCGGCGGCGAGCTCGAGCACGGGACGGTAGAGGCCGACATCGCGGATCGCAAACTGCGTCGTGTGCACGCCGACCGCAAGGCCGCCTGCGCCGGCATCGATGTAATAGCGCGTCAGCGCGCGCTGATGCTTTTTGTCGAGCTGGCGTTCGGCGGTGAGCGCGAGGGGATGCGCCGGAAGCACGGTGCCGTCGGCGATCAGCTTACGGACTTCGCTGTTGATTTGGCTGTGGTGCATGAGGTCCTATCCGAATTCAGGGCCGGCGACGGCGAATGGCATTTCCTCACCCGCGGCAGTGGCGGGGCCGAATCGCATGCGCTGGAACGGCCGCTCTATGGTCCAGCCGGAGGCGGTCAATCCTTCAGGGAATGCGGCTTGCGACGCGACAGCGTCGAGCAGCAGCGGCCCGGTCTCCGATCGGGCGATTGTATCGACCAGGGTCAGCGCGGCTGCGGCGTCGTCGGCAAACAACGGGCCGATATGGCGCGCGGTGCGTCCGTCCCGCACCAGCGCGATGGCGCCGTTCGCAGAGACGATGCTTGAGCCGGGACGCCCAGCGAAGGTGGAGAGCAAAGCGGTTCGATCGAAACCGGTGGCTCGCCGGTCACGCGCGCGAAGCGCGTCGAGCGTCGCGGATGAAGGTGGTCGCGCGGCCGCTTGAGCGGATTTCACCAGCTTGAGGCGGCGCAATTGCAGCGTCGGCGTGAACCCGAGCGGCCCGTAGACGGCGGCGCCGTCGGGCGTCGCGTCGAGCCAGCTCGTCAGGCCGTTCTTGCGCGCCGTTTCCAGGCAGGCACCGACAAGGCGCGTTGCGAGGCCACGGCGGCGATGTGTTGCCGTCACCAGCACCATGCTGATCCAGGCGTTGTTGCCGGGATAAGGGAGCAAAGCCGCCGTGGCGACCAGTCGCACGCCGTCGCGGATGCCGAATACGACGCCTTCGTGCAGGAAGACGCGCCAATCCTCCTCGGTCTGGTTCCAGCGCGCTTCCGCCGACAGCGCGAGCCCGGCTATCGCATCCTCGACGCCGAGCTTGACGATGCCGGTGATCTCAGTAGCGTCCATCGCGCACCTCGTATTTGGTCGGCTTGCCGAGGCTCGGCATGGCGCGGGAGACCCAGTCCGCCGTCCAGGCTATCAGCTGCTCGGTGTCGACGACCGGCAGGCCGAACAGCTCGACTGCCTTGGACGTGTCGGTCAGCCACGCCGTCGGCTCTTCGTTTCCTGTCAGCACCGGCGCACGGCCGAAGCGGGCGCCGAATCTTGCTGCGAGATCGCGCACCGCCAAAATTTCGTGGCCGCTGACATTGATCGGCGAGGTCGGCGCCGTGCAATGCGCGAGGCAGCGCAGCGCCTGCGACGAGGCATCGCCCTGCCAGATGAAATTGACATGACTGATGCTGACATCGATCGGTGTGCCCGTGAGCACTTTCGTTGCGATGTCGTGGAGCACACCATAGCGCATGTCGATTGCGTAGTTGAGGCGGAACAGTCGGCCCGGCGTCGAGAATTTGCGCGAAAAATATTCGAAGATGCGCTCGCGGCCGACGCAGGATTGGGCGTATTCGCCGGGTGGGTTCGGTGCCATGTCCTCGGTCGAGCCTTTGCCGTCGACGGGGACGAAAGGATAGATGCAGCCGGTCGAGAACGCCACGATCCGCGACGACGGGAAGGCCTGTGCGACCAGCGCCGGCACGTGCGCATTCATCGCCCAGGTCAGCGACAGATCGCCCTCGGCTCCGAATTTGCGTCCGGCCATGAAGACGATGTTCGGCGCCTTGGGCAGCGCCTGAATCGCCGTCTCGTCCATCAGATCGCAGTTGATGGTCTCGACGCCACGCGCGTCAAGCCAGTCCTTGACGCTGGCGTCGCTGAAGCGCGCCACGCCGATGACGCGGCGATCCGGCACGGCAGCCTTCGCAAGCCCCGCCAACGTTGGGCCCATCTTGCCAGCGACGCCGAGGATCATGATGTCGCCGTTGATCTGGGCGAGGTCGTCGATCAGCGCCTGGCTCGGCCGGCACAGCAGATCGTCGAGCGCCGCGATATCAGCGATCGTCTTCGGCAGGTTCTGGCGGGTGAGGAGCATGGCTTTGGTCCCTGGTCTTCAAGTTTGTCTTGCGTCAAGTTTGTCTTGCGTCGCCGACGACGAACATGCGTTCGAGGGTGAGCACGAAGCCGTAAAGCGCGACGCCAAGCAGCGTCAGCAGCACGACGGCCATCACCATCGCGGGCGTATCGAGCGACGACTGCACCTGGATCATGAGGTAGCCGAGCCCGCGCTCGGAGGCGATGAACTCGCCGACGATGGCGCCGGCGACCGCGAGGATGGCGCCGACCTTCATGCCGGAGAAAATATAAGGCAGCGATCCCGGCAGCTGGATCTTGCGGAACAGCGTCCAGCGCGAGCCGCGCAGCGATTTGACGAGATCGAGCAGATCCGGCTCGACCTCGCGCAAGCCCCGCGCGGTGGTGAGCAGGATCGGAAAGAAACAGATGCTGAAGGCGATCAGGATGTTCGGCACGATGCCGTAGGAGAACCAGACGATGAGGAGCGGGCCGAGCGCCACTTTCGGGATCATGTTCAGCGTCACGAATAGCGGCAGCAGCACGAGGCTGAGCAGCGGTACCCAGCTGAAGATGACGGCAAACGTGACGCCGACGAATGCGCCCAGCGCAAAGCCGCCGAGGATCTCGATCGCCGTCACCAGCGTATTGGCGCCCCAGGCGTAGCTTGCGGTTCCCAGCGTCTGGATTGTCGCCAGCGGCGAGGGCAGGATGAACTTCGGCACGTGGAAGGCATCGACCAGGACCTGCCAGAGCACGAGCACGGCGAGGTGCACGATCAGGACGATCGCAAAGCTGCGCGTGGTGCGGGCGCCGTCTCCTGCCACCGGTTGCTCCCTGTTGCCAGCGGCCACCTTGCCGCTGGTCGCAAGCCTAACCGGCCTTGGAGGAAGTTTCAACCAATTGGTTGATTACGGCCGGAGCGAATGCAGCACGAGATCGACGACGTGCCTGCGGCGGGCGCGGCGCGCGGCCCGGCTCGACAGGTCCTTGCCGAAGATCGCTGACAGCGTCGGCGTGTTGGAGAGATAGAAATAGCCGAGGCCGGCGATCGAGATATAGAGCTGGATCGGGTCGATCCCCTTGCGGAACATTCCGGCGCGGACGCCCTCATGGAGGATGTGGGACACGCTCTTCACCAGCGGCGAATGCATCGCCTCCAGCCGCGTCGAGCCGCGGACGTGGCGCGCGCCGCCGCGGTTCTCGTCGTTCAGAAGCACGATGAAATCGGGGTTCGTTGCGAGGTAATCGAACGAGGCCTCGATCAGTTTCCGGATCGCCTTGTCCGGCGGCAGGCCCTCGAGATTGAGCTCGCGCTCCTGCTCGCGGATATCGGCATAAACCCATTCGAGGACAGCAAGATAGAGCGCGTCCTTGTCGCCGAAATAGTGGTAGACGAGCTGCTTGTTGACGCCGGCGCGCATCGCGATCTCGTCGACGCGGGCGCCGGCAAAGCCGTGCCGGGCGAACTCCTGGCGCGCCGCGGTGAGCAGCTTCTTGCGTGTGGCGACGGGGTCGCGCCGCTGCGGCACGGTGTCGCCTGAACGTTTTGCGGGCATTTCCAACCAAACAGTTGACAAGTGGAGGGCGGCCTTGTTGCATTGGTATCCTCACAGGGGGAGAGCGACAAGCCGGGTCGCGGGCAACGAGGAGAGATGCGATGAAGCGTTTGCAGGCGGCGGGCTCGGCCCTGGTGTTGGCCCTGATGCTCGGTTCACCGGTGCCGGCGACCGCGGGCGAGGCGGTCAATCTGATCCTGAACTGGACGCCGACGGCGGATCACTCGCCCTATTATTACGCGAAGGCGCAAGGTTGGTACGAGAAGGCGGGCATCGATCTGACCATCGAGGTCGGCAAGGGCTCCGGCGTCTCCGCCGCCAAGGTCGGCTCCGGCGGCTCGCCCTTCGGCGTCGCCGATCTCGCCACCATGCTGGTGGCGAAGAGCAAGGGGGCTGACACTGTTGCAGTGATGAGCGTCTATGCCAACACCGGGCAGACCTTCTACTGGCTGAAGAGCTACGGCGTGAACGGGGTGAAGGATTTTGCCGGCCACAAGATCGGCAATCCGCCCGGGGACGCCTCGCGCGTGATGTGGCCGGCCTTTGCGAAGGCCGCAGGGCTGGCGCCTGATGCCGTCAGCTTCGTCAATATCGGGCCGACCGCGAAGATCGCAGCGCTCAAGAGCCACACCGTCGATATCATCAGCGACTTCTACAACGAGCACGATTTGAAGGTGATCGAGTTCGGGCCCGATCTCGGCTACGTCAACTGGAAGGACATCGGGCTGAACCCCTACGGCAATTCGCTGATCGTCAACGGCGGCTATCTGCAGAAGAATCCGAAGCTGGTCGAGGAGTTCGTGCGGGTCACGCAAAAGGCCTTTGCGACTTGCGTCGCCGACGCCGCACCCTGCCTGAAGGCGCTGCTCGACCAGGTCTCCGGTCTCGACAAGGAGAACCAGGAGCGCCAGTGGGAGCGCATCAAGTTCCTGATGACCGACGAATTCACGACGACGCAGGCGCTCGGCTGGATCGACGGTGAGCGGATGAAGAAGGACTACGAGTTGGTCCAGACCTATCTCGGCATGGAGAAGCCGTTCGACGTGACGACGGCGTTCACGACCAGGATGCTCGATCCCGCCGTCAAGATGGATGCGAGCAAGGTGAAGAAGTAGGGGGCGGAGGCGCCCCGTACTCTCTCGGTCATCGCCCGCGAAAGCGGGCGATCCAGTATTCCAGAGGCGATCGAGTTTGAACGGAGAAGCCGCGGCGTACTGGATGCCCCGGTCAAGCCGGGGCATGACAGCGGTATTGGGGCGAGAGCGTCCGGAGCCAACCCGCCCCACGTAACCCCACGGAGAAATTAACCAGCCATTAACCATATCCGCCGCATCGTTAACCATTCAATAACAGGGAACGAGTCGGCCGCTATGGAGGCTGCAGTAAAATCTCAACGCCAAATGGTGCGCCTGCGCGGACGCTCCTATGTGGCCTTCGTGTTCGTGCCGACGGTTCCGATCCTGGACTGGCTGCAGGAAATCGACGCCACGATCGCGCGGTCGCCGGGCTTCTTTGCCGGTAGGCCCGTGGTGATCGATTTGTCCTCGGTCGATCTCAGCCAGTCCGGCATCGGCCATCTGCTCACCAGCCTTCAGGACCGCAACATCCGCGTGCTCGGCATCGAGGGCGTGGAGGAGGGCCGGTTGGCGCCGTCGATGCCGCCGCTGCTCTCGGGCGGGCGGAGCTGCGTGGTCGAACCGAGCGCGCCCAAGAAGGCCGAGACCAAGACCGACGCAAAGCCGACCTCACTGCTGCTCGAAACGCCGGTGCGGTCGGGCCAGACCGTGATCTTTCCCGAAGGCGACGTCACCATCCTCGGCTCGGTCGGCTCCGGTGCCGAGGTCGTCGCCGGCGGCTCCATTCACATTTACGGCGCGCTGCGCGGCCGCGCTATGGCGGGCGTGAACGGTCACACGAGCGCACGCATCTATTGTCAGAAGATCGAGGCCGAACTGCTTGCAATCGATGGCTTTTACCAGACCGCCGACGATATCGACGCGGCCCTGCGCGGCAAGCCGGCCCAGGCCTGGCTCCAGGGCAACACCATGCGAATTACTGCGCTGAACTGACCAGAAGGAGATTTTAGAGATGGCCAAGGTACTGGTCGTAACGTCAGGCAAGGGCGGCGTCGGCAAGACGACGACGACCGCCGCACTGGGGGCTGCGCTCGCGCAACGCGGCGAAAAGGTCGTCGTCGTCGATTTCGACGTCGGTTTGCGCAACCTCGACCTGGTGATGGGCGCCGAACGCCGCGTCGTGTTCGACCTCATCAACGTGGTGCAGGGCGTCGCAAAGCTGCCGCAGGCGCTGATCAGGGACAAGCGGCTGGAGAACCTCTGGCTGCTGCCGGCCTCGCAAACCCGCGACAAGGACGCGCTGACGGAAGAGGGCGTGGGCAAGGTCATCGACGATCTGCGCAGCCGCTTCGACTGGGTGATCTGCGACAGCCCGGCCGGCATCGAGCGCGGCGCCTCCATGGCGATGCGCTTTGCCGACGAAGCCGTGATCGTCACCAATCCGGAAGTCTCCTCGGTGCGCGATTCCGATCGCATCATCGGCATGCTCGATTCCAAGACGGTGCGGGCCGAGAAGGGCGAGCGCGTCGAGAAGCACATCCTCATCACGCGTTACGATCCCTCGCGCGCCGCGCGCGGCGAGATGCTGACCATCGAGGACATCCTCGAGATCCTCGCGACGCCCTTGCTCGGCATCATCCCGGAGAGCCAGGACGTGCTGCGCGCCTCCAATGTCGGCACCCCCGTGACGCTGTCGAACGCGGAAGGCGCCCCGGCGCGGGCCTATATCGATGCGGCGCGGCGGCTGTGCGGCGATACCGTGCCGATGCAGGTACCGACCGAACGCAAGGGTTTCATGGATCGCCTGCTGCGACGGAGGGCTGCATGAGCATGGGTCTGCTTCGGCTTCTCCGCGGCAACAAGGCCTCTGCACCCGTCGCGCGCGAACGGTTGCAGATCCTGCTTGCCCATGAACGCGGACTGCGCGGCCAGCCCGATCTGCTCGGCGTGCTGCGTGAGGAAATTCTCGCGGTCGTCTCCAGGCACGTCACGCTGGATCCGACCAAAGTCATCGTCCGGCTCGATCGCGGCGACGAGGTATCGACCCTCGAGGTCGATATCGAGGTGCCCAACGACTTCGAGCGCAAGCGCGCGGCGGTCGGGTAGGGATTTCGGCCGGGACGCTTCAAATTTGGGGTGGGTGAGAAGGCGGTCCGCTGGGCATAGCGGGCCGCCTTTGTCGTAGGTGCGGGCGATCGGGTGCGGGCGATCGGAACGAGAGGCGCGACCTGGTCGTTGTAAGAAACCCGCGGGGTCCATCAAGCATGCACCGCGGTTTCGTCAAACGGGAGAGCGCCCATGATGACCGAGGTCCAGGTCCACACCGTCGCGCGCCAGATGCTGGAACGGCATGGTTTTGCGGCGATCGCGAAGGCCGCCGAGCAGGCCCAGGCTTGCGAGGGCCGCGGCGAGGCCGATGAGGCCAAAGAGTGGCGTCACATCGCCGACGCGATGAAGATCATACGCGGTCCGCACCAGAGCTGACATTCGTCAGGCCCGAGCGCGCTCAATGCTCCGCTTGATCAGCGCCTTGCTGCGGAGTGCGATTCTGGGTCTGCGGCTGGCCGCGCTCGCCCGTCTCCTTGCAGGGGAGCGGTTCCCACGAGCCGTCCGGCGCCTGCTGATAAGCGCTGCACGATGACGACGAGGTCGATTTGTCTTCGCCCTTCTGGGCGTCGGAATTCTTCGCCAGCACGGGCGCGGTCAGCACCGCGACGGCAAATGCGCCGGCGAAAACGACATCAATGATCCGCATGGGGCTCCCCTGTTCGAATTTCGAAGAGAGCCGTATGCTGGTGAGGAATGTGACGATTATTGGCCGGAGCAAAAGTTCCTGCGCGGCGTGCTTAACGCCGCGCGATATCGCTAGCCGCCCTTACTGCGGATCAGGCCGGCGAGGTTGGTCTTCTGGGCCTCGCACCAGCCGGGCATGCCGAGGCGGCGTTGGTTGAGGTCGGTCGCCTGGGTGGCCACCGCGACCTCAGCCATCAGATCGTCGTCCTGCTTCTCGCCCATCTTGCCGCCGGTGTGCATCCAGGCGATCGCCTTGCGCACCTTCTCGGTGGTGCCTTCGGGCAGCTGCATCTGCTCCGCCTTCTGCACCAGATCCTGGTAGACGATGTCCGTGCCAGGACATTCGACCTTGGCGGCGAAGGCCTGCAAGACCAACGTGACATAGGTCGAACGTGGATGGTCGGCCGCTTGGGCCGGCGCCGCCAGCAGCAACAGGGCCGTCATCAGAAAACCAGTGCGCATCCTTTGGTACCTCCCCAGATTTTCGGGAAGGCTAGCGGCTGGAGCGCCGCTCCGCAATGGGGATGGCGCGCGGTCGCGAAGCCGGCCGGCGAGCTAGCGTTGCCAGGCCGGCACCGGATCGAGCGGCGTGCGGTAGACCTCGTTGTGATCGCGATCGGTGACGCGCACCGCGCAACCCTTGCGTTGCAGCTCCGGCTTCACCTGCGAAAGCTCGGTGGCCAATTGGTCGGCGCGATCGGAAGCAACCTCGATGTCTTCGAGGATGATTCCGCCCTGGTTCTTGAACTCTTCACCAACCACGAGATCGAAGGAGTAGTACGGCATCCGAATTCCCCGGTGTGACGAATTGAGCTTCAGTGGAATTTTCAACACATGACCGATGGTACCACTGAGTCGACGTTTATCGAATGAACGAGCCGCGCAATCTCTGTGCTTATGGCGCAGAAATGATGTGCAGCGTTCGGGCGCATTAAGATTTTATTAAATATGTCAGCGCGATCATGAGGCATGGAATTGCAGCAGAACCGGGCTCCGGGAACCGGCAGCTGCAAGAGAAGGCCGCCGGCATAGATCCCGACGGCCTTTTCTCTTGATGGAAAACGATCGAATCTTCGATCTCCGTAGTCGCCCGGACTCAACGCATCACGTCGACTCGGACAGCGTCCTTAGCGCCCCGCTCTGAAGCGTCGTGTGACGATCGTTCAGCGCAGCGGCATTGGCGGACGCACGACAGGTCCATCGTCGTCGGCAACGGCTTGCGTCGTCGTCACGGGCGCAACTGGCGGTGGGACCGCGGCAGCCTGCGAAGGCGGCGGCGGTGCGAGCGGGGCGGGCGAATACGCCGGCATGTAGGTCTGCGACACCGGCCTCGGTTTGCGAACCGGCGGCGCCGGAGGCCGCGGCGGCAGCGTGGACACGCGTGCGCGCGGATCGACGGGCGGCCTCGCCTCGGCCAGCGGCTTCGGCGCGGGCGGCTTCGCCATCTCGCGCGCCATCTGCTCCTGTCCGGCCTTCAACTCGGCGATGTTGGCCTTGAGCTGCTCGATCTGTTGCGTCATCGCCGCGAGATCGCGCGTCATCGATTGGACCGACTGCGTTGCTTCGGGCTGGGTTGGCGCGGGCGCTGCTGCTGCGACCTGGGTCGCAGGCGGCGTCGCAGGCTGCTGATCGGCCGCAGCTTGCCCCGCGGACTGATCGACCGTTTGATCCGTCGCGGCTTGCTCTGTGGATGGCTCGGCCTGCGCGGCGGCGACCGGTGCTGTCTGCGACGTCGAAGGCAGCAGCGACATCAATGCCGGTGTCCATTCAGCGAGCATCTGCCTGGCCGTGTCGCCGTGTTTCTCCCAGGCGACAGTGGCGGCCGCGCTGCCTCCCGCAAACAGCATCGTGACGAACGCACCGCGCAGCCACTTGCCGGCCGAGGACCGTTTCCGCCGGCTGCGACCATCACTGGCCGCGACGCGCACGGCGGTGTCGACCGAAGGCATTGCCGCCTGCGGTTCCATGACAGGACTGAACTTCGGCTCCGGACCAACTTTGGGCGCCGGCGCGAATTTCGGCTCCGAACGGGTCGCGATCTCAAGCGCGAGCGCGGGCGCAACGCCGAGGGGGCGCGAGGTCAGCACCATATCAGGCGAAATCTGCACGGCATCGTGCGGGTCGTTGTTCGTGACCGTGTCCTTCACGATCTCATCGACGATTTGCCTGGTGTTCAGCGTCGCGAGCATCGCAGCTCCTTTGATGCCTTCGTCGTCCGCATTGGCGCGATCCGATCCGTTGAAGTGAGCCCATCACGGGCAAGATGACGCACGAGTCCAGCCGGGTTTGACCAAAGCAAGGCGAGGGGATGGAGACTGTGCGACGCTCTTCTGCCCTTTGTGGTGATGGAACCCGCTTTATCAAACACGCGCACGTGTTCCGCGGTGCCTTGTTTTCAGCACGATTTGGGCAACATCTGGTGACGCTGGGGGTGCTATCGCTATCGGGGCCGGCGATGCCAAAATCTCTTTTCGCTCTCTTCGTCGTTGCCATGCTTCCGCTGGGCGGCTGCATGCAGACGACGCTTTCGCCATCGACGGATGCGAGCATGACGCCGCGCGACCGGCAGTTGCTTGCGCACACGCCTTACGCGCAGGCGAACGTGCCCGAGCAATATCTCCGCCATATCGTCGATTACCCACGCAAGGAGCAGCCGGGCACGATCCTGGTCGATACCGATGCGCGCTACCTCTATTTCGTGCTGCCCGAAGGCAAGGCGATCCGCTATGGGGTCGCAGTCGGCGAGGAAGCCATGGCATTCTCCGGCGTCGCGCGGGTCGGCCGTTTGGCGGAATGGCCGGACTGGGTTCCGACAGCGGATATCCAGGCGCGGCTCGGACCCTATCCAGCGCGCGTCACCGGCGGCCCCGCCAATCCGCTGGGCGCGCGGGGCATCTATCTCTACGCCGGCAACAAGGACACGCTCTACCGCATCCACGGCACCAACCAGCCGGAGTATATCGGGCAGGCGATCTCTTCCGGATGCATCCGGATGCGCAACGAGGACGTGATCGATCTCTATGACCGGGTGAAGCTCAATTCAACGGTCGTGGTGTTGCCGCCCGGACAGAACGCCCAAGTCGAGGCGAGGCCCAGCTGGCGCGGGTGAGGTCGCCCTAGTTCTCAGGCCGGGCAATGCGCCATTGCAGCGTCGTGGCATTGCCGTTGGCCTCGCCCGGCGCCTTGTCGGCCGGCGAGGTGTAGAGCGGGCGATAGCGGTAGGCCCACATCTTGCTGCCATCGTTGCGGCTGATCACGGTGAAGTCGCCGATCGCCTTGGCGTCGGCCGTTGCGGGCAGCGGCACCCAGCTCTCGACGCATTTGCCGTTGCAGTTCGACGTTTTGCCGGTGGTGTCGCGCTCGTAATAGTAGAGCGTCATGCCCTTGGGGTCGACCAGCGTTGGACCCTGCTTGGTCAGGATCACTTTCGCCGGTGAGGTCGTCGTCTCGGACTTCGGCGGAGGAGGGGCATCGCCGCCGCCATGGCCGTTCGCGAGCGCAGGAACGGTCGAGAGCGCGATGGCCGCGGCCGCAATGAGGAACCTGAACATCCGAAACTCCCGAACGGCAAAGTTAATCGCGCGTTAAACGCCGAATGCTGCCGACCGTAGCAGCCGAAGGTTAGTTCCTGGTTTCGCGATCCTGCGACAATTACGGATAGAAATGCGGGGCTTATGCCTGCACCTCGCGTAGCGGGGCGCGGCTGAGCTGGTTGCCGGCGGCGATGGCCTTGTGCAACAGCCTCATCAGCTCCTCACCTTCCTTCGCGCTGAGGCCGGCCAGCATGATGCGTTGCGCGGATTCCACGGCCGGCGTGATCTTGCGCAGCGTGCGGCGACCTTCGTCGGTGATCTCGAGCTCGCGGGCACGGCGGTCGCGGCTCGAGGCGCGGCGCTCCGCGAGTCCCTTCTGCACGAGGCGGTCGATCACGCCGGTGATGGTGGTGCGGTCGTAGGCGATCAATCCCGCAAGCGTCACCTGGTCGAGCCCCGGATTGGCCTTGATGGTCGCAAGCGCAGCGTATTGTACCGGTGTGAGGTCGAAGCCGGCATCCCCGACTTCGGCCAGAAACACCGCCACCGCGATCTGCTGGAACCGGCGCGCCAGGTGCCCGGGCATGTCGTTGTTGTCTTTCACCGAAGTCTCCTCGGAGGTAGGGAGGGCGCGCCGTCGTTGACAAGTATACTGATAGTCAGCATACTGATCAATATCCAAACAGAACGTTGGCGGGAGAGGTGCTCATGCAATTCCATCTCAATGGATTTCAGCCGGGCGACCCTGAAATCGCCGATCCCGCCGCGCGCATTCAGGCCTCCGGCGCGGCGGGGGGCGTGCCTGAAAAGGTCGATGTCCTCATCGTCGGCTGTGGCCCTGCGGGTCTGACGCTCGCCGCCCAGCTAGCGCAATTTCCTGACATCAAGACCTGCATCGTCGAGCAGAAGCCGGGGCGGCTGCTGGTCGGGCAGGCCGACGGCATCGCCTGCCGCACCATGGAGATGTTCCACGCCTTCGGCTTCAGCGAGCGCGTTCTGAAGGAAGCTTGTTGGGTCAACGAGACGACGTTCTGGAAGCCGGACGAGCGGATGCCGGAAAAGATCATCCGCAGCGGCCGGGTGCAGGACGTCGAGGACGGTTTGTCGGAATTCCCGCACGTCATCCTCAACCAGGCGCGCATCCATGACGGCTTTCTCGACATCATGCGGAAAGCGCCGGCCAGGCTCGAGCCCCATTACAGCCGGCGCCTGCTCGATCTTCAGGTCGATCCGGCCGCAGGTCCCGCCGACCATGCCGTGACGGTGCGGCTCGAACGGGTCGATGCCGCGAACGAGGGCAGGGTCGAGACAATCAAGGCGCGCTACGTCGTCGGTTGTGACGGCGCGCGCAGCACGGTACGCAAATCGATCGGCCGCGAGTTGCTCGGCGATTCCGCCAATCATGCCTGGGGCGTGATGGACGTGCTGGCGGTGACCGATTTTCCGGACATCCGCTTCAAGGCCCTGATCCAGTCGGCGAAGGACGGCAGCCTACTGATCATTCCGCGCGAAGGCGGCTACATGGTCCGCCTCTATGTCGAGCTCGCCAAGCTCGACATCGGCGAGCGCGTCGCCAATCGCAACATCACCGCCGATGACGTGATCGCGAAAGCGCAACGGATTCTGAGGCCGCATACGCTCGAGGTGAAGGAGATCGCGTGGTGGTCGGTCTATGAGATCGGCCAGCGCCTGACTGACAAGTTCGACGACGTGCCGGAGACCGAGGTCGCTGCGCGGCTGCCGCGCATCTTCATCGCCGGCGATGCCTGCCACACCCACAGCCCGAAGGCGGGGCAGGGCATGAACGTCTCGATGCAGGACGCCTTCAATCTCGGCTGGAAGCTCGCCGCCGTTCTGCGGAAGCGGTCTGCGCCGAGCCTGCTGCATTCCTATTCGGCGGAGCGCCAGGCGGTTGCGAAAGAGCTGATCGATTTCGACCGCGAATGGGCGGGGATTCTTGCGTCCGCCGCCAAGGCCGGCGGCGCCGATGCCGCGAGGACGCAGGACTATTTTGTGAGGCACGGTCGCTACACCGCGGGCACGGCGACGCATTACCGCCCGTCGGTTCTGACCGGAGCGACGCCCCACCAGCATCTCGCGCAAGGCCTCGTCATTGGCACGCGCTTTCATTCCGCGCCAGTGATCCGGCTTGCGGATGCCAAGCCGGTGCATCTCGGTCACGCCGCGCAGGCGGATGGCCGCTTCCGCATCTACGCGTTCTCTGGCGCGGAGGATCCGACAGCAGCCGGCTCGGCCATTCGCGCCTTGTGCGATTTCCTCGGCGAAACCCGGGACTCTCCGGTCAGGCGCCATACGCCTGTTGGCGTCGACATCGACAGCGTGATCGACCTGCGGGCGGTCTTCCAGCAGGATCATCGCGAACTCGCCGTCGCGGCGATGCCGTCGTTGCTGCTCCCGCGCAAGGGCCGCTACGGCTTGATCGACTACGAGAAGATGTTTTGTCCGGACCTCAAGAATGGTCACGACGTTTTCGCCATGCGCGGCATCGATCGCAAGGCTGGCTGCATGGTCGTGGTGCGGCCGGATCAGTATGTCGCGACGGTGCTGCCGCTCGATGATTTTGCTGCGCTTGCTGCGTACTTCGACGCCTTCATGCTGCAAGCGAACTGACGGGCTGGCAGCGCGCACATACTCTCTTGCGCGCTGCGTCGATGAACGGCGCATGAATATTGAACCGCGCGCGGCATCCGTGTCGATCTTTCGACGGAGGAGACCATCCTACGCGGAACGCCCGTTTGGCTTGCGCGTTCCAACTCGAACGAGGAGGAATACGCCATGAGATTCAAAAGCGTTTTGGTTGCCGCATTGCTGCTCGCCCCGACGGCTGCACTGGCCGCACCGGGCATGGTCACCGTCTCGACCGGCCTGCGCGCCGGGCCGGGTTCGGGCTTTCCGCTGGTCGATCGCATCCCCGGGGGGGCCCGCGTCAACATCCATGGTTGCCTGCGCGGCAACGCCTGGTGCGACGTGAGCTTCTCGGATGACCGTGGCTGGGTGTCGTCGCAATATCTCGAATATCTCTACCGCAATCACTACGTCTATCTCCCCGACTATGTTGACGAGATCGACGTGCCCATCGTCCCCTTCGTGCTGACCTCGTACTGGTCGAGCTATTATGAGGGGCGGCCCTGGTATCGGCGGCATGCCTATTGGAATAGCTACTGGAGCTCGCATCAGAGCGTCGCGACGCGGATGACGATCGATCCGCGCGCGGCTCGCATCGGCCGGGCGGCAACGCGCGATGCGGCGATTGCGCTCGGACGCAACGGTGCGAACGCCAAGGGGAATGTTAAGGAGAATGTTAAGGGCGCGGCCGCGGTCTCCGGCCGTGATGCCGCGACGGCACGGCACGACGCCGCCATCGCCAGGCGCGACACTGCGGTTGCGACCGACCGGACCCGCGCCGGACGAAGCGAGCGCATCGCGCATGAGCGGACCAATGTGCAGAGCCGCAATCCGCGCGATGCACAGGCCCGCATCATGCACGAGCCAGCCGCACACCGCACCGCTGTGCGTGAGCAGCCTATGGGGCGCGCACGCGAAGCGGCGCGCGCACACGAGGCGCCGCGTGTATCGGCCGCGCCCGCGAGCCGGCCCGCGATGCCGCATGTGGCCCAGCCCAATGTGAGCCACGGCTCGCCGATGAATGCTCACGCCCAGATGCCGGCGCCGCGCGCGGCTGCGCCCGCGATGCCGCATGGCGGCGGCGGTGGCGCTCCTCACGTGAACGCCGCGCCACGCGGCGGCGGTGCGCCGGCTGGCGGCCCCGGTGGCGACCACCAGAAGCACTAGATTCACTAATGAAAGCCCAGCCCTCGCGCCGGGCTTTCTGCTTGATCCGGACCGGTTCCCTGCGCGTACAATTTAAGAAAGTTCTTCGCGGGCAGATTTCATCGATCGTAAGATGTCTACTCAAAGCTG
The DNA here is from genome assembly GCF_029846695.2 of Bradyrhizobium nivariense. Taxonomy (NCBI): domain Bacteria; kingdom Pseudomonadati; phylum Pseudomonadota; class Alphaproteobacteria; order Hyphomicrobiales; family Nitrobacteraceae; genus Bradyrhizobium; species Bradyrhizobium nivariense. Next base: position 17,720 of record NZ_JARWCR020000051.1, on the reverse strand, counting down.
TAAGCATTCCACTCGGGGCAGCGGGGCACGGGAGGATGACGATGAGACAGAACCAGGCGGAGACGCGCCGCCAAAATGTCGCGAAGCGGTCGATGACCAAAGAAGCCAAGCAGCTGTCCGCCCTGATTGCCGGATTGCGCCAATCCCTCGACGGGATTCACAAGGAGCGGTCGAGCACAAAACTCTCCGGCGCCGAGATGGGCCTTCTCGACGAGCGCCGCAACAATCTGCTGCTCACCATCGCAGCCCTCGACGACCGCCTCTCCGCGGTGCAGGGGCTGATCGATCTCGGCCGTCCCCACATCATCCGCGTCCACTGATCGGCGCGAAGACCTGATGCTATCGGCTTCGTCGCGGCGGCGACGGAACCGGGCTGCGCTGCCGGCTCCGCGTGGCATAAGGATTGGCGTAGCACTGAGCGGACTGCCCGGAGGCGGTCGCGGCACACTGCGCGATCGTCGCAAAACTGCAATCGACGCTGCGGCCGTCGACGGTGTAGATCTCGATGCAGACGGGATAGCGCGGATCGTAGGTCTGCGCTGCTGTCGGCGCGGCGCCGAGCAGGCCCGCACCAAGCAAGCCCGCGACAAGCAGAATCGCATTGATGATGCGGCGCACGATCAACCTCCCTCGCTCGGCCGGAACCAAGCACAATGCTGCCGTGGATGGCATCAAATTGCCACGCTCCCGGCGAATTGCGGCCAAAGCCCGCTGCCACGAGGAGAACGGGTGCAGGGCACCGCAAGGGGATGCGCATTGGCCTATAAGATGGTCGCAGAACGCGACAATGAGAAGTGCAGTTATGCCCGCGAGAGCCGGTTGCTCATCGTGGCGAAGGCAAAGGTCTGGGCGAGCGAGGGGTGGAAGGTCGTCATCACCGACCAGGACGGCAAGGCCTACGCGCCGCCCGAATTCGATCAGCTATTGGCGGCCTGACCGCAAGATGGGGCTAGGGGACGACATTGATTTCGCTATTTCGACCGGGGCGCGACCTGATCGCGCCTCTGATGACTCTGACAGCCGCCGTGGTCCTGACGGCGACAGTTGCCGCCGCGCAAAATCTCGATGCCGGCAAGTCGCCGCAAAGGCTCTTCGCCGATGGTTGCGCGACCTGCCATCGCAGCCCGCGCGGCTTGGCCAAGGGGCGCTTCAACCTGACGCTGTCCTGGTTCCTGAAGGACCATTACGCGACCAGTTCCGATACAGCCAAGGCGCTTGCCGCCTATCTTGAATCGGTCGATACGCCGCCCCCGCGGGCTGCGGCCAAGCCTGGCGCGAAGCGATCCGCGCCGCACCCGCCCAAGCCGTTGCAAAGCCAATAGGCGCGAGCCGGCTGCCGGCTACGCGCGTCGATAAGTCTGCGCGAGCAGCCCTGCGTGGACGGCGCGGAGGTCGGCGCTCATGCGCGTCTGTCCGGTCGTGACATAGGACAGCCAAGCGCCGTCGGCGGCGAGGCGGACGACGTGGAGCTCCGGCGTGCCGTCTGTCGCATGGTGGCGCTTCAACCGTGCCTTGATCCAGTCGTTCCAGAGCCGGCGCAGTGGCGGATCGGTGACGACGACCATGCTCAGCGCCGCCCAGGGTGTCGCGAAGCCGAAGGCCTTGCCGGTGAACACCGCATTCACGTAGGCGCGCGTAAAGCTGCCGCGCGGCTTTGGATCGGCCTCGATGGCGGCGTCGATCTCGGCATCGACGCGCGCGAGCAGATCGGCGAACAGGGCCTCGATCAGCGCCTGCTTGCTGCCGAAATGATGAAACAGGCCGCCCTTGGTGACCCCAGCCGCCGCCGCCACCGCCTGCACCGTGACGCCAGCGACGCCATGGTCCATGGCGATGGCTGCGGCGCAGTCGAGTAGGGCCCGCCGGACCTGCTCGGGCTGCTTGGCACGGGTGTAGGCGCTTGTCGGCATCAATGCACCGTGGTCCCCGAGAACAGGTTGATGACCACGACCCCGGACACGATCAGCGCGATGCCGACGAAGGCCGCGGCGTCGAGCATCTGGCGGAACAGCACGAAGGAGACGGTTGCAGTCAGGATGATGCCGACGCCGCCCCAGATCGCATAGGCGATGCTCAGGGGGATGACCCGGATCGCGACCGACAGCGCGTAGAACGAGGCGACGTAGAACAGCACCATCGCCAGTGTCGGCCACGGCCGCGTGAACTGCGCGGATTGCTGGAGGAAGGCGGACGCCGTGACCTCCAAGACGATGGCGAGGGCAAGCGCTGCGTAGGCACTGAAGGCGGAGGTCATGGCGAACTCGAACGTAGCGCGAAAGATACCGCGCGGTAGGTATGTTTAGCATGCGGGGATGGCTTTTGCCGGGAACCGGTATCACGAGTGAGTGACGAGCCTGCGACAACGTGAAGTCGACGGCCCGAAGCCGCCGCGCGACGAATCGTGCGGCGGCCCCGGGCGGGAGTTCGGTGCGGCGTCAGTTGATCCGCACGGATAGCTCGACGTCTTCGGCAAAGGCCGTGGACATATAGCCGTTTGCAGGCGTGCGCACGCGCGCCAGATAGTCGGGGCTGAAGTCGGCGTTGTCGGCAACGATGATCGCGCCCGGCTTGAGATGGTCTTCGACCAGATCAAGGATGTCGGGGTAGAGCGCCTTGGCGCCGTCGAGCAGCACGAGATCGATCGTATCAGGCAGATCGGCGCTGAGCGTCTTCAGCGCATCGCCTTCGCGGATTTCGACGATGTCGATCAGCCCGCCAGCCGAAAGGTTGTCCCGTGCCCGCGCCACTTTGGACGGCTCGAACTCGCTTGTGATCAGGCGGCCGCCGCCATTGTCGCGCAAGCCCGCTGCAAGGTGCAGGGTCGAGATGCCGAACGATGTGCCGAACTCGACGATCACCTTGGCGCGAGAGCTGCGCGCCAGCATGTAGAGCAGCGTACCGGTCTGGCGTGAGACCGCGAGCGGTGCATCTTTCAGGCGTCCGTAGAGGTCGCGGTAATCGGTCTTGCTCCGCATCATCCGCGCCCGGTCGGCGTCGGACAAATCGGCGACCGCGGCGTGAGCGGCGTCTCTTGTTGCTTCGGCCTCGAGGAACAGGCGATCCAGCAGCGGCGTCAGCGTTGTGATGGCTGGGGTGGTCATTCGATGTCTCCGGGGTTCGCGGTAAAACGCGTGCTTGCGTTGGATGCTGAAATACGACTAATTCGTCGCATTTCCTATTCGCATTGCCCGGGCGCACCATGGCCAATCGTCGAAGTCGTTCAATTTCCTCGCGAAAACAGCCGCAACAGGCCCGATCGAGCGGGCTTGTGGCCGCCATTCTGGATGCTGCTGTTCAGGTCCTGACGAAGGAGGGTGCGCAGCGCTTCACCACCGCGCGGGTGGCGGAGCGAGCGGGGGTGAGCGTCGGATCGCTCTATCAATATTTTCCGAACAAGGCGGCGATCCTGTTCCGCCTCCAGAGCGACGAGTGGCGGCGCACGAGCGAGCTCCTGCGCGACATTCTCGCCGACCGCGCGAAGCCGCCGCCGGCGCGGCTGCGTGCGCTGGTCCACGCCTTCATTGGCTCCGAGTGCGAGGAGGCTGCGATCCGCGTCGCGCTCAGCGACGCCGCACCGCTCTATCGTGACGCGCCCGAGGCGCAGGACGCGCGGGCGGCCGGCGAAGGCATCGTCGCAGCGTTCATGCGGGAGGCGCTGCCAAAGGCCTCGGATGCGACGCGCACCCTCGCCGGCGAGCTGATCACGACGACGCTGAGCGAGGTCGGCAAGAATTTTTCGGAGGAGGCGCGGAGCGAGGCGGAGATCACAGCCTATGCCGAGGCCATGGCCGACATGTTCTGCGCCTATCTTGCGAGGCTGGCGCGGCGCTGAGTCATTGCTGGCCTGAGATGCCGCAATCTTGTAGCCCCGATGCAGCCAACGGGTCGGCGCAAAGCGCCGCCCGATGACAGGCTCCGCGAAATCCGGCGTCTGAGTGCACGGGCACCATTCCCGGATGTCGCTTGCAGCGTAATCCGGGCTACGCTTGCCACATCCAGCGTTTGCCCCTACGGACTTCTTTCATGCTCGTCATCTCCATTCAAAGCCAAGTGGTCCACGGCCATGTCGGCAACAGTGCCGCCGCCTATGCCATGCAGGCGGAGGGGGTGAACGTCGCGGCTGTGCCGACGACGCTGCTGTCGAACCATCCGCGCTATCCGAGCCTGCGCGGGCGGGTGCTGGAGACAGAGCTCGTCGCCGATCTCCTGAGAGGCCTCGAGGAGCGCGATCTCGTCGATGAGGCCGCGGTGCTCGTCACCGGCTATCTCGGCTCGCCCGGCAATGCCGCTGTCATTGCCGATTTCGTCGAGCGGGCGCTGACCCGCAATTCGAAGCTCGTCTATCTCTGCGACCCCGTGATCGGCGATGACGGCCGGGTTTATGTCGCCGACGGCATTTTGGACGTGGTCCGGCACCGGCTGCTGCCGGCCGCGAACCTGACCACGCCGAACCAGTTCGAGCTCGAGCTGCTCTCCGGCCACGCTATCGCGGATGCGCCGGGCCTGCGCGCGGCGTGCGCGGCGCTGGCCGGGACCGGCCGCATCGACGTCGTCGCCACCGGCTGCACGCTCGCCGACACGGCGGAAGGGCAGGTGGAGACGATCTTGTGCGCCGACGGTCAGTTGTCGCGCTTTGCGACGCCGCGCCTGCCGATCCGGCCCTATGGCACCGGCGATCTCCTCACCGGCCTGATCGCGGCGCATCTCGCCAAAGGCAAGGCAATGGAGGCGGCGGTGCGGCTCGCGGTCGAGACCATCTTTGCCGTGCTGGTGCGCACGCAGGAGGCGGGATCAGCCGAGATGCGTCTCGTGCCGCTGCCGACGCGGAAGCCGTAACGGTTCAGGTCGCCCGCTTGCCGGCCGATTGCGCCGACTTCTGCGACTTGGCCTTCTGCTCACGCGCGGCCTGTGCCTTTGGCGGCTTGGCGCTGGCCATGGCCCGCATCTTCTTCGGCCTGGCGTTGGCGGCTTCCCTGCGGTCCGCCGAGCCACGCTTCGAGACATATTCCGCGCCGTCGATCGGGCCGACATGTGGCGGATCGCGGCCGAGATAGGGCCGGCCGATGCCGAGCGCCTTGCCATTGGCGTCGACCCACTTCCACAGCACCTCGGTCGAGACCCAGCGCTGCGCGCGGTTGTCGCCCTTGGTGCTGACGATGTCGGCCGCCATGCCGTGGCCGTAGCCACCGCGCGTGCTGCCGCCGTGATAGGAGCGGTCGGAGGCGGCCTTCAGGCCGCTCGCGATCGACTGGCGATAGTCGTCGCGGAACGCGCTGGTGATGCCCGGCGAGAGGCCGGCGGCTTCGGCAGCGAGCAGCGTTCGAAACAGCTTTTGCTTAAAGCTCTTGTCCATGCCGCCGATGACGTAGTCCATCATCGGCATGCCGGCGTGGTCGGCCGCCTTCGGATCCTTCCAGCCAAAATCCTCGTCGACCAGTTTCGTGAAGCTGCGCATCACGGTCACCGTCTTGCCCTTGCGCTTGACGGTGACGGCGCGGCGATCCTCGACCTTGATCGAGTCTTCCTTGGGCGTGCGCTGGTAGAGCGCCCAGAGATAGCGGTCGATGCAGGCTTCCATGACGAAGCATTCGTCGAGCACGGCGACGGTGTCCGCGGACGGCGAGGCCTTGCTCGCGGCAGCCGTCGGTCCGCTCACGATCGTCGCGGGGGATAGCGCGTCCGTCGTCACGATCTCGGTGGGATCGGCCGATGCGAGTTTTATCGCGGGCTCCGACGCCGGAGCCGGAGCAACCTCGCTGGCGAACGGTGTCGGCTCGGGCGAAATCTGCGGCGCGGGCGGCGCCTCGGTCGGCAAGATCAGCACTGAATCGGCCGAGGCGAGCTTGATGGCGGGAGTTGGCGCCTCGGGCGTTGCCGCTTCGGCGGTGACCAGGCTCGGTGTCGCAGCGACCGCGGCCGCGATATCGGCGGTCAGGGCGACGCCGTCCTCGATGGCCGCAGCATGCGGAATGTCGGCGAGGTCGAGCCGGCCAAGATCCTTCGCGCGCGAGACGGCAGAAGCATTGGCGCCGCTGTTCTCGAGGAGGGCAGGGGCATAGGAGGACAAAGAGAGCGCCAGCCAGCCTGCGAGAACCGCCGAGGGGCAGGAGACCGCCACCAGAAGAGACCGCCGATCATTCATGATCCCTGCCCCCAAACGGTTCTGTTTGAACCTCGTCTTGTTCGAACAGTCTTGATGCCGACAGTCTTGACCAGACAGTCTTGCACGAAAAGGCACGCCGCGCGTCGATTGTTCGGAGGACGGTGTGGCGGCGCAATGGCGCAATTCGGCGAAAAAGGGCTTTTTCGGCGGGTGTTGCCGAGGTGCAACGCGGGTTCCATTGCGGTTCCATGGGAGGCGATGCCACCGGCGCTGCGCAAAATTCGGTAAAGACAAATATTTTTGGCGAGGGCGGCTTTGACGTATCTTTCTGGACACATTGCGCAACCTTGCCGCGGCCGGCGCGTTGGGCGCCTATGACCCATTCCTCGCTTCGTCCCATGGATGCCTTCGACCCCACCGAGCCCGCCATCCTGCACGACCTGCTCTCCGATACGATCGTCACCTGGACCGCTGAGGAGGCCGACGATTATCGCCGCGCCAGCCGACCGGGCGGGGACGGAACGGTGACCTGGAAGGTCTACGTCTTCGACGGCTGGGGCAATGTGCTCGGCGGCTGATCACCGCCCATAAAAGTGTCATGTCGCGCCCGGCGGCGATTCGGCCAAGGCCTTGCGCGCATTAAACATATTGCTATGCGCTACGTGCGATGTTGCAATGCAGCGACGTATGTCGCAATGCAGCAAAACAGGCTTAAATGTGCTCCGACCTTTCACTCAGGAGCATCACCAATGAACAAGAAGACTCTGTCGATCGCCGCCGCCATCCTGACCATCGCGGGCAGCACCGCGGCTTTCGCCGCCGAGCTGCCGACCTATGAGGCCAACGGTTTTCCGGTCTCCCCGATGCAGGTGCGCGTGCTCGGTGCCGCGCATGTCGAGCAGCAGGCCTCGGCGCCGACCACTGTCGCTTCGGTCCACCAGACCCGCGTGCTGACACCGCGCAAGGTCAAGACCGCTGATGTCACGACGGGCACCGCCCGTTGATCTGAACTCGCCTCAAGAAAACATGAAGCAGGCTCGTTTCCTCCCGAGCCGGCGCGGACCGCGTTCCCTTTCGGGAGCGCGGTCTTTTTTTTGGCGGAGCGAGTCATGACCTGGCGCGGCGGTGCGCGGATTGAGAAAGTTGCGGCAAGAAAAATCCAAGAAAAATCCAAGAAAAATCGACGTCGCGCGCCGGTTGTGTACGGCGGTTCAAAGCGAGTGTGATCTCTTTAATAGTTGCTTTGCAGATCGGGGCGCTTGATGCGGGCGCCGCTTATTGAGCAGCCAAGAATCGGGCTCGATCTCAGCCCGGGGTTTTTCTGAGCGGCCTACGCACGCTTCGATAAGCGCAGGCTCGACGGCGAGCGGCCGTAGAGCTCTGCGAACGCGGCGTTGAAACGGCGCAGGCTGCCGAAGCCGGCCTGGAATGCAATGTCAGTCATGGTGTGATCGCCGGCATCGAGCAGGCGTTTTGCGCGCTGAACGCGCAGCGTCTTCGCAAGCTGCTGCGGCGTCGCGCCGACGTGGCGCTCGAACAATCGCGCCAGATGACGCGAGGAGATGCCGAGCCGCAGCGCGAGAGACACCACCGAATCCTCGTCGAGCGCGCCCTCGTTGATCAGCTTCACCGCGCGCGCGACCGTGGAGCGCGTGCCGTTCCAGGCCGGGCAGAACGGCGCGGTCTCGGGGCGGCAGCGCAAGCAAGGGCGGAAGCCTGCGGCTTCGGCCGCCGCGGCTGTCGGATGATAGACAACGTTGCGCGTCAGCGGCTGCTTGGCCGGGCAGACCGGGCGGCAATAGATGCCCGTGGTCCTCACCGCCGTGAAGAAGCGGCCGTCATAGCGGGGATCCCGGCGCAGGCGCGCGGCATTGCAGACATCAAAACTCAGCATGGCCTGATAATAGCGCATGCAGGCGCTGCGGGAAGTGCCGCGGGATGACCGAGTCCGATTGCGGCGAGCCGCGACGCGCAGGGCGGCGTAGAAGGCGGCCCTCGTTTCATGCAAGCCCCCTTCAATGCCAGTTTTGGAGCCCGCCGTGACCAGCCCGAAAGACATCGTCCTCAACGCCTGGAAGATTTTTCCATCACGCGACGCGACGCGCATCGCGGCGCTGTTCACGGACGATGCCGAATGGATCGCGCCGAAGGGCAACGCCACCGCGGTCGCGCTCGATCACACCGATCACATGATCGGCGCGCAAGCGATCGCGTGCTTCATTGCGCAGGAGATGCACAGGATGTTTTCAGATGTCGATATCGCCTTTCGCGGCGTCTATGCCGACGGCGATGTCGTGATCGTGGAGGAGCGGATGCGCGCCACCCTTGCCAGGGGAGCGCGTTACGAGAACGACTATTGCTTCGTGTTCACGGTGGCCGGCGGCAAGATCCGCGAGGTGCGGGAATACATGGACACGCGCAAGGGGTGGCAGATGGTGTTTGGAGAGGAGGCGTGACGAGTCCCGGATATCGCTGCGCTCATCCGGACGACAAAAGTCCCTGCTTCTCCGCCGCGTGCCAGACCTGCAACCGCGTGGGTTGAGCCTCGTCGCGCGCTGACATAAGGCTTGCCCATGGATCAGCGAACGAGCGCTGACGCTCTCATTCAGAAGAACGATCAGGCGACGGCGCTGCTTGGCGTCGTCTGCGGCCTCGCCGCGGCGCTGTTCTGGGCACTCGGCTTTGCCGGCACGCGGCATGGCCTCAAGCTCGGCTTCACGCCGGTCGATCTGCTCGTGCATCGCTATGTCTGGTCGGGCATCGCGTTCCTGCCGCTGGTGATGCGCGCAGGGATCTCCGATCTCTGCGGCATCGGCTGGCGCAGGGGCCTTGCGCTGATGGTGCTCGGCGGCCCCGTGATGTCGCTGATCTCCTACACCGGTTTTCTGTTCGTGCCGCTCGGCCATGGCAGCGTGATCCAGCCCTCCTGCGCGACGCTCGGCGGCCTGCTGCTCGCCGCCGTGTTCCTGAAGGAACATATCTCCGCCTCGCGCCTCACGGGCGCCTTCGTCATCGTCGGCGGGCTCGGCGTGATCGGCGCGGAATCGATCGGCCATATCGGCACCGACGGCGTGCTCGGCGATCTGACCTTCGTGCTGACCGGATTGATGTTCGCGTGCTTCGGCGCACTGCTGCGCCACTGGCGTGTCTCCGCCGTGTCGGCCGCGCTCGTCATCAACGTGCTGTCGCTGCTGCTGTTGCCGATCTACCTCATGACCGGCGGGCTCGCGCGGGTCGCGGCGATCGGTGTCAGCGAGAACGCCATCCAGGCGCTGGCGCAGGGCGTGCTTGCGGGCCCCGCCGCGCTCTACCTTTACGCCGTCTCGGTCCAGCGCCTCGGCGTCGCCCGCGCCGCCGTGTTTCCCGCCTGCGTGCCGGCGCTGACGCTGCTCACCGGCTGGCTCCTGCTCGGCGAAATGCCAACCATGTTGCAGGCGGCAGGGCTCGTGACGGTGCTGTGCGGATTCTATCTGGCGCAGCGGCAGCGGTAGACCTCCGGGCCTCGGCTTACGCCCTCCTCACGAACTCCGATTTCAGATTCATCGCGCCGATGCCATCGATCTTGCAGGCGATGTTGTGGCCGTCGGTGGCGTCCTGCAGGCGGATGTTGCGGACCTTGGTGCCGCCTTTGACGACCGAGGAGGAGCCCTTGACCTTGAGGTCCTTGATCACGATGACGCTGTCGCCATCGGCGAGCGCATTGCCGTTGGCATCGCGCACGCCGGCGTCCTGCGCGGCGTCCGCGGCTGCGTCGGCCGTGCCGCTCCATTCATGGCCGCATTCCGGGCAGACCCAGAGGCCGCGATCCTGATAGGCGTGCTCGGAGTTGCAGGTCGGGCATTTCATCGCGTCGGTCATCGTTCGCCTCATCGCCGTCACGGGCGCGCCGTACGCATTCCGCCGGAAAAAGATGGATTGGGAGCAAATCCTTTACCATGGCTTCCGGTCCCGGTCGAACCCAGGGGAAACTTAGGAGTTCGGGAAAAATTCTGCGGTATTGAGGTCCGGGTTTTACGGCTGCGTCCGGTCGACGTCGCCGCGAGGAGCGTCCTGGTCATGAGCGAGCATCGCGCCGCAGTCAGACATCACATTTTGCGGACCGGCATTGTCGAGTTCGACAACGGCACCGGCAAGATCATCAGCGCGCCCTGCACGATCCGCGATGTCTCGGGCACCGGCGCTCGTCTCGGCCTCAACGCCTCGCTCTGGGTCGCCGAGCAGTTCACGCTGGTGTTCAGCAGCGGCCTGCGCAAGGACTGCCGGGTCGCCTGGCGCAAAGGCAGGCTGATCGGCAGCGCGTTCACTGAGGGCTATGCGAGCGCGGATGAGCAGGCCGTCATGATGACCGCGGACGAGCAGTCCCGGCACCGGCTCGGGATCGGCGCGCGGGTCAGAGCCGCGCGCGAGAGGCGCGGCTACACCGACGCGCAGCTCGCCGAGCTCATCGGCGCCACGACCGCCTTCGTGTCGCTGGCCGAGCAGGGCGAGGCGGACATTCCGCTCTACCAGCTGATGCACATCGCCGATCTGCTGATGGTCGGTCTCGACGGGCTCGTCGCGGGCCCGGCGCCTGAGGACGTCGACGCGGCGTAGTTGGCACCACCCCAGAACAAAAACGTCGAAAACAACCCCATGCACAGTAGAAATCCCCAGCGATTTCAAAGTTCTGCAAGTCCGAAAAATCCACGATCGATGCCCGTGCCGACTTCGGCGATACCGAAAGCCGTTTGACCCGGCGGGCAAAACAGGGGCATGATGGCATCGTGGCGAAGGTTGCGTGATGGTGCCTCGCCGGGCCGTGGGGCGACATGCCGAAGACACTGAAAAGAAAACTCAAGACCTACCAGACCTCGCTCGGCTTCTACGACCAGGCGGTCGCCGCGCCCTCGATGAAGGCGGCGCTGGACGCCTGGGGCGCCAGGTCCAACCTGTTCCATCAGGGCGCCGCGAAGGAGACCGACGACCCCGACATCGTCGCCGCGACCATGGCAAGCCCCGGTGTCGTGCTCAGGCGTCCGGTCGGATCGAACGGCCCGTTCACCGAGCACGCCGCGCTGCCGACCGATCTCGCTGACGACGAGGCCAAGCCCAAATCCAAAGCCAAGTCAAAAGCTAAGTCCAAAGCCAAGGTCAAAGTTAAGTCCAAGCCCCAAAAGCGTCCGGCCACGACCGCACGCACGCAATCACGCAAGGTTGACGATCAACAAGCCCGCAAGGCCGCCGCGGCATTCGAGAAGGAAGAGCGGCGGCGGGAAGCCGAGCGCCGCAAGGAAGAGGCCGCCCGCGCCAAGGAGCGCGCGCGCCGGGATAAGGCGGTCGCGACAGCGCAGGCGGCGCTCGACGAGGCGAGGCGCGAGCACGACGCACGGGCGGAGGCGATCGAAGCCGAGCGCGCCGCGCTCGATCAGCGCGCCGAGGCCGAGCAGAGCCGGTGGGACAAGCAGAGGATCAAGCTGGCGGAGGCGGTGCGCCGGGCGCGGGAGTAGGGTGCGCGCGGCAGCCAAGTCCAGTCCGCCAAAGTCCGCCAGAGTCATGCAAGCAAGCCGACCACGAATTCAGCTTGCCTTGCTTGGCGTCCTTTTGCACTCTTGGGGGAAGGAGACCAACGCATGAAGATCATGACTGTCGCGTGTGCGCTCGGCACGGCCCTGGTGCTGTGCAACCTCGGGATATCAGGTGCCGAAGCCCGGGCGCGGAAGGCTCGAGTGGTTGCTGAACCACGGCTGAGGGTGGACGTCCCGGTGCTCAGGCCGACGCCGTGGGATTACAATATTGTTCCACGCTATCGTTATCGCCCTGAAGACGACCGGGTCGATCCCTACGGCCCGCCTTTGGTGTCCTCGTGGGTCCGCTATGAGGGCTGGCGCTGGCCGTACTGGTGGTGAAGGCCACCGACGGACGCGGAACTGATTGGAGCCTGAAGCCCGGATGAGCGAAGCGATATCCAGGGACGTTGCCGAAGCATTCCCGGATGTCGCTTCGCTCATCCGGGAATGCTTCTTTGCTAGCCGCCGTCATCCGCCGCAAGCCGCAGAAACTGCCGCTTCATCGCGTTGACCCTGGCGACATAGCTGGCGACGAGGTGATCGCCGCAGCGCTCATTGGGCACCATCTGAAACTTGCGGCGCGCGTAGGCCGTGGCGGGACCGGCGCCGCAGAGGTGGATGAAGGCGGCCAGATCCTGCTTCTGCTGCGCATTGGCCTTTGCATCGCCCGCGAGACTGAGAACCAGCGTGACATTGCGGTCGAGATACACCGATGCCAGCTCGATGGCGTGGCTCGGGATCGCGCGGATGTAGAGGAAGGTAGACCCGCAACCGATCTCCGTGACCGCGTTGTCACGGACACAGAACCGCGCGGCGTCGGCGTAGGCTGCGTCCAGCATCTGGTAGAGGCCGACGGCGCTGGAGGCGGGCCGGTAGATCGCGAGCGGATTGAGGCTCCATCGCCAGCGCCAGTAGGTGCGCGCCACGGGATTGCCTGAACTCTCGACCTGCGCAAGGGCCGCCAGCAGTTCGGGCGTGATCGTCGCGGTGGAGTAGGTGCGGAAGAGCGGCCCGTATTGCCGCCAAGTCTCGGATGGATCCTTGTCGAGGGCGTTGCCGACAAGGACGAACAGCTCGGTCGGCTTGCGGATCGTTTGATAGGCGATGTTCACCAGCAAGACGGCCGCAAGCACCATCGCCACGCCACCCGCGATCCGAAGCATCCGCGGTGCGCGCGCGCAATTCTTTCGCACCCACCGCGCGCCACGTCGGACGCTGCGAAGGAGAGGGGGAAGGCGCTTGCTTGTCTTGGCATCGCTCTTGTGGGAGTGCATGGCGGAGACTTTGTAGTTAGTTAACGCTGTCCGCCAGGCCTTGAAATCCAGCTTGATTTCCCTCTGATCGCGTCTTTTCAGGTCGCCGCTCCGGGCTCCCTACGGCAGCTCGAATCCTTGATAGAAGTAACCCGAGGTTGTATGGTGCGCCGCAGCAGGGTTAATTTTTCGTGAATGGATCGGCTGAAATGACCGTAATCGAGGGCGTGGTGTCGGCGGAAAGTGCGGAGCGGAAAATGCCGCCGGGCGTGCTTCTCGCAGGTCCGGTGGTCGACGCCAAGTTTCGCGATTCCTACATCTCCTTCGTCATCATGATCGGAGGTTCGATCGCGGCGCTGGTCTGGGCCTTCTGGCAAGGCATCGGCTGGGTGGAGATTGCGGTCTTCGCCGGCACGTTTGCGCTGTCCACGGTCGGGATCGGCTTCATGCATCGCTACTTCGTCCACCGCAGCTTCCGCTGCGGTCCGGTGATGCGGACGTTGTTCGCGGCCATCGCCACGATGGCGGTGCAGGGCTCGATCCTGAAGTGGGTGAGCAATCATCGCCGCCATCATCTTCACTCCGACCAGCCCGGCGACGTCCACAGCCCTTACTATGACGGCGACGGCAACCGCTATGTCACCTTCGCCAAGGGGATGATGCATGCGCAAGGCGGCTGGGTGTGGGACCAGGCCACCACCGATGCCGAATACTACGCCAAGGATATTCTGGCCGACCCGATTGCCATGTTCTTCACCAGGACGCGCTGGTACTGGTACGCGCTCTCGGCGGTGATCATTCCGGGCGCGATCGGCTACGCGTTCGGCGGCATGCACGCGATGACCGGCTGCATCCTGTTCTCCGGCCTGTTTCGCAGCTACCTCATGACCATGGCCACTTCGCTGGTCAACTCGGTCTGCCATAGCGACGGTCGCTACGGCTACCGCCGCTTCGAGCTCGACGACGGCACCACCAACGAGTTCGTGACCACGATCCTCACCTTCGGTGAAGGCCTGCACAACAACCATCACCGCTTTCCGCGCGACGCCTATCTGTCGCACGCCTGGTACGAGATCGACATCAACGGCCTGATCATTCTCGGGCTCGGGAAGCTCGGGCTGGTGCACGACATTTTCGCGGCCGGAAGCCGGACCCGTCGGTCTGGAGATTCAGACGGCGGGAAACGTTCAGTGGCAGATACCGAAGCGATGGTCTGAGCAGGCAGGATGGGTAGAGCGACAGCGAAACCCATCAGCAGCCGTCATGGCATGATGGGTTTCGCAAGTGCTCCATCCATCCTACGGGCTAGTTGCCGTCATTCGCGGCAAGGCGCTGAAGCTGCCGCTTCATCGCGTTGACCCGTAATACATAGCTTGCAACGAGGTGATCGCCGCGGCGTTCGCCGGCCATCATCTGAAAGTGGCGGCGCGGGTAGGCGCTCGACGAGTTCTTGCGAAACCTACCATCTTCCCCCACCGCCACCAGGAGAGGTTGAACGCCCACAAGTCCATCGCTGCGTGCGGCATCAGAGACCGGGAAAAAGTGGCAAAGCTGAGGCTGTCAAGCATACATCAGGGTAGAACGGAGCTTATCCCCGTAATAAACCCAATACTGTTTGGGGTTCTGGGTGCGTATTGGGAGGATCAGTCATGGCAAGTGTTGAACAATTGCGCAGGCGTGAAGGAGTGAACTTGGTCCAACTCGAGGCGGACATTGCATCGGTACGCTCGGGAAGCTCTATTGCTTCCATTGCTCTGCCTGATTACGTCGAGCACACCGCGGGCGTGACGCGCGTCGGTGCGCTCAGTGCAGAGGCGGTCGTTCGGGACTATGAGTCCGCTGCAAAAGAGATCGAGTCGATGGGCACCGAGTTGATCGACGCCGCGCAAAAATGCGAGGCGCTGACAGCCCAGGTCCATGATGCGATCGCCTTCATGCGAGAAACGGCGGCGGGGTATCGTGAAGAGGGACGCAAGATCTTCAAGCGCATCGAAGAATGCGCGCTGTTCACCGAAGACGTCCGCAAGACATGCGAACAGGTCAAGCGCAGGATGGTCGAAGTCTCGGTAGGCCCATCGTCCGAAGAGGAGTTTGCGTCGCAAGAGCCCGAGCTGAGCGGGATCGCCGCCAAGGTGTCGATGAGCGAGATACGGTGAGGCGGGCGTAGATCGTAGCTCGTAGGATGGGTTGAGCTCTTGCGATCGTCGCGCGCAGCGTCGATGCGTCGCTTCCGTCGAGCTACGGCGGACAAGTCGCTCCACTCATCCTACGGTCTGCGAACCCCGTCATCTAATCTCCGTCATCCGCCTGAATCCGCCCTGCGAGCTCACCAATCCGGATCGCCGTAGGGGTCGACCATATAGGGCGGGGGCATCCAGGGTCCTCGCGACGGCCGGGGCCGCCGAGGTGCGGCCGCTTGCACGTGCGGCCGTGCAGGCGCAGCCGTATCGTTGTTCAACACGTTCCGCGCGGCGGGTTTCGCGGATGCAGATGCGGATGAAGTCGTCAGTTGCGTTTGCAACGCCTGGACCTGTGCGGCGAGGCGCGCATTGTCCGCCGCATCCTTCTCCTGCGCCGCCTTGAGCTGTTGAATGGTGTCGGCCTGCTCGTGCAGCGTCTGCTCGTTGCGGCTTTTCAGTTGTTCCAGCTTTCCGTTGATGCTCGCAAGCTCGTTGGTGATGGCCTTGAGCGATTGCGCGAGATCGGACGATGACGGGTCAGGTGTCGTGGCGCCAGTTCTTGCAGCGTCAGGTCTTGAAGCGTCAGGTCTTGGAGTATCAGGTCTTGGAGCGCTCTCCGTTTCCTTGCCGATCGGCGGCGCGGGCACCGTACCAGGTTCATCCGCAGCAGCCAGCTGCATGGCCTGTGGCTGCGCCGGACTTTCAACCGCGGACGCTTGCGGAGGCTCGCTCGCGGCCGGCGGAACCCATCGCGCCATGATCGACCTGGCCTCATCGCGATAGTGCGAAGCGAAGGCGGCACCGAGAATGCCGATCGCCAGCACGAGGCCAATCAGAGCGCGCAGCATGGGCCGATCTCGCTTCAGGCCTTGATCGCGACCCCTGCTATCCGGTGCCTTGTCCTTGGAAGTTTTGTCCTCGGAAGTCTTGGCTGCCTCCGCACCGGCGCTTGCTTGCGAGGCCCGTGGGCCTTCGCTGCCGCGTTCCATTCCGGAAACCAGCCGGTCCAGCCGCGCAAGGTCTTCCTCCGCGCTCTTGATCTGGTCGTAGGCTCGCGCCAGCCCGCCATCGGCGCGCACCTCGTCCGGCTTGGGGGCATCAGGCCTGGGCGCATCAGGCTTGAGCGCATCAGGCTTGGGGTCATTGGTCTCAGGCACCGATGCGCTCTCGATCCAGTCGGGCGTCAATGGGAATGCGGCAGTCCGATCGTTGGAAGGATAGGTCTCGCCGCTGTCCAACACAACGCGCGTGCGAAGGAGAAATTATGGCGGGCTCGGGGGTGACCGTTCGTAGCCCGTAGGATGGGTAGAGCGGGAGCGAAACCCATCAACGTCGATCGTCGAATGATGGGTTTCGCAAGGGCTCCACCCATCCGAGCTGTCACCGAAATGCTGGCTCATTATGAACATTCGTTCAGGGGAACGGGGCTTGATCTATTTCGTTGCTTTGAGGGGGTATCGGGAGGAGGACGACATGAAATCAAAGATCATTGCGCTCTCTGCTGCTATTCTCATGGCAACAGCACCAGCCGTGTTTGCTCAGGGCGTATCGAGCAAGACGCCGGGCCACGAGATGCAGCAAATGGGTTCCAAGACGGGCGAGCCGGGCGCTTCCAGCTACGCTCCTGGACACAAGAAGCACCATGCGATGCACCATGCGAAGGCCTCGAAAAAGACCAGCGCCGGCGCGTCCAATTACGCGCCCGGTCAAACCACCGGCTCGAGCACAAAGTCTCAAACCACGGGCACGAGCACAATGCCAAAGTCGGGCACGAGCACAGCGCCAAAGTACTGACGGGCACAACAGTAACCTGCCATTCGCGAGATTGGCGGGTTACGACCTCGGCTAATTCTGGCTCTGCCAGATTGATGGGTATTGCTTCCACCTTCGCGCGTTGAGCTACGATTACGCACGATTACGGTGACAGTGCATTCAATCCAAATGGATAGGCCAGTTGAGTGCACTGTCACCGTAATTGATGCTACGGGCTAGTGTGTCGGCGTCAGGTTGATCGTCGGGGAGGTCAGACGGTTCGGGGTTTGGTGCACCGTAATTCCGGAGCCTATCATCGGGCGGCGCTTCGCGCCGACCCGTCGGGTCATCCGGGCTACGCTTCCTGCAAAGGAGGATCCGATGAAATCGCTTTTGCTGCTCACGGCGAGCGGCCCGTTGCTCATTCTCACATCCCACGAGTCGCTGCACGACCAGAAGCTCCTTGAGGTGCTCAGGCACAAGGGGATCGGCAAGTTCGTCGCGTTCGAGGTTCCCTTGTCGCTCGCCAAGGCGCGCTACGGCGGGCACTTTCAAGCGGTCGAAAGCAATCTGCAGGAGACCGATGATTTGAGAATCCTCGACTTCGACGGCCAGCGCATCTTTCAGCTCTTTCGTTTCGATGAGCTGGGTGCACCAATCCTGAAAGAACCGTCGTGATCCGGCATTACGGTGACAGTGCACTCAATCTGGCCAGTTGAGTGCACTGTCACAGTAACTGCGCCGGTGCCGTGCTCGAAGAGAGCCGGTCCCGGAAATCTGCACAGGACGCTAAGTGGAGTTTCTGCCTGACGGCGGGCACGATAGGCCCCGCGAATCAGGAGAGACCATGAGCAGACGACCCCGCCGGAACCACTCACCGGCCTTC
>NZ_JARWCR020000050.1:0-65755 GCF_029846695.2 Bradyrhizobium nivariense | reverse complement strand
TCCTCGGCGTCGAGCCATTGCTGGCAGCCATGCGGGCGTGAGGCGCGGGCAGCGAACTCAATAGCGACACCGACGGCCGCCTTCGTCGCATGGAGGTGATGCGGAGCCGCGTTTTTACACAGCCTGGGTCGAGACCGGAACGGCGATGGCAAAGGCCGCGAGGAAGCGGGCGCGATATTCGGCCGGATACCAATAGGTGAGATAGAGGATGATGCCGGGGAAGAACCCGGCTTCGGCCACGCCGAGCAGGAAGCGCAGCACGTAGAAGCTCGTGACGCCGCTCGTGAGCGCCATCAGCGCCGAGATGATGCCCCAGGTCACCATGATGCGAGCGATCCAGCGGCTGGCGCCGAACTTTTCCAGCGCCAGATTGCTCGGCACCTCGAAGATGAAATAGCCAATGAAGAAGATGCCGGCGCCCCAGGAGAAGATCAGCGGCGTGAACTTCAATTCCGCATTCATGGTCAGCGCGGCGAAGCCGAGATTGACGCGGTCGAGATAGGAGAAGAAGTAGGCCAGCACCAGGAACGGAATCAGGCGCCAGGAGATGGCGCGGATGGTCGAGGTCTCGATTTCCGACTTGGCGGCGCCGGTCGAACCGGCATAGGTCGTGGTGTGGCTCATGGCTTCCCCCCGGGGTTGTTGCTTTTATTGGCTGAGAGCCGGTTTTGAGCATCATGGGCCAAGAGTCAATGGAGCGAGCAATGCAAGGGGCGCAGCCGGATCAACCTGTTGCGCCGTTACGGACATCGCTGATCCGCGCCGGGCTGGCGCTCGCGGTGATCGCCTGCGGACTCTCGCTGCGCTGGTACGGCTTTCCGCTCGGCCTGCCCGCCTTCATCGTGAAGTATGGTGGTTCGCTGCTGTGGGCCACGATGGTGTTTCTGCTGGTCGGAGTTTTGCTGCCGCGGCTGTCGCGGACGCGGATGGCGGCGATCGCGATGGTGATCGCGGTCGTGGTCGAGTTCTCCCGGCTGGTGCACGCGCCATGGCTCGATGCATTTCGACTCACCACCGCGGGCGCGCTGCTGTTGGGGCGCATTTTTTCGCTGTGGAATTTGGTCGCTTATGCGATCGGGATTGTGTTTGGCGTCTGGATCGACCGTCTCGCCGCGATGCGTAGAGTGATTAGCGCAGCGTAACCCACCACTGTTTGCCTCCACGGAAGCGAAAGAGGTGGATTACGCTGCGCTAATCCACCTTCCGATCGTTACTCCGCCAGTTGAAACCCCTCGAAGCGATCAAGCTCCTCTTCGATCTTTTGCTTCAGCTCCTTGCGCCCCGCGGTCTTCTTCCCCTCTCCGACCCAGGTCCATTTCTGCATCAGCAGCTTCTTCGCCTGTCGGTCGGTCTTCAGATCGAGCGCGGCGACGATCTCGTCGCCGACCAGCACGGGGAGCGCGAAATAGCCGAGCTTGCGTTTGGCCTTCGGCACATAGGCCTCGAACAAATGGTTGTAGCCGAAAATGAGATTGGTGCGCTTGCGCTGGATGATCAGCGGATCGAACGGCGAGAGGATATGGACGAGATCGGGCGACACGCGCTCGCCCGGCTCGAGCGCGGCCGGCAGTGCCCAGTGCTCCTGCTTGCCGGCACCGTCGATGGCGACAGGCACGAGCTCGCCACGGCGGACACGCGAGGCGATCAGGCCGGCCACCGCCGTCTTGCGCGGCGCGTCGAGATGGCAGACCGAATCGAGGCTCACCACGCCTTGCGATCGCAGCGCGCGGTCGAGCAGATAGGCCGTAATGTCCTTTGCCGGCGCCGGCTTCGGCAGCTTGTCCCAGCCGAAATGGCGCGTCATCAGCTCATAGGTCTTGAGCATGCCCTGGCGCTCGCTGATGGTCACGGCCCCCGTATAGAAGGCGAGCTGCAACGCCCGCTTCGAGGGCTTTCGGCTTTGCCAGAGATGCTCCTTCTCGGTGAGCACGTCGTCCTCGATGTCGCGGATCGTCAGCGGGCCGGCGCGAAGGAGCCGCATCACCTTGCGCATGTCGGCAGGCTTCACCGAGGCGAACCATTTGTGACCCTCGCGGCGGTGCTCGCGCATCGCCGGCAGGAAGAAGCGGAAGTCGCCGGCCGGCACGTAAGAGAGCGCATGCGTCCAATATTCAAAGACGCTTCTGTCCACGCTCTGGGCGTCGCGCAGATCGGCGCGGCGGTAGGACGGGATGCGGCTGAACAGGATGTGGTGATGGCAACGCTCGATCACGTTGATGGTGTCGATCTGCACATAGCCGAGATGGGCGACCGCGTCGGCGACGGCCTGCGCGCCGTCACCGAACGGCGCGCGCTCATCCAGCCGCTGGGCATGAAGCCAGATCTGCCGGGCCTGTGTCGTGGTGAGTGGAAGCGGTTTGGGCGCGCGGGACATTGCGGGAAGGAATGTAGCGGGATTCGCGCCAGGAGAAAGCAGACGGCAAAGCAGCGGCCAAAGAAAAACCGCGCTGCCATCTGCTGACAGCGCGGCCGGATGGTTGCGCGACCCGCGCCTACTTCATCGACATGGCCTTCTGCGCCTTCATGTAGTGCATGCAGGCGCTTTTCATCTTGCCGTTGCTCATGTCGGTGTTGGCCATGGCCATTTCCTTGTTCATGGCCGTCTTGGCCGGCGTATCCGCCGTGCCGCCCATCATGGCGGCGGACTTCATCATGTTGTCGCTGGTGCACGCCATCATCGCGGCCGATGCAGGGGAGACGGCGAACGAGACAAAAGCTGCGGCTGTGAGCAAGATCTTCATCGACAAGATCTTCATCGAAAAGTCTCCTCCGTAAAGCGAAACCGGGGTCATGCCGGCCTTCGCAATTACGTATTCTCTGGCGAAGACGTTTCGTGGAGAAGACAATTTTCTTGTTGCGGTGCGAAGGCAGAGGGCTCAGCGGCCCCCCTTGGGCGCCTTGGACCGGTCACCGAGGCTGCCCGTGGCGACGTCCGGCTCGCACGAGGCCCGGCCGCGCTCCTCCGCCTGGCAGCGATAGACGCTGCCAGTGAGACGATCGACCAGCCACATGTTCTCGTCGGTCGGCCCTTCAAGCCCGACATAGCGGGAGGTCAGCCCGGTGATCAGCGTCGACAGCAGAATCGCCACCGCGATCATTGCCGCGCCGATGTAGATGGGCATGGAGCTCAGGGACACAGTCCGATCCGGCGGGCCACTGCGATAGAGCTGGTAATCACTTGGCCTCGGCACTGGATGGAACTCGGCTCCTCTTATCTGCGGTTGCCGGATGAAGTGCTTTGCTAGGCGCGCATCTGGCCAAATTCTTGTTCGCAGGCAGGCCATGCGACGACGGCTTTGCGACGAAGGGTGAGCGCAGGTTTCCAACAGGGAAGGTGGCCCGGATTGAGCCGCCTCCTCGTCGCCCCTTGGCCTCTCAGCGGCGGCCGAACAATCCGCCCATCATGCCGCCGAGCAGACCTCCGGGGCCGCCCGTCGGGGCGGCGGCGCCACTACTATAATGGCGCCGGCCGCCACCACCGGAGGAACGGCGACGCGCCGGCTCATCGTCTGCCTGCTCGGAGGAGGCAGTGCGGGTCGAAACGATCTCCGATAGCAGAGCCTTGTGCTGGGGCTTGTTGAGGTAACCGGTGGCGGGATAGCCACGTGCCGCCTGCCACCGCTTGATCACGGAACGGGTCTCGTCGTCGAACTTCCCGGTCACCTTGACGTCGAAGCCGAGCCCGGTGAGGCGGCGCTGCGCGTCCCGGCGCTGCCCCTTGTCGAGACCGATCTGGTCTTCGGACATCTGGTTGGCTTCTTCGGTGAAAGTCGCGGGATCGATCCCGGCCGACAGGTTGCGGGTGGTGTTGGACGGTCCATCCTGCAACGCCGCGATACGGGCGAGCGCGATCGATTTGAACGTGCCGTTCGGATAGTTGGTGAGATAGGCGTTGAGCTCTTCCACCTTGTTGGTGTCCTTGATCGAGCGCCAGAACTCGAGCTCGATGTCGGAGCCTTGCTTGGTCGCGGCCGACACCGGCGCGTTCGACGGATCGATCGTGGCCGCGGCCGACGCGCCAACGGGATTGAGATAGACGTTGCCGGTGAGGTTGGTGTGTCCCCAGGGCAATTGGCCCTTGCTGGTGTCGTCACTGACCTGGGCACGAACCTTGGTCATGGCCTGTTGGATCTCGACGCCCGGCTGGGCAATGTTGGCGACGAGGGCCCGGGTGAACGGGCTGTTGGTGCCGGCCTCGCCGTCGAGCGCGGTCTGGCCGGGACCGGTGGCAAAGGCAATCAGCGTGCCCTCGCCCGACTTCATCTCGGCGAGGCCAGTCTGTACATTGACGGAGCGGGTGGCCTTGGCCGATCGGATCTTTGCCGCGAAAGGGTTATCACGGCAGGCATCCAGGAATACGAGCTTCACCTTCGCATCCCCCATGGTCTGATCGAGCGTGATGTCGACATTGATCGCCGCGCCGAGCTTGACGTCGATCTCGGATTTCAGGTCTGCGTCGATCGGCAACAGGTAGTTGACACCATTCACGGCAATCCCGTGGCCGGCATAGAAAAACACGGCGACATCGGCGGCTTCGCTCTTCTTGCCAAACTCCAAGAGTTTTGCAGTCATGGCGTCGCGGGTGAGGTTGGAGCCCTCGACGACATCGAAGCCGACATTGCGCAGCACCCTGGCCATCGCCTTAGAATCGATCGCGGGGTTGGGGAGCTGCGGGACATTCTTGTAGGCGGCGTTGCCGACCACAAAGGCGACGCGCTTGTCGGCGAAAGCTGCGTTGCCGCTGACGAGAAATGCTGCGACTGAAATTACTGCGATCAAGAAGCGCATGATCATTCTCCCCTGATCCAAACTTCTTCGCTGCTCTCGGATCAGCCTCAGCCGATCCGATGAGAGCAATCTGATCCAGTTCACAACGACGCACTGTGATCTGGATCACCCGGGGATTTCTGCTGCTCGAACCGAGCTGAGAGACGCTGCGACGGCTACTTTTCGGGCGGCTGACGCAATCGGCAATAACCGCTGGTGACGAGCAATGGCAAGGAGACTGTACCCGCTACGGCCCGAAGTCCAGCGAGTCGCGGAAGACCAATTCGAAAAGACGTGAAGGATTTATACGCTGCTTTCGCGGATCGAATGAGACAGCGTTACTTCCCGACGCAGACGTTATGCTGCACCGGCGGTAGGCCACTGCCGCTAGCTGAATGCGATGGATGCCGACCGGTTCGGCTGCTAAAATACGGATGGAATTTCGGCCATTTCTGAACGTGACGAGGATCACATCAGGCCCTTTGAACCTTCCCTATGCTCGCAGCATCAAATCGCCATCAGGCGTAACAGCGAGGATACGACAATGACCCGTTTTGATAAGTTTTTTGGACTGAAGGCGATTGCTCTCTCCGCGGCACTGTCGATGACGGCGGGGCTGGCCCTGGCCGGCGACAACAACGTCTCCGCGGGCCAGATCCTGGATGCGCTGAAGCCCAAGCCGGCGACCCGCGGCCTCTCCGCCGGTCCGCAGGCCGATCCGGCGGTGCAGGCCAAGGAATCGACATTCCTGAACACCGTGCGCAACCGCTCCACCCGTTCGCTCTCGACGGGCGAACGCGAGCAGATCGCCGAGCTCGCGGCGACCAAGCCGAAGATCGATCTGGAAATCCAGTTCGACTACAACTCGGCTGACATCGCCAAGACATCGGTGCCGTCGGTGCAGGCGCTCGGAAAGGCGCTGTCCGACCCGTCGCTCAAGGGCTCGACCTTCGTGGTCGCCGGCCATACCGATGCGGTTGGCGGCGAAGACTACAACCAGGGCCTCTCTGAACGTCGCGCCGACACCATCAAGAAGTACCTGGTGCAGAACTATGGCCTTACCGGCACCGATCTCGTCACCGTCGGCTACGGCAAGACCAAGCTGAAGGATACCGCCAACGGCGCCGACCCGATCAACCGCCGCGTCCAGGTCGTGAACATGGACAACAAGACGGCATCGAAATGATCTAACGACGACCTCACCGCCTGCCGCTCGTGCGGCAGGCCGACCGCTGAACGCAGTTCAGACCGACACCGGCATGGAGAGAGCCTCCCGCAACAGGCGCGCAAGCTCCGCCTTGCGATAGGGTTTTTCCAGGATCAGGGCGCCCTGCCGGACGTGGCCGTTCGCCGCCAGCGTTTCCAGGGCGTAGCCGGACGTCAGCAGCACGCGCAGATCTGGCTTTGCCTTGCGCGCAAGGCCCGCCAGTTCCCAGCCGTTGACGCCTCCCGGCATCACAATGTCGGTGAACAGGAGATCGACGTGCGGCGTGACCGCGAGCTTCTGTAAGGTCTCCTTGCCATCAACTGCCGAAATGACCTGGTAGCCCAGGCTCTGCAGACTCATGACGGCATAGGAGCGGACGAACGGATCATCCTCGACGATCAGCACCGTTTCAGAACCGCTCTGCGCCACCTCCCGTTCAACCGCCAGCGGCGCGCCCTGCGCCTTCACCATCGCGGCCGGGAGGTAGATCCTGACCGTCGTTCCGAGGCCCGGCTCGCTGTAGATCGTGACATGGCCGTTGGACTGATTGGCAAAGCCGTAGACCATGCTGAGCCCCAGCCCGCTGCCCTTGCCCACCTCCTTGGTGGTAAAAAAGGGCTCGAACGCACGTTCCAGCACGCGCCTCGGCATGCCCGACCCGTTGTCGGTCACGGCAATCACGACGTACTCGCCGGGGGCGACGTCGGGATGCGCATTGTGGTCGCCGGCATCAAGCGACGAGTTCGCTGTCGGGCTGGTCAAGCGACCGCCGGACGCCATTGCATCCTGCGCGTTGAGCGCGAGGTTGAGGATCGCCGATTCGAGCTGCACCGGATCGGCGAAGGCGTGCCGGACCCGGATCGAAATGGGTGGTGATCACGATGTCCTCGCGAAGGGTCCTCCGCAGCAGCTTGTGCATGGAATCGACGAGCTTGCTGCATTCGGCCTCTACTGGCCGCAGCAGCTGCTTGCGGCTGAAGGCGAGCAGACGCTGCGTCAGCTCCGCGCCGCGTTCCCCGGCGCTGCAGGCAATGCCGCTTTCCCTGCTCACCCGGCGTGTCTCCGGTTCCGACGATGCCGGCCACTCCACACGCTTCGATTGATTCCAGCAAAGCCAATTCTACCAAGGATATGCACGCCAGCGGGCACTAGATCCAGCTCTGGAACAGCATCAGCCGGTTGAAGGTCTGCATCGACGTGCCGACGAAGGCGGCCGAGACCGGCAGCATGGCCGCAAAACCGATCGCGGCGACGCCGACATAGGCCCACAGCAGCCAGCGGGGCAGGCCATCCCGGCGCAACACGTAGACCAGCGCCAGTGACGCCACGGTTGCGGCCGGCAGATAGTAATAGATGAAACCGAGCGTGCGCGGCAGCAACGCCCAGGCGAGCCAGGACCCGAAATAGAACGCCGCGATCAGGAACGCATCGCAGCGGCGCGCAACGACGAAATCGCGCAGCACGACGGCGAGCGCGGGTAGCGCGGGCCACAGCACCAGCGGATTGCCGAGGAAGACGATCGCCGAGACATTATTCTCCGTCGTCTTGTCGAACAGGAACCACACCGGTCGCGCGAGCAACGGCCAGGATGGCCACGCGCTCATATAGGTGTGGCCGGCGATCGCGGTCGTGGTGTTATCGGCGAAGATCCGGCGCTGCGCCTCGATTAGGTCCGATAGCGACAATCCATAGAGCGGAACGAACGCGGCGAGATACGTCAGTGCCGGCAGCACGGCAAAGCACAGCGCGGCATGCTGCACCCGGAAATCGGGCCAGAGATCGGGCCGGTACCAATCGCCCGGCTTCGCGTCGGCAAACAGCGTGCGCCAGCCCTGCATCAGGCGGATCACCGCAACGATGACGATACAGATTCCGAGCGGAAACAGGCCACTCCATTTGCAGGCCGCAGCACAGCCGAACAGGCTGCCGGCGAGCACAAACAACGCATGCGGGCGATCCTTTCGAAAACCATGCATGAAGGCGGCAATCGCGAGCAGGCCGAAGCCGAGCGCAAAAATGTCGAGCATCGCGACGCGCGCCTGCACGTACAGCATCTGGTTGCAGCCGGCGATCAGCGTGGCGGCGATCGCAGGCCCTTGCGCGGAGAACAGCGCGAGGCCACACAGATAGATCGCGACGATCGCGAGCGCGCCGAACAATGTCGCGGGATAGCGCCAGCCCAGGGCGTTGTCGCCAAAGGCCGCGATCGATGCCGCGATCAGCTCCTTGGCCAGCGGCGGGTGCATCGGGTTGAGCATCGGTTGCGACATCGCTGGTGCCAGCATCTGCCGCGCCGCCGGCACATAATGCACTTCGTCGAAGACGAACTTCTCCGGCGTCGTCAAGCCGATCAGCAGCGCGAGATGCGCGACCAGGAAAATCGCGACAGCGATTACTGCGCTCCGCGACACCTTCGGACCCGCGGGCAAGTCGAGCGGCATTTGTGGAGATATTTTGCGTGGCAAATTTGCGTCACCGCGGACAATAATAGAGATCGCGGTTTTCATTGAACGCATTCTGCCGCAACTGTCACTAAGCATAACGCAGGTCCCGCGCCGCTTGTGATAATTCCGCCACATCGCAAGCGTGCGCGATCCGGACGATCAGGGACACATCGATCGGTTGCGAAATGAATTTGCGTTTCTGGCTTTTCTCCACGCTGTTGTCGGCCACCTTATGCGCGGCGCCTTGCGCGCAGGCGCAGACGCGCGTCGGTGAAGCTGTCGTGATTCAGAACGACGTGGTGCGCGTGGCCGCGACCTCGACGCCGATCAGCGTCGGCGACAGCATGCTGCGCGACGAGACCGTGCGCACCGGCGCCGACAGCGCGGCACGCTTCGTGATGGCCGACAGCACCAATCTGTCGCTCGGCCCGAGCGCCACGCTCAAGCTCGACCGCACCGTCTTCAACGACGAGCACAGTTATCGCGACGTCGCGATCCGCATGACGACCGGCGCATTCCGTTTCGTCACCGGACATTCCGAGAAGACCGCCTACAAGATCACGACGCCGCTCGCGACCATCGGCGTGCGCGGCACCACGCTCGATATCCTGTCCCAGCGCGGCCGCTCGGTCGTCGTACTGCAGGACGGCGCCGCCAGCGTCTGCACGCTGAGCTTCCAGTGCGTGCAGCTCACCCAGCCCGGCGACACCGCAATCATCACCTCGACCGGCGGCAAGGTCGGCATCACCAAGGCCAATACGCCGCCCTGGACCTTTGCCGCGACCTGCGCCGCGAACGCGGGGCTGTGCGCGGTCAACCAATATGCGGACGCGTCGCCGACCATCACGCCCACCGTCAATGACGACGGTATGCTGTGCGGGCGCTGATGATGGAGATATTCAACGTCAGGCGCTTCGTCCTCGTGAGCGTGCTGACCATCGTGGCTGCGTTTGCGTTTGTCGCGTTCGATGCCCGTCCGGCGGCAGCCCAGGCGGCGACGTGCGAATCCGGGTGCGGAGAGCCGACGCCCTCCCCGTCGCCGACCTATTCACCCTCGCCGACGCCAACCCCCTCGCCCTCGCCCAGCCCCTACCCGTCATCGTCGCCGAGCCCTTATCCGTCCTCCTCGCCGAGCCCGACGCCGACGCCGACCGGCGCGGATTCCAGCGGCAACTCGATCGGTGGCCTCGCCAACCAGCGCTTCAACCAGATGATCACCAACCGGGTGCTCGGCACGGTGCTGCTCGGCGTCAACGAGCAGGTCAATTGCAGCGACTGCATCAGCGCGTTCGGCTCCGCCGGCTCGTTCTCGGCCGGCATCCACGGCCGCAAGGAGCTGACCAACAATCTGTCGCTGCTCGCCGGCATTGCCTACACGCAGTACAGCGAGGGCGGCTACAACATCACCAGCGCACCGATCGGCGCATTCGCGCTGCGCTATGACTTCACCGACTGGGGCTCATCGCGCCCGTTCTTCGACATCGGCACGATCCTGACGCCGTGGGAGAGGGCACGCTACACCCGCAGCTACAATACCAGCCTCGGCCCGGTGAGCGTCACGAGTTCGACCAATGCCGCGAACTACGCCGTCTACGGTCGCGCCGGCTGGATGAGCCGCGTGTCGCCCCGCGACGAGGTCGCCGCCTCGATCGAGGTCTGGCAGCTTTGGCAGCGCGTCTCGGGCTATACCGACAGCGCGGTGGCATTCAACCCGTTCGATGCCAGCATCGCGACCGGCACCGACCGCACCAGCCTGGTCAAGATCGGCGGCCAGTGGACGCATCTCTACGGCAGCAATATCGAGGCCAACATCAACGGCGGCTGGGTGCAGTCATTCGCTGGCCATAGCGGCATCGTCGCCACCGTGACCGGCGATGGCATGGTGGTACCGACCATGGGCAATCAGGGCTGGTTCGAATATGGCGGCCGGCTCGGCTTCCGCGTGCAGAAGGGCTGGATCGTGGACCTCTTTGCCAACGGCACGCTCGGCCCGCAGCCGGTCGGCAATACCATCCATGGCGGCGTGGGGCTGCGGATCAATTATTAGCGCGAGATCTCGCCTCGAATTCCGCCGTCATGCCCCGGCTTGACATTGGCATCCAGTACGCCGCGGCGTCTCGGCTCGATTGCGAGCGTCTCTGGATACTGGATCGCCCGGTTCAAGCCGGGCGATGACAGCGAGTGTGTGGCAAGGCCCTAGGCATCACGCCGCCGACTTGCCCTCGAACGCCCGGCGCAAGATTTCCGCATCCAGCTTGACCATCTTCATCATGGCCTGCATCGCGCGTGCGGCAGCCGCCTTGTCGGGGCTCGAGAGGAATTCGAACATCACCTTCGGCACGACTTGCCATGACACGCCGTAACGGTCGTGCAGCCAGCCGCACTGCTCTTCCTTGCCGCCATGGGCCAGGAAGGCATTCCAGACGCTGTCGACCTGGGCCTGATCGTCGCAATGGATCATGAGCGAGAGCGCATGGGTGTATTCCATCTTCATGCCGCCGTTGAGCGCGACGAGAGGCTGTCCGGCCACCGTAAATTCGACGACGAGCACGGAGCCTTCCTTGCCGGATGGATTATCTGAAACGTTGCGTTGAACGTGCGTGATCGCCGAATTCGGAACGAGCGAGACGTAGAAGCTCGCGGCTTCCTCGGCGTCGCCATTGAACCACATGCAGGGCACGAGCTTGGACATCGTGAATACTCCTCTTCAGATTCTTGGTGTCGTGGGCTTAGATCAGGCGTTCGCCACGTCGGACTGCGCCGCGAAGGCTGCCATGTCCATCCAGTTCACACCCCACATGTGGCCATCCGGATCTTCGAAGCTGCGGCCGTACATGAAACTGTATTCGTCCTTCGGGCCGGGATCGGCCGCCCCGCCCGCTGCCGCGGCCCTATCGACGATATCATCGACCTCGTTGCGGCTGTCCGCGGACAGGCAGAACAGCGCCTGGTTCGATATCCTGGCATCCGAGATCGGCTTCGGTGTGAACTGGCGGAATTTGTCGTGGGTCAGCAGCATGGCGAAGATGGTCTCGGAAAAGACCATGCAGCTCGCCGTATCGTCGCTGAATTGCGGATTCCTGACCGCGCCGACCGCCTCGTAAAAGGCGGTGGCGCGCTTGAGGTCGGTTACCGGAAGATTAACGAAAATCATCTTGGGCATCGAAAGCTCCTTGGGCGGGGTTCTGCCCAAGGACGGATGGCTGGGCAGCCACCCGACATCGCTTCCGGATATTTTTCACCCCCTAACCTGCGGGGTTCTGTCGCATCGCCCCCCGCGCGGTCTTGGGCAGCCTTACTTCTTCTCGTTCGGATCGCGGTGAATGGGATCGACCCACAGCACGGTCTCGGGCTTCTCGACCGGTTCGATGTCGAGGTTGATCGCGACCGCCTCGCCGTCGCTGCGCACCAGCACGCATTCCAGCACCTCGTCCGGGCTGGCGTTGATCTCCTGATGCGGCACGTAGGGCGGCACGAAAATGAAGTCGCCGGGGCCGGCCTCCGCAGTGAATTGGAGGCTCTCGCCCCAGCGCATCCGCGCCTTGCCCTTCACCACGTAGATGACGCTTTCGAGATGGCCGTGGTGATGCGCGCCGGTCTTGGCGTCGGGCTTGATGCTGACAGTGCCCGCCCACAATTTCTGCGCGCCGACGCGCGCGAAATTGATCGCGGCCGCGCGGTCCATGCCCGCCGTCGACGGCACGTTGGTATCGAGCTGGTTGCCGGGAATGACGCGCACGCCGTCATGTTTCCAGCGATCGGCGTGATCGTGGTCATGGTGGGAATGCGAATGGTCATGGCCGGTCATGGGACTTGCTTTCTGTTGGTTCCGTGCGCGGCAAACTACCCCAAAGCCGCGTGCGCGAGCCATACCAAAATCGGAACCCTCATAGCCATCGGACGTTGTCTCAGCAAGCAAACCGCCAGGAGAGTTTCATGGGTAGCACGGCCGACAAAATCAAGGGCACCGCCAATGAGGCAATGGGCAAGGCCAAGCAGGGCATCGGCGAAGCCACCGGGTCCGACCGCATGAAGGGCGAAGGCGCAGTCCAGGAAGTGAAGGGCAAGGGCCAGCAGGCCATGGGCGATGCCAAGGAGGCCGCAAAGGACGCGGTCGATCGCGCCGCGGCTGCGGCCAAGCGCGGGACGGAATAACACGTCCAGGCATCGAGACAAACACGACTGAAAGCGAAAAGACCGGCCGAGAGGCCGGTCTTTTTGTTTGCGGGCTTACTTCACCCCGAGCAATTCCACGTCGAACATCAGCGTCGCGTTCGGCGGGATCACGCCGCCCGCACCGCGGGCGCCATAGCCGAGCTGCGGCGGAATGATCAGCGTGCGCTTGCCGCCGACCTTCATGGAGGCAACACCCTCGTCCCAGCCGGCGATGACGCGACCCTTGCCGATCGGGAATTCGAACGGCTCGTTGCGGTCGACCGACGAGTCGAATTTCTTGCCCTTCTGGCCGTTCTCGTAGAGCCATCCGGTGTAGTGCATCACGCAGATCTGGCCGGGCTTGGGCGAAGCGCCAGTGCCGGCGACGCTGTCGGTGATCTGCAAACCTGAAGCTGTGGTCATGGTCTTTCCTGCGGTCTGGGCCGAGGCCGTGGTGGAAACGAAATCGGACACGCCGGCGATCACGGTGATCGCGAGGGCCGACATGATGGCGAGGAGCACGCGCTGTAAACGCTGCATAAGACACCTTACGTTTGAGGCGGAAGGGGTCTAGCGCAACGTCGACGCCGTTTCCACCCCTCAGGCCTCGATATTTTCCAGCCGCACGGGCAGCTTGCGGATGCGCTGGCCCGTGGCGTGATAGATCGCATTGCAGATCGCCGCATTGGTGCCGACATTGGCAAGCTCGCCGAGGCCCTTCACGCCTGCCGGGTTGATGTGATCGTCCTGCTCGGAGAGCAGGATCACTTCGACACCGGGCACGTCGGCATTCACTGGCACGAGATAGTCGGCAAGATTGTCGTTGACGTAGCGCGCGTTGCGCTCGTCGATCTCGGTGGCCTCCAGCAGCGCCGAGGACATGCCCCAGATCAGGCCGCCCATGAGCTGGCTGCGCGCCGTGCGCGGATTCACGATGCGGCCCGCCGCAAAGGCGCCGACCAGCCGCGGCGCGCGGATTTCATGCGTGAAGCGGTTGACGCGGACCTCGACGAACTCGGCACCGAAAGCATAGGCGATCTTGTCCTGCATGGCGTGACCGCCGACGAGCCGCGCGTGCCCGCTGTGCATGGCCTTGAACGAATCCAGCGGCGCGCCTTCCGGCTTCCACTCGCCATATTCCTCGACGACGCCGACACCGAGCGCGTCGAAGGCCTTCTCGAGATCGAGCGGACGATCGCTCTTCGCCGCCTGCGTGCTCGGCGTCTGACTGATGCCGACAGTCTCCTTGGCCTTGTCGGCGAGGCTGTCGCTCGGCATCACGGCCTTGAACAGCCTTTGTCGAATCTGATCGCATACCATCATCACCGCCGAGCAGGTGCTGGCGGTCGAATTCGAGCCGCCGGCAACCGGCGCGGGCGGCAGGTCGCTGTCACCCATGAAGACCGCGACTTTCTCCAGAGGCACGCCGAGCCGCTCCGCCGCGGTCTGGGCGATGACGGTATACGCACCGGTGCCGATCTCGTGACCGGCGATCTCGACCCGGGTACGCCCGTCGCGCTGGAGGCGGACGCGCACGGCAGACGGCGCCATCTGCGTCGGATAACAGGTGGCGGCGCAGCCATAGCCGACCAACCAGTCGCCGTCCGACATCGATTTCGGCTGCGGTGAACGCTGCGACCAGCCGAACGCCTTGGCGGCCTCATCGAAGCACGCCATCAATGACCGCGACGTATAGGGCTTGCCGCCGATCGGCTCTTTGGTGGTGTCGTTGATGCGGCGGAGCTCGACCGGGTCCATGTTCAGCTTCACCGCGAGCTCGTCCATCGCGCTCTCCAGCGCGAAGAGATACGGCACCTCCGGCGGTGAGCGCATGAAGCCCGGCGTGTTGCGGTCGGCGCGCACGATCGACACCAGACTGGCGACGTTTGGGCAGGCATAGAGCCGCGTCGTCGTCTTGGTCCCGCCGACGCAATAGGCATCCGGACGCGACGAAACCTCCGCGCCGTCATGCCTCAAAGCCATCAGCTTGCCGTCCCGACCAGCACCAAGCCTGATCTCATGGCGCGTTTCGGCCCGGTAGGTCGCGATGGTGAAACCCTGATCGCGGGTCGGCACCAGCTTGATCGGCCGGTTCAGGTGTTTGGCGATGCCGGCGATGATGGCGGTGCGGGGCGTCATCGAGCCGCGCGAACCAAAGCCGCCGCCGACATAGGGATTGACGACACGGACCTTGTCGGCGTCGATACCGAGCTGCTCGGCGACGCCGTTCTTCAGGCCATAGACATACTGGCTGCCCTCGTAGATGACGAGGTTGTCGCCCATCCACGCGCAGCTCGTCGTAAACAGCTCCATGGGGTTGTGGTGCTGGGTCGGCGTGTCATAGGAGGCGGTGAGCTTGACCTCGGCCTCGTCGAACGCCTTGGCGAAATCGCCGACCGCCGGGTCTTCCTTGAACTGCGCGTTCTGCCCTTTCGCCGCGGCTGTGGTCGTTCCCGGCGATTCGAAGCTCGCGCTCGGCGCCATGGGCGTGTAGCTGACCTTGACGCGATTGGCGGCCTCGCGCGCCGCCTCGTAGCTCTCGGCGATGACCACAGCGATGATCTGGCCGTCATGGGCGATGTCGGCCGATTTCAGCGGCTGGATCGTGGTGCCGGCATAGCCGCCATTGCTGAACAGCTTCGACTCCTTCAGCTTCGGAGCGTTCTCGTGCGTGACGATGTCGATCACGCCGCGGACACCTCTGGCATCGTCGAGGTCGAAACCGTCGATGCGGCCCTTGGCGATGGCACTGGTGACCAGGAATGCATAGGCCGGATTGTCGAGCGGCATGTCGGACGCATATGTCGCGCGGCCCGTGACCTTTGCGGCGGCGTCATAGCGCGGCACGGGCTGGCCCATGTTTGCTTTCGGCTCGGGAGCTGCAGCGGTCATGATCAAATCTCCATCGTTGCGGCCTGCTGGAGCGCGCGCGCCACCACGCGCTTGCCGAGCGCGATCTTGAAGCCGTTGTGCTGGCGGCCTTTGGCGTCGGCGAAGGCGGCATCGGCCACACGCTGCGCCAGACCGTCATCGAATTTCTGTCCCTTCAGCAGCGCCTCCGCCTCGCGCGCCCGCCACGGCACGGTGGCGACACCGCCGAGCGCGACACGCGCGTCCCTGATCGTGCCATCCTGCACGTCGAGCGCGACCGCAGCCGACGACAGCGCGAACTCGTAGGACTGACGGTCGCGTGCCTTGAGATACACCGAGCGCGGCCAGCGGCCGGGGATGGAGAAGGCGGAGATCAGCTCACCCGGCCGAAGCGTGGTCTCGATGTCGGGCGTCCTGCCGGGTGCCTTGTGCAAGCCTGCGAACGGCATGTTGCGCGCGCCGGTCCTGCCGGTGATCTCGACCACTGCATCCAGCGCGATCAGCGCCTGGGCAAAATCGCCGGGATAGGCTGCGATGCACTGATCGGACGTGCCGAGCACCGCATGCATGCGATTGACGCCATCCATTGCGGCACAGCCCGAGCCAGGATTGCGCTTGTTGCAATTCTCATAGGAGACATCGCGGAAATAGCTGCAACGCGTTCGCTGCATCACGTTGCCGCCGAGCGTCGCCATGTTGCGCAGCTGGGCGCTGGCGGCGAGCTTCAGGGAATTCGCGATCACCGGATAGTTGCGCTGGATCTCGGCATGCACGGCCACGTCGGACATCTTCGCGAGAGCGCCGAGCCGCAAGCCGTCACTGCCCGGCTCGATCGCCGACCAGCCGCGCGCAAGCGGATTGATATCGACGATCGCGGTGGGCCGCATCACGTCCAGCTTCATCAGGTCGATCAGCGTGGTGCCGCCGGCGAGCGGCTGCGCCGTAGCCTGCGTCAGCGGATTGTTTGCAGCCGCGGCAGCGCTGAGCGCCTGCACGGCCATGTCAGGGTCTGTTGCCTTTTGATACGAAAACGGTCGCATGCGCCTAACCTTTCATGATCTCGGGCGCGGCCTGCTTCACGGCGGCGACGATGTTGGGATAGGCGGCGCAGCGGCAGATGTTGCCGCTCATATATTCGCGGATGTCGGCCTCGCTGCCCGCATGCCCCTCCTTGACGCAGGCCACGGCGGACATGATCTGGCCCGGCGTACAATAGCCGCATTGAAACGCGTCGTTATCGACAAAGGCCTGCTGCATCGGATGCAGGTGATCGTCGGTGGCAAGGCCCTCGATCGTCGTGATCTCCAGCCCTTCGGCCGCGAGCGCGAGCGTCAGGCACGACACCACGCGCCGATCGTCGATCAGTACCGTGCAGGCACCGCACTGGCCGTGGTCGCAGCCCTTTTTGCTGCCGGTGAGCTTGAGATGCTCACGCAGCGCGTCAAGCACCGTCGTGCGGGCGTCGATGTGCAGGCGCTTGTCCTTGCCGTTGACGCGTAGCGTGACATCGACGGGAAGCGCCGGATCCTGTGCACCGGGCGCTCTTGCATCCTGCGCGGCCGCACGCGCTGTCATTGGAACAAGCGCCGTGCCTGCGGCGCCCGCCATGAAGGCGCGCCGATCGAATCCGGATGATCGGGAACTTGAATTGTCGGACATGGGACGGCCTCCGCCACTTCAAAACAAAGCAGCGCACGCCTGCACCGCTCACCGCCGTCAACTTGGGGCAATGAGCTCCGTTCCGACCGGAAAGGGGCGACGCAGCAATTGCCGCGTCGCCGCTTCGTCAACTTTTCCTGATCCTGTGAGCGGAACTTCGTCCCGCGCCAAGATCAATGGCTAAGATCAATAGCCCAGCGCGCAACCGTCCTTGCGCGGATCGGAACCGCCGGTGAGCGTGCCCTTGTCCCAGTCGATCCAGATCGCCTGGGCGCCGCCGAGCGGACCGACCACGCTGGTGGTCTTGTGGCCGAGCTTCTTCAGGCCTTCGACGATATCGGCCGGCACGCTGTCCTCGAGCTGGTATTTGCCCTCGTAGTGCAGGCCGCGCGGCATGTCGATCGCCTCCTGCACGTCGCAGCCATAATCGAGGATGTTGGTCACCAGATGGGTCTGGCCGACCGGCTGATACTGTCCGCCCATCACGGCGAACGGCATCACGGACCGGCCGCCCTTGGTGAGCAGGCTCGGCATGATCGTGTGCAGCGGGCGCTTGCCGCCGGCGATGCAATTCGGGTGGCCGGGCTGGATGCGAAAGCCGCCGGCACGGTTCTGGAGCAGGACGCCGGTCTTGTTGGAGACGATGGCCGAGCCGAACGAATGCGCGATCGAGTTGATGAAGGAGCAGACGTTGCGGTCCTTGTCCACGACCGTGATGTAGATGGTCGAGGGATTCATCGGCGGCGCGACGTTCGGCAGGTCGAGCATGCCGTCCATGCGGATCTTGTCGATGTGCTCGTTGCAGAATTCCTTGGCGAGAATCTTCGAGACCTCGACCTGCATATGATCAGGGTCGGCGACATGCAGCTCGCGATGCATGTAGGCGATGCGCGCGGCTTCGGCCTCGAGGTGGAAACGCTCGATGCTAAGCGGCGCGTATTTCGTCAGGTCGAACCGCGACAGGATGTTCAACATCAGCAGCATGGTGAGGCCGGGTCCGTTCGGCGGGCACTGCCAGACGTCGTAGCCCTTGTACATCGCGCCGATCGGCGTCGTCGTCTCGGTGGTATGCGCGGCGAAATCGTCGAGCGTCTGCAGGCCGCCGATTCCGCGCAGGGTCTCCACCATGTCTTCCGCGATCGGGCCCTTGTAGAAGGCGTCGCGGCCGTCCTTGGCGATCGCCCGCAGCGTCTTGCCGAGCTCGGCCTGGCGGATGACGTCGCCGGCCACCGGCGGCTTGCCGTGCGGCAGCAGGTAACGCTCGGTGTTGGTGCCGCCCTTCAGCTTCTCGAACTGGTTCTTCCAGTCGAAGGCGATGCGGGGGGCAACGACATAGCCCTCTTCGGCCGCCTTGATTGCGGGCTGGAGCAGCCGGTCGAAGCCGAACTTGCCGTGATCGCGCAAGACGGTTGCAAAGGCGTCGATCACGCCGGGGATCGAGACCGCATGCGCCGAGGTCAGCGGCACGGAGTTGATCTTGCGTTCGAGATACCAGTCGGCGTTGGCAGCTTTCGGCGCCCGCCCGGAGCCGTTATAGGCGATGATCCTGCCCTCGCCGCGCGGCTGGATCAGCGCAAAGCAGTCGCCGCCGATGCCGGTCGATTGCGGCTCGATCACGCCGAGAATGGCTGAGCCGGCGACTGCCGCGTCCACCGCCGTGCCGCCCTCGCGCAGCACCTCGATCGCGGCGAGCGACGCCTGCGGATGCGAGGTCGCCACCATCGCGTTGGTGGCGTGGACCGTGGACCTGCCGGGGAAATGGAAGTTTCTCATCGAATTCTTGCTCTCGTTGGGCGTCTCGCGCGGATGGCGCGCCGGGGTCGGAAAAACCGGGCCTACATGACACATTCCGGTCCGCCGGGGCAATGCTGGCATACCAGGGAAATGGCAGCCATCCGCTGGGCGTATAGAGTTTTTGCTGCCCGAAACCATGCGGGTTTTCTGGGCGCCGGCCGCCTGCTAAACGAGCGCCATGCCGGACAAGAATTCGCTCACCCGAGTCGCCGCCTTCTACCAATTCGCGGCCCTGCCCGATTACCGCGAACTGCGCGAGCCGCTGCGCGCATTCTGCGCCGGCCTGGCGCTGAAGGGCAGCGTGCTGCTCGCGCAGGAGGGCATCAACGGCACGGTCGCGGGCGCGGGCGCGGCGATCGACGCTCTCACTCATGAGCTCGCGCACGGCGACATGTTCGGCGGCAGGTTGGACAATCTCGAATTAAAGTTCTCGACCGCCGAGGCGATGCCATTCGGCCGGCTCAAGGTGCGGCTGAAGAAGGAGATCGTCACGCTCGGCGACGAAGCCGCCGATCCGACCCGGCAGGTCGGCACCTATGTCGATGCGGCCGAATGGAACGCGCTGATCGCGGCCCCCGACACGCTGGTGCTCGACACCAGGAACGCCTTCGAGGTGGCGATGGGGACGTTCGACGGCGCGCTCGACCCCGGCATTAAGAGCTTTGGCCAGTTCAAGGATTTTGCCGCAATTGAACTCGACCCGGCAAAGCATCGCAGGATCGCGATGTTCTGCACAGGCGGCATCCGCTGCGAGAAGGCGAGCGCGCACCTGCTCGCCCGCGGCTTTGCCGAGGTCTATCACCTCAAGGGCGGCATTCTCAAATATCTGGAAGAGGTGCCGGAGGCGCAGAGCCGCTGGCGCGGCGAATGCTTCGTGTTCGACGAGCGCGTCGCGCTCGGCCATGGTTTGCAAGAACTTGGTTTACAAGAACTTGGCTTGCGCGAATTTGGATTGCGCGAACGGGACAAGGACACGGCACGTGACGAATGAGATCAAGATGCTCGGCGAGCGCATCGACACGTTGGAGACGCGCCTCGCCTATCAGGACGACGCGATCGAGACGCTGAACCAGACCATCACCGCGCAGTGGAAGCAGATCGACGCGCTGACGCGGAAGATCGCAGAGCTCGGCGAGCGGCTGCAGGAGGCCGAGGCGAATGCGCCGGGGGCGGCCAATGAGCGCCCGCCGCATTATTGAGCGGCGTTACTGACCGGACGCCCTGCGCAGGAGGTTGGTCACCTCGCCCGACATCATCAGCCGGTTGCGCCCGGCCTCCTTCGCGGCGTAGAGCGCCTGGTCGGCGGCCTCGACGAGCGAGGTCACGCCGGCCGTGCGCTCCAGCGCCGGCCGGCAGGCTGCACCGCCGAGCGAAGCGGTGACGCAGCCGGACGCATGGTTGCTGGTGTGGACGAGGCCCGCATCGCGGATCGCCCGTCGAATCCGGTCGCCGATCCGGGCGCAGCCCGCGGCGTCCGTGTTCGGCAACAGCACGGCGAACTCCTCGCCGCCGTAGCGCGCCGCCAGATCGCCGGAACGCTGCATCTCGGCGGCGATGATCTGCGCCACCAGCCGGAGGCAGGCATCGCCCGCGGGATGGCCGTATTCGTCGTTGTAGGACTTGAAGTGGTCGACGTCGATCATCAGCAAAGAGAGACTGGAGCGGTCGCGATAGGCACGCGCCCATTCCTCCTTCAGTCGTTCGTCGAAGCGGCGGCGATTGGCGAGCCCGGTGAGACTGTCCTCGATCGCGAGCGTTTCGAGCCTGGTCTCCAGCATCTTCTGCTCGGTGATGTCGCGCGAGATCGCGACCACGCCGTCGACGCGGCCATTGTCCTTGCGGGTCACCCGCATGGTCGATTCGAGCCAGACTTCGGCATTCTGCCGGTGCGCGTTGCGATAGGTGACGCGCGCCTCCTCCTTCTCGCCGCGTTTCATGGCATCAACGAGAGCCTGGACCTGCGGCCGGTCGTCCGCGTGAATGCCGGCGAGCGCAGGCGTTCCGATCAGTTGATTGGCGCGCCAGCCGACGACGCGAATCGACGACGGCGAGACATAGCGCAGCCGCTCGTCGAGCCCGATACGCGTCACCATGTCGCTGGAGCCTTCGGCAAGCAGTCGGAAATGCGCTTCCTTCTCGACCAGCGCGGCGGCCATGCGCTGGCCCCGCTGCAACTGCCGCACCAGCACGGCTCCGATGACTGCGATCAGAACGACCAGCGCGAGCACGTAGAGCATCCGGGAGATCGCGTCCGCGCGCCAAGGCGCGAGCAGCTCCGCCTTGTCGACGGTGGCAAGCAACATGAGAGGGTAACGGCTGCTGCGCTTGAAGAAGCTGACGCGTTCGGCGCCGTCCAACGGGGACTTGAAATGATAGGCGCCTCCCGGCCGCTGCAGGCTCGGGTCGCGAAGCAGCGGCGTGTCGGCGACGCTACGCCCGACGAACTTGTCGTTGCTGGGGTCGCGCGCGATGATCATGCCGTCGCCGTGCACGAGCGCCACCGAGCTGTTGCGTCCGATCTCGAACTGTTCGTAGAAGTGCGAGAGATAGTTGGCGCTGATGGTCGCGAGCACCACGCCGCCGAAGCTGCCGTCCAGCTTGTTGAAGCGCCGCGACAAGGTGACGACCCATTCGCCATCCAGCAGGCTCTTCACGGGACGGCCGACATGGGGCTCTCGTTTCGGGGAGAGCTGGTGATAGCGGAAAAACGCGTCGTCGTTGAACGTCGAGCTGATCGTTCCGGGCGAGGTCAACCAGTTGCCGTGGTCGTCGATGATGGCGAGGCTGTGCACGCGCTCCATCGCCGTCTTGCGCGCCTCCAGCAGGTTTCTGAGCTTGGCGATCGTGGCCGGCTCGGTGCCGTCCATCTCCAGCCGGCTGACGACGCCGACGACGCCTGAATCCAAGAGATCGAGGCTGTCCTCGGCATGCTGCGTCAGCGAGCGCGCAACGTTCGCCATCTCGGTTTCGGCACCCTTGAGCACCGCGTCGCGTGCCGCCCATTCGCGCCAGCCGCTGACGCCGAGGATGGTCACGCAGGTCAGCACGACGAACGCAGCCGCCCGCAGCGGCAGGCGGCTCCATCCGGCTCTTTGGGTCACAGCACTCATGCGGCAGAATTCTCCGATGACCGGAAACTCTGCTGCTTCTGTTATTGAACTCTGAAACGCCCGCAGGAATATGCGGTGATGTCCCCGGTTTCCCGTAGTCGTACGGATGCCGGGATCAGCGCATTGCTAACAAGGCATTAGCAAACCTATCGGAATCCGGCGCTCCGCACCGCTAGCCGAAGATGGCCTTAACCTTGTCCCAGAGCGAGAGATTGTCGGCATCCGCATCGGCCTTCGAGGGCGTCGGCTGGGCGGCGCTCACGGGATCGGAAGCCGGGAAGGTATCCCTCAGCCCGGCATCGAGCTTGGCGTGGCGGTCGGCAGCGAGCGCTTCGTGCAGATCGTCGGCGTGCTTGTCATGCGGGGCGGGGTTGAATGTCTCAGCCATGATCTCTCCTCCGTGTTGGCTGGTCAACGCGGTCCAATTGCGCTGGTTCCCCTGTTCCGCTCGGGGCCGCGGCGGTGTATCAGGAGCCGTAACAATCTTCAGGACCGTTCGTGCCCCAGTCTGCGACAAAACCCTTCATCGACGTCCTCTCCGGCCAGCGGCAAGTCATTCCCCCGGTCTGGATGATGCGGCAGGCCGGCCGTTACTTGCCGGAATATCGTGAGGTACGCGCCAAGGCCGGCGGCTTCCTCGATCTCTGCTTCAACCCGGAACTTGCCGCCGAAGTGACGCTGCAACCGATCCGGAGGTTCGGCTTCGATGCGGCGATCATCTTCTCCGACATTCTGGTGATCCCCTATGCGCTCGGACGTTCCGTGCGCTTCGAGGTCGGCGAGGGCCCGCGGCTCGAACCGCTGGATGATCCCGCCAAGGTCGCAACACTGGCGAAGCACGCCGATTTCGGCAAGCTCGCGTCCGTGTTCGAGGCACTGCGGATCGTGCGCGGCGCGCTCGATTCCAAGATCGCGCTGATCGGCTTCTGCGGCGCGCCATGGACGGTGGCGACCTACATGGTCGCCGGCCACGGCACGCCCGACCAGGCGCCGGCGCGGATGATGGCCTACCGGCATCCGGAGGCGTTCGCAGAGATCATCGACGTGCTGGTCGAGAACTCGATCGAATATCTGCTGGCGCAGCTCGCGGCCGGCGCCAACGCCTTGCAGATCTTCGATACCTGGGCCGGCGTGCTGCCGCCTGCCGAGTTCGCGCGCTGGTCGGTCGAGCCGACGCGCCGCATCATCGAAGGCGTGCGCGCCAAGGTGCCGGACGCAAGGATCATCGGCTTTCCGCGCGGGGCCGGTGCACAATTGCCCGGTTTCGTCGAGGCGACCGGTGTCAACGCCGTCAGCATCGACTGGACCGCGGAGCCGGCCTTCATCCGCGAGCGCGTGCAAAGCAAAGTCGCCGTGCAGGGCAATCTCGATCCGCTGGCGCTGATATCGGGCGGCGCCGCGCTCGACCGCGCGGTCGACAACGTGCTGGCGAACTTTTCGCAAGGGCGGCTGATCTTCAATCTCGGCCACGGCATCCAGCCGGAGACACCGATCGCCCATGTCGAGCAGATGCTGAAGCGCGTACGCGGCTGATTTATTTTGCGCCTGGGGGAGCGGAAAAACAAAAAACGCGAAAACAACCCCATGCACAGTAGACAAGTCATTGAAAAAGTTAGGCTGGCATGGCTCGAGCGCCCGCCACGAGGCCGTTTGACCCGTCGGGCAAAACAGGCGCATGATACCATCATCGCCCCCATGAGAATTTCGGTAAGAGCTTAGCGCGGCCGGCTACGCTCGATGATTTCCGCGGCGCCCTTGGCCAACAGATCCAGCCCTACCGCACGGCCGAGTTCGCGGGGGCGGTTGGCGGGACCCACTCGCGAAGCCTCGATGATGGTGTTTCCGGAGAGATCGAGCACGGACGCGGTCAGTGACATCTGATCGCCTGCGATGGTCGAGAAGCCCGCCACCGGCGAATTGCAATGGCCGTTGAGCACCCACAGCACCTCGCGCTCGGCATCGGCAGAGGCGTGCGCGGCGGGATCGTCGATCGATGCCAGGATCTGCCTTGTCTGCCAGTCCTGCACGGCGCACTCGACCGCGACGATGCCCTGGCCCGCCGCCGGCAACATCTCCGTCGCGGGAAATTCGTAGGCGATGCGCTGCGAAAGGCCGACGCGGTCGAGGCCGGACCGCGCCATGATCAGCGCATCGGCGGGACCGACCGCGCCGCCATCCGGCAGCTTCTGCTTCTCGCCATTGTCGAGTTTTCGCACGCGCGTGTCCGCGGCGCCGCGGAAGTGGATCACCTCAATCTCAGGAAACAACCGCCGCGCATAGGCGGCACGGCGCACGGCGTTGGTGCCGACTTTAAAACCCTTGCCGCGGGACTGGCGCAACGCGTCCAGCGTCACGCCGTCACGCAGCACCAGCGCGTCATTGGGAGGATCGCGCGAGAGCGTCGCACCAATCACGAGGCCCGGCGTGTCTTCGTTGCCGGGCATGTCCTTCAGCGAATGCATCGCCGCCTGGAGTTCGCCCGACAGCACGGCGGCGCGGATCTGCGCCACGAAGGCACCGCCTTTGCCGCCATGGGGCAACAGCTTGCTGGTCTGGTCGAGATCGCCCGTGGTGTCGAACTTGACGATCTCGACGTCGAGATCGGGCATGGCGGCGGTCAGGCGGCGCGCAATCTCTTCCGTCTGTGCCAGCGCCATCGCGCTCTTGCGTGTGCCGATCTTGAATCGCGTAGCCAAGCCCTGGTCCCTTTCAACGCGCGAATTACCGCGCATCCTCCAATATCATGTCGGAGGCCTTTTCGGCGATCATGATGATCGGCGCGTTGGTGTTCCCCGACACGAGGTCCGGCATGATCGAACCGTCGACCACGCGAAGGCCTTCGAGCCCCCTCACCTTCAGCCGCTGATCGACCACCGCGAGCGCATCATTGCCCATACGACAGGTCGAGGTCGGATGGTAGATGGTGCTACCCCGCTCACGGCAATAATCCAACAGCTCGGCATCCGTGGATACCTTCGCCCCGGGATCGTACTCGCCGGCCACGAACGGCTTCATCGCCGGCGCGTTCAATATCTTGCGCAGGATCTTCAGAGCTTCGACGTTGGTGGTGCGGTCGGTCTCGGTCGACATGTAGTTGATGCGGATCTCCGGCGGCACCGTCGGGTCGGCGCTTCTGATACGCAAGGTCCCGCGGCTTTCGGGACGGAGTTGGCACACCGACGCCGTGAAGCCGGAAAAATCATGCAGCTTCTCGCCCATCTTGTCGGTCGAGAACGGCAGGAAGTGGACCTGGATGTCGGGCGAAGCCAGCCGCGGACTGGTCTTGAAGAAGGCGCCCGCCGTGCCGGCCGCGATCGTCAGCCAGCCCTTCCGGAACAGCGCATAGCGCGCGCCAGCGAGCGTGCGGCGGAGCGGATGATTGACGGTGTCGTTCAGCGTGATCTTCTGCGAGCAGCGCATCACGATGCGGACCTGCATGTGGTCCTGGAGGTCGTGGCCGACGCCCGGCGCGTCCAGCACGATGTCGATGCCGTGCTTGCGCAGCAGGTCGGCGGGACCGACGCCGGAGAGCTGCAGCAGCTGCGGCGAGTTGTAGGCGCCGCTCGACAGCACGATCTCCTTGCGCGCGCGGGCGCGGCGTACATTCGCGCCCTGACGGTATTCGACGCCGACAGCGCGACGGCCCTCGAACAGCACGCGCTGGCCAAGCGCGCCAGTTTCGATCTTGAGATTGCCGCGCGTCTTGGCGGGGCCGAGATAGGCCACCGCCGTCGAGGCACGGCGACCGTTGCGCGTCGTGGTCTGGAACAGGCCCACGCCTTCCTGCGTGGCGCCGTTGAAATCAGCGTTGTAGGGCAATCCGTTCTCGACCGCGGCGTCGATGAAGGCTTTCGACAACGGATCGGTCACGACCATGTTGGACACCGGGAGCGGACCCCCGCTTCCGTGATATTGATCGGCGCCGCGCGACTGGTTCTCGGCCTTCTTGAAATAGGGCAGCACGTCGTCATAGCCCCAGCCGGTGTTACCGCGCTGACGCCAGCGGTCGTAGTCCTCGTGCTGGCCGCGGACATAGAGCAGGCCGTTGATCGAGCTCGACCCGCCCAGCGTCTTGCCGCGCGGCTGGAACACCCGACGGCCCTTCAGCTCGGGCTCCGGCTCGGTCTGGTACATCCAATTGACGGTCTTTTCCTTGAACAGCTTTCCGTAACCGAGCGGCACGTGGATCCAGATGTTGGAATCCTTCGGGCCGGCTTCGAGCAGCAGCACGCTGTGCGTGCCGTTCGCGGACAGCCGGTTGGCGAGCACGCA
Source organism: Bradyrhizobium nivariense (assembly GCF_029846695.2). Lineage (NCBI taxonomy): Bacteria > Pseudomonadati > Pseudomonadota > Alphaproteobacteria > Hyphomicrobiales > Nitrobacteraceae > Bradyrhizobium > Bradyrhizobium nivariense. The sequence goes on along the minus strand of NZ_JARWCR020000050.1, from coordinate 39,476 downwards.
GCCGGCAGAACCGGCGCCGACGATGACGTAGTCGAACTCAGGGTCGGAGGGCGTAAGGGAGGAAGTTGCGGTCATCTGTTGCCAGGGCCTGTACTTGTAAACGTGACATGTCTCTGCTTCCAAGGTCAAGCAGACTTAGGCTGATCATTCCAGCCATTTCGCCTTTTTGACCCACACGCGACATTGGCTAGTTGTACGTAAAGTCGGCCACTCAGCCCATTGAATGCGGGATTCGTCCTGGCCGCGCCAGCCTGATCAGGAAGGCCCAAGAAAAAACGGCACTCAAGTTGAGTGCCGTTCTCTCGATCCCGCATAGTTCAACACCAATGCCACCGGCTCTCACGAGGCGAATGTTGCCGTGATACTCTCGAATATCATCTGCGTTGGAGTCCATCGCGAAAGGCAATCGCTTCAAGTTCGACCCGGACAGCGTCCATGACGGGAACCACGGGTCGTGCCTGGAATTCGAACGCAGGCAACATCGAGCAGAACTTGTGAACCGCCAACGGATCCTCGCAGTCCAACAGCATATATCCACCCCAGTCGCCTACTCGTACAACGAACGACTCGATCTTGAAATTGTCAGGCGCCTTCCATTGAGTGAAAACCTCCAGTATCCGCTTCTGGGCATTCTCGTACTCCATAGGCGATCCTTGCGGACGCTCGAACCAGCTGATCATGTACTTCATCGGCATCCTCCATTATTTGCGCTGAAATCCGAAGAATGACTTTTTCTTGTTGTTGAATAACAGCGTTGCGCGATTGGGCTTCGTTGACAAGTCAGCTCCTGGCTCTTGGCGCTTTGCACTTGGGGCATCGAGTAAGACGGGCCGGGCAAATGCGAGTTAAGGGTACGCGCCCGCGTGCGGATAGGTCAGGGCAGCTGCAGATACCGCTCAAGAAGAGACCAGTGGCGTCAGTGCAATTGCAGCGGAAGTTACTCCAGCGCGCCGTTGCGAGCGATGGAGCCGGCCGCAATTTGAAGCGAAGAACCAATCGCCCAACAGCATGCGATCAGAATGATCGAACCTTCGGACAGGACCTGATCAACGACAATCATGCTGACAGACAGAAATGCCGCAATCGCGGCAACGAATGTGCCTGCTGCACTGAAGATCTCAGCCGCATCCGTGCCGCGGTTTCGCTCTTCCGGTGGTCTCGAAGCCGATCCGTCAGCAGGACGCCCAGGCAAATCGATGCCGATATAGAAGCTGAAGGCTCCGTAGAGCATCATCAACAAGATGAACCAGCCGCTTCCAAACATTTGGTTTTCCAGGCGCATCAATGCTGCGGCCACATACAGGCCGCACGAGCCCCCAACCGCAGCAAGTCCGATCCTTTCAAGGAGATGTGCTGATTTGATGAGAGTGGAAGGAGCGACCCATATGGTAGCCGCGACATAAGTGGATTTTGCCACAGCTAATGCGCTGAGAACTGCATTGCTCGTCTTCATGTGGTTTCCTCTACAAAAGGTAACCCGCCGCGCGCGACGCCGTCAGCAGGCTGTGCTTGGCTGCATTTCATGACGTGTTTGGAGCAGCAATTTTTGAAAGAGTTTGCCTACCGACGGCACTGTGCTGCCATTTAAATGGAGGCGGTGACTTCGGTGCATCGCCGTCTTGCAGCTGTCAGGCAAGCGATCCGCTTGCCTGCTATAAAGAGTCCTACTCCGCTTCAGGTCCAACGCCTAATGAATAGCGACTGCTCATCAAGGCGGTGTGCAAATTCTGCCGGTGTTGTAATGCCACCCTATCGACGAAACTCTCTTCAAGGCATCGCGCCGCGAGTTCGCTCGCTTTGCACCCAGCGGCCGATCTGTAGGCTCGCTGCAATCCCCACGAGCGACATTGCCGCCCTTTGGCCTGCGGAATGGCAATACGGCTAGGCGGCTCAATCGCGCATTGACGCAATCGAGTCCCCGGCGTTGAATGCTCTTCTGGAGTGAGGCCGGAGAAGTTGCGGCGTCCGTCGCCTCGCGAGCCCGTTAAGGTCGCCGCCTCCGATCTTCGTCTTTGGAAAGAACAATTTGGCTTCCCCGACACGCACGGAGGTCGAGAGCCATGAGACTTTGCAATGCGCCTTTGGCGCTTTCGTTCGTATTGCTTGCCGCAGCGGCGTCGTCCGCCCACAGCGAAGACAGCCCACCGGCATGGGCCTATCCGGTGAACCCGCCGAATTTTCAACGCGCACCCGATGATGGCACGATCAGGCAAGTCCCGGACAGCACCGCCGGTTTTACCCTTACGCAACTGCGCGATCTGTTCGCCGCGCCCGATTGGCATCCCGAAGATCATCCGCCAATGCCGGCGATCGTGGCGACGGGCAGAAGGCCTGACGTGTTCGCCTGCGGCGTCTGTCACCGGGTGGACGGACCGGGCGGCCCTGAGAATGCCAGCCTGTTTGGTCTTTCCTCAGAATACATTATCCGGCAAACGATGGAGTTCAAGACGGGCGCGCGCACGAACTCGGTGCCGCGCGTCGCCACCGACCTAATGACCAAGGCGTCGAAAGGGCTGACCGATCAGGAACTCAGGGAAGCCGCGGACTATTTTGCGTCAATCAAGCCAAGATCGAATCTTGCGGTCACAGAAACCGATACCGTCCCGAAGACACATGTCAGGGACTTGTTTCTGGCTCGGATCGATGACGGCGAGAAGGAGCCAATCGGCCAGCGTATCATCGAGATTCCGGAGAACGTCGAACATTTTGTCAGCCGGGACTCGCGCGCTCGCTTCATCGCCTATGTCCCGCTGGGCAGCATTGAGAAAGGGCGGGCGTTGGCGGCAAGCAGCGATCTGCGCGTCCAGTGCGCGGCCTGTCACGGTCCTGACCTCAAAGGGACCGCCGCCGCGCCTGGGATTGCGGCCCGTTCGCCAACGTACATGTTTCGGCAGCTCTACGATTTCAGATCGGGTGCGCGGAAAGGGGCCAACAGCGAACTTATGAAACCGGTCGTTGAAAATCTCAGCATCGGAGACATGATTGCGCTGGTCGCCTATTCGGCGTCGCTTATGCCCTGACGTTGTCCACGCGTGCCGGATCGCGCGCCGCTATGTCTAAGATGTTGGCTGACTGTGAAGTACCTTACACGCCCGTGTTCCTGGCCCGGGCTAAGATGGCAACGGCTTCTTACTTTGAAGGAGGCATCCGATGCTCGCGATAATCAAATGGAACTCCCGATATAGGGCTCGCGAATGGGTGACGACAGCTGGGGCACTGGTCGTCCAGCTCAGCGCACTGAATGCAAAACGACAGAAGGGTGTAAGCGAGCCAGGGCGGCCGCCCTGGAAACACTTCGACGACACCCATCATTGGGACCCAACCGCGGAGGAATGGGTCCCCAACCATGACGTGATCGTGCAACGCACTATGCGTCCCGCAGGCCGAATTTAGAAAGCCGTTTGAAGGACGCGGATGAGAAGCGCGACCCTCTTTGCCCTTGGCTTGCTGTCTGTTGGTGTTTGGCTGCTGGGCAGCGCAAGAGGCCAGTCGGTTGCTCCGCCGATTTCGCTTGCTCCGCCGTCGACTGAACAAGGTGCGGCCAACAGCGCTTGGCCGCCAATGGCTGCGCCAAAAGCTCCGCCGCCACGAGCGACCGCCAAAAATTCCAGGCCCCCGGCAAAGCCCAATGGCGAGCCGTCATCAGCGACGAACAATGCTCTCCCGTCGGGGGCGTCCGAGGTTTCATCTGCACCGTTGATGAGCGGGCCTCCGCCGTCGCCCAAACCGGTCACCGACTACGATGGATTTAGTGCCGGCACCGTCGACGACGCTGACACGTCAGGCCAGGTAGCGCGCCCCATCAGGTCACGCGCAGCAAAAGCCTCCAAGCCCAGTGTGGAGACAAGCGGCGCCACGGGGCAGAAATCGGTCGACCAAGAAGATGAGGTCTTAAAGCGCAAGCTGACCATCTGCCGCGACTGCAAGTAGGAAAAGAGCGGAAAACTTGGGCCTCTTGCCCGCGGAAGCTACGCGCGACCTGGACGCTCAAAACCAAATAAGCTCGGCGACCACCGACAGGACAGTTGATGAGGCGCAAAACCAGGCTTGCGACTGCGATGGCCACGAGCAAGAGGCCATGGCGGGAGGCTGGTGGACTGCGCACAATCATGCGCGCAGGCGCAGCGCCTCGACCAGCGATTTGAACGCACGGGCATATTCCGCGCCTGCCCTTGCGATATCCGTGCGTCCGGCGCAGGCGACCGCGGCCTCCGTGACCGCGCCGAGCAGCAGCCGCGCCAGCGGCTCGACCGGCTGCCGCGCGATCAGGCCGGCCTCCATCGCGGCGGCAATCGCGCGCGGCAGCTTGCCACCGAAATGTTTGGCGTCGATCTCGCGCCAGCGCTCCCAGCCGAGCACCGCCGGGCCGTCGCGCAGGATGATCTGGCCGGTCGGGCCCTTGGCGGTCGCGGCGAAATAATGCTGGGTGCCGGCGACCATCGCAGCCAGCACATCCTTCTCGGCGCGTGCGGTGCGGTCGATCTCGGCGACGAGGTCGTGCGAGACCTGGTCGAACACCGCTTCGAACACCGCCTCCTTGGTTTTGAAGTGATGATAGACTGCGCCCTTGGCGACGTGGGCGGCTTCGGCGATCTCGTCCATCGTCGTCGCGGCAAAGCCCTGCGTCCCGAACAGGCGGCGCGCCGCCGTCAGGATCGCCTCAGATGTCGCTGCCCGCCGCTCCGCCTGTTTCGCCATGTCTCTGCTGTAGTCGAAATGGATGAGGGCAGCCAGTTGACTTTTCGACCAACGGTCGGTATTTACCGACTAATAGTCGGTTTTATTCGAGAGGTGTGCCATGCCGAGCCGTGATGTCGTCGAAGCTTTTGCGAAGCGGCTGGAGGACGGGGATTTCGTCGGAGCGATCCTCGACTACTACACCCCGGACGCCGCGACCCATGAAAACCAGGCCGAACCCATGGTCGGGCGCGACAAGCTCGCGGCCAAGGAGCGCGGCGTGCTCGCAGCCTTCAAGGAGGTCAAGGCGATGCGGATCGGGCCGAGCCTGATCGAGGGCGACAACGTCGCCACAGGCTGGAAATTCAGCTTTACCAATGCCGAAGGCGTCACGCGGACGCTGGAAGAGATTGCCTGGCAGACCTGGCGCGGCGATGAGCTCGTCGAGGAACGCTTCTATTACGACCCCAAGCAGTTGGGACGCTGAGCCGCGGACTGTCTCTACGAGACCAGCTTCACGCCCGGCGGCTGCCACGTCCCTTCGCCCGGAGGCAGGATCGACGGTGCTTCGGTCCTGGGCGAGTGGAGCCGCATCGCCATTGTGCTCGTGCGGTCGAACGCCGGCGCCAAAGCGCCGGCGCTCAAATCAACTTTATTGAGCCAAGCCCACCGTTCCGGCCTGCGTCTTCACGACCGGCGGCGGATTCCACTTTCCGGTCAGCGCATCGGACTTCGGGCTATAGAGGCGCATGGTCAGATTAAAGGCTCCCTTCGGCGCCGGAAGCCAGTTCGCATCCTTGTCCTTGCCCGGACTATCATTCTGGAAGAATATACCGAGCGACCCGTCTGCGTTGTACTTGAACGGCATCCAGCTGCTCACGGCAAAACGGTTCAGCGCATTGCCGACCTGGAAACCTTCCGGGTCGTATAGCGTGATCGACCAGAAGGCATCGACCGGCGGGGCAGCGACCTTCTCGAACGCAATTGTGTACTTGTTGGCTCCATCCAGCGGCTTGCCGGTCTCGTCGCCGAGATTGAGCGGATAGATGGCATCCTCAGGCAGGTTCGCGCCCAGCCCAAGTTGGGCGACGATGGCCCGCTTCAAATAGTAGTTGCCGTAGACACCCATCGTATCGGTGTTCATCGACCAGCCATTTGCGACCCGCGCCACTGTCGGCACTTTCCAGGCCATCAGCTTCTGGCCGTCCTGTGGGGCGGTCTCCACCGCCCGTTGCAACACCGGATCGAGCTTGCCGATGTCAAAACTCTTGCCGGGCTCGATGCCGATTTTCTTCATCTGCGCGATGATCGGCTCATCGGTAGCGTGCGGCGGGTGAAGCTTGAGCAGTTCTGCGGCGCCGGCGAAGTACACGCCGGCCGACATGGTATCGACCTGGACCTTCGGCGGCGTCTTCATGTCGACGCTTGGGTCCGGCTTGAACTCGACCGGCTTCGGTGTCTTGCCGTACTCGGAAAGCAGCGTGACCTTGTAACCGGCCTGAATCTTATGGACGGCATAGTAATCCGGCGGGCCATCCGTCTTGGTGCGGCCGATCACCCAGACATAGGGCGTCGGCGCTTCGATGCGCTGGGTGTCGCTCGGAAGCTTGAATTCTTCCGCGAACCTGTCGCGCAGATCGGGCCGCCAGCCCGCGGGCGTGATCAGGAACGTGCCGGCCTTGGTGCCCGTCGTTCGCCAGCCGGGCGATGCGAAGACGTCGGTCCACATGTCGAGCATCGGCAGCAGATAGTTGCGCCCACTTGTATCTGGTGCGGAGATGACGACGGGCTCCTTGGTCATGTTCAGCCAGGAGACGGAATACAGCGTGTCGAAGTTCGACCGCACCACGCCCTTGAAATTGGCCGGGGGGTATTCCGGCACGTTGACAAAAGTATTCATCGGACCTCTGAAATCGGTCGTGCCGTTGGTGAATTGCTTTCTCGAGATGTCCATCGACAGTAGACATAGGCATCCACTGCGATGGCATGCGCCTCTTGTTCGGTGATGGCCGGTGCAGCGCCCTGCGCCCGCGCGGCAGGCACGGCCGCCGCACCGAGGCAAAGAGAAATTGTCAGCGTCAGTATTCCCCGAAACATGTCGAATCCCCCTCTTCTGATTTGGTGACCTCTGATTTGCGACTTCGTTCAATTCACCTTGTTACCGTCGGAATGATCGCGTTCGAGGGTCTGAACATTGAAGGTCTCAGCGTATTGCCTTGCAGCGTGGCGCCACGGGAATTCAACACGAAGAGAAGAATGGCAGCAAAGCCGATGCCAGATGCGTTCACACCGCTCGCGGCGGTATTAATTGAAGCATTCTCGATCCAACGCGAGGGGTGCGTATTGCTTGCAAGAGAACGTGCATCACCGACCGCATCAAACGCCGCACGGCGTCTGCAGAACTCGAAACAGATTGCTAGAAACAGAGCTATAAAGCCTAGCAGTCTGCTGAAAAACTATGAAGTCGAGAGTTTTCTTGTCTTTGTTCGGTCGCTGTCGGGGCGGAGCGCTGGAGGTTGGATGTCGTGTTCGGCTTGGCGCCGGGTTACCCCGGCGCGGGGTGGCTATGTGGCAAGTAGTTTGGGAATGCGGATCAGGTTGTAGGCGATCAGATTGAGCAGGAAGTCGGCGGCGACCCGAGCGATGCCGCGATGTTTGGTCTTGCGCATTGTCCCGTGCTGCTTGCCCCAGCCGAAGATGCACTCGACCATGGCTCGGCGTGATTGCGACATGCCATAACCCTGATGCCGCGTGGTTCGTTCGTCGATCGCGCTGTTGCGGGTCTTGCCGGTCTTGGTGACGGCCCGGTTCTGTGTCACATGCGGCGTCACGCCGATGGCGCGAAGATTGGCGACATGATCGGCGGTATCGTACGCCTTGTCCTCACCGGCCGTGATGCGGCGGCCCGCGGCTTTGCGTCTTGCCTTCAGCATGGTCTCCGAAGCCCGGCGTTCGGCGGTGCCATTGGCATGCGTGACCCTGCCGCCCACCGCCAGCCCATGCCGATTCTCCATGGTGGCGTGGCCCATATAGCAAAGCTTGGCCTCCCGTCCGGCTGCCTTGCGATAAAGCCTGCTGTCCGGATCGCTGGTCAGTGTGTTTACTCGCGCAATATGGAGAGACAATCTCCTTCGTTCCCCTTGATTCAGATCAATACGATGCCCGCTCGGTTGTCGCCTGATGAAATTGCTTCAGTGAGATCTCAACCGGGGAGTTCTGCATGAAGATTGTATTACTGACCTTGGCGATGATAGGCGGCCAAACAACAATTCCAGTCAGCGAACGCGTCCCTCAACTCAATGTCGAGGCGACCTGCAAGGCAACCGTAGCCACTGATAAGGCGATGGGCCTGGATCTGGCGCAGTCCTACGACGATTGCATGCGCGACGAAAATTCCGCGCTGCAACAACTTCATTCCGTATGGCTCACGAATTCCGACAGCCTTCGAAACCGATGCGAAGGCGAAGCGACGGCTGGCGGCAGTGACAGCTATGTCGACCTGCTTACCTGCATGCAAATGGCAGATTGGGCGAAATCGACGCCGGACGCTCCAAAATTGAAGGGAGCGAGCAAGAACCGAAACAAGCTGTGAGATGGCGCCCCCGGAGATCCCAGTTTCCGACGAGGTCTAGCGGCGCCCTGATCATCACAGCTGATAGGCGGACTTTGGTGCCCATGAAATCTGCGCTGCGACGCCAGCTAAGCCCGGCCAGGACCCTGTGAAAGCCTCAGCGCCCCGAGTTCCGCGACCGCGGTAACGCCGGCGCTGCGCGTTTGTATCGATTTGTTATCGATATCGCGGCTTGGACACGCAGAAGTGGCCGCGGCGCGCCGTGCCAATGGGGATAATTCATAGTTCGTCAAAGGTTTGCAGCGAATTCTCAGGTCCGAGCCGGACGAACGGCCGATGCTGCTGCAGGCACTGGAATGCGGACCCAACTGACCTCCTATTTCGCGCGGCTGTTCGCCGGCGATCTGTCGGCCTTTGGCGGTCCAGCAACCGACGAAGCGGTGGCCGGCCATATCCGCGCCGAACAGATGTCGCTGGTGCTCGGCTATTCCGTCGGCATCATGCTCGCCAATGCCTGCAACGCCGCCGTGCTCGCCATCGCGCTGTGGCAGTCACCCGACCGGATGTTCGCCCTGATCTGGGCGGTCACTGTAGCCGGCGCCGCGATCGCGTTCGGCCTGCAATCCCACGCCGCGCGCCGCATCACCAAGCCGCAATTCGTCTCGCGCCGCGCCATGCATCGGCTGGTGCGGAATGCCTTTCTGCTCGGCGCCGCCTGGGGCATCGTCCCGGTCGCCTTCTTCGGAGACGCTTCGACCGGCGGCCAGCTCGTCATCACCTGCCTCTGCTCGGGAATGCTGGCCGGCGGCGCGCTCGCCTTCGCCACGATCCCGATCGCAGCGATCGCCTTCACGGCGCCCATCTTCGTCGGGATCGCCATCTGCCTCGGCAGGAACGGCGATCTCGCCTTTCTGCTGATCGCCTTTCTCGTCGTCGTCTACGGAAGTGTGTTGTTGCGCGGCGTATTCGTCAATTCGTTCGTGTTCGCACGGCGCGTGATGCGGCAGATCGAGGCGGAGCGCACGGTCCGGCAGGACCCGCTGACCCACCTGCCCAACCGCTTCGCCTTCAACGAGACGCTCGATGCCGCGCTGAAGCGACTGGCCCTGTCCGGCGAGGAATTCGCGGTGCTTCTGCTCGACCTCGATCGCTTCAAGGAGGTCAATGACAAGTTCGGCCACCCGGCCGGGGACGAACTCCTGGTCCAGATCGCAGGCCGGCTGCAACGCTGCACCCGCGCGGCCGAGCACGTCGCGCGCATCGGCGGCGACGAGTTCGCGCTGGTCATGGCCAATCTGGCACGGCCGGAGGATGCGCTGGAGATCGCCGAGCGCTTCGTCGCGGCTTTTGCCGAACCGTTCCCGATCGAGGGCCGACAGATCGTCGGCGCAACAAGCGTCGGCATCGTGCTGGCGCCGCGGGACGGCACCACGCCGCTCGACGTCATGAAGAATGCCGACGCCGCGCTCTACCGCGCCAAGAAGGCCGGGCCGGGCACGGTCTGCTTCTTCGAGGAAGCCGACGACCGCTCGTCCCGCGATCGCAAGGCGCTGCAATCGGACCTGGCCGGTGCCATCGCGCGCAACGAGCTGTTTCTGGTGTTCCAGCCATTCCTCGATCCCGGCGACAACCGGATCACCGGCTTCGAGGCGCTTTTGCGCTGGCAGCACCCGCAGCGCGGATTGGTGCCGCCAAGCGAATTCATTCCGATCGCCGAGGAGACCGGGCTGATCCACGAGATCGGCGAATGGGTGATCCGGCGCGCCTGCGCGACGCTGGCGGACTGGCCGGAGGAAATCCGCGTCGCCGTGAATTTCTCCGCCGCGCAGTTTCACAACAACGGCATCCTTCAGATCATCGTGCAGGCGCTTGCGGACGCGAAGATCGCCCCACACCGGCTCGAGATCGAGATCACGGAATCGATGCTGCTGTCGAAATACGGCTCGGCCGCGTCGGTCCTCAATGCGCTGCTGCAACTCGGCGTCACCGTGGCGCTCGACGATTTCGGGACGGGCTTCTCGTCGCTGACTTATCTGCGCAAGCTGCCGTTCAGCCGCATCAAGATCGACCAGTCCTTCATCCGCGACATGCTGGTGCAGCCGGACTGCGCCGCGATCGTGAAATCGGTGATCTCGCTGGCACGGGACCTGCGCATCGGCGTGGTCGCCGAAGGCGTCGAGACTGCCGACGAGCTCGAATATCTGCGCCAGATCAGTTGCGACGAAGTGCAGGGCTATCTCGTCAGCCGGCCGGTGCCGGCCGAGCAGGTTCTGGCGCTGCTGGACCGGAAGAAGCTCCGGGCGATCCACGCGGCGTAGGGCCTGTACTCATAAACACGGCTTCCAAGGGTAAAGCGGGAGCCGCCCCGCTTGGTCGTCATCGACCGCTTATGACCCTGATTGCGCGGTCGCCCCTAACTCCTGCCCTACTGGGTTTGATCGTAGGCCTGCAGGATCCGGACAAAATCAGCCATGCTGGATCGATCTCGGTTTTCAGCCATAACCGCAACCTGAGTATTGGACGCGGGCTGGCTTCCCTGCCAGAACCGCATTACGAGATCGGCGATGTTTCTCATGGCGTACTCTCTGCACCAACCGTGGCAGTAAGCATCAGTTGAGCGGCAAAGCGCCGCTAGATCGGAAAAAAGGCCGGTGGGCGCTACGCCGCCGGCCCTATCCCGCAACTGCCGGCTCGGAGGGCCGGTTCCGTCGCTTTTTCACTCTGGATTTATTGGTAACACCAAGCCCTTGGTCGCCGCCATCGCGCGCAGGTATGAAGTGACATACTTAGGTAGGCTAGGACACGCCTCGTTTGGTCAGACCGCATCCGCGCGCAGCAGCGTATCCACGGTGATGGTGCCGCGGGCGCGGGAGACGCAGGCGCAGATCTTCTGGTTGCTTTGCTTCTGATGGTCGCTGAAGAAGACGTCGCGATGGTCGATCTCGCCATCGACCTCGACGACGTCGATGGCGCACAGGCCGCATTCGCCGCGCTTGCAATCGTACATCACGTCATGGCCGCTGGCATTGAGCACGTCAAGCATCGAGCGCTCGCGCGGGATCTCGAGCTCGACATTGGAGCCCTTCAGGCGCACGCGAAACGTCTCGGTCGGCAGCGTGCCGCTGGAGCCGAAGGTCTCGTAACGGAGATCGGGAAGCGGATGGCCGGCGCCGATCCAGGCGTGGCGCGCGGCATCCAGCATCCGCATCGGGCCGCAGAACAGCGTGAGCGCATCTTTGGGCAGCGCGGCAAACAGCGCATCAAGATCGAGCCGCTGGCCTTCGTCGCCAGCATGAACGACGAGGCGCTCACCGAGCATGGAAGCGAGATCGTCGAGGTAAGCGGCTTCTCCACGCGAGCGCACGGCATAATGCAGCGTGACGTCAGCGCCGCGCCGGGCCAACGCCTGCGCGGCGCCGAGGATGGGGGTAATGCCGATGCCGCCGGCGATCAGGCAATAATGTTGGCGCGCCCAATCAACTGCGAGCAGCGAGGCGGGCTGGGTGATGTCGAGCCGCGCGCCCGGTGCGAGCTGCCACATGTAACGCGAGCCGCCGCGCGAATCCTCGGCGCGGCGCACCGCGATCTTCAAGCCGCGTGACGAGGCTTCGCCGACCAGCGAATAGGACCGCGTCTCGGGCTGCCCGTCGATGGTCACGCTGACATTGATGTGGCTGCCGACCGGATAGGCGGCGCCGTCGAACTGGTCCGGCCGGATCAGGAATTCGCGGATGCCCGGCGCAAGATCGCGCGTCGAGACGAGCGTGGCCGGAATCCAGGTTTCGATGAAGCGCATGGCACTCCCCTCAATCGGTTGCGGACTTGATCAGCGCGAGCGCCGGCAGGAGGTCGAGATGGGTCCGGTTGCGCAGCGCAAGCCGCAAATTGCGGACCGCGAGCCGCGCATGCTCGCGCATGATCGCTTCGGCGCGGGCGCCTTCGCGGTTCTCGATGGCGTCGATCACGACGCGATGATGCTCCTGCCCTATGATCAGGATCTGCTGCGCCTCAGGCAAGGCCGACTGCGCCATCACAAAACCGCTCGGGGACGCGAAAGGCAGCGCCGAGGCGCGGTCGATCTGGCGGATCAAAGGCGGACTGCGCGACAATTCCGTGAGCAGCGCGTGGAAGCGCGCGTTCAGCGTGACATAGGACGAGAAGGCGTCGACCGAGATCGGGACCTGGCGCAGCAACTCGTCGATCGCGGCAAGGCACTCCTTCAGCGGCTCGAGCTCGCGCGCGGAAACGCCGCGCTCGGCGGCAAAGCGCGCGGCGAGGCCTTCCAGCGTGCCACGCAGCTCGATCGAATCGGAGATGTCGCGCTCCGAAAATGCCTTCACCATGAAGCCGCCGGACGGGATCGCCTCCAAGAGGCCCTCCTCCTCCAGCCGCACCAGCGCCATGCGCACCGGGGTGCGCGAGGCGCCGGTCGTCTCCACCGCCTGGAGCTCGGAGATGCGCTCGCCCGGGCGCAACGAGCCCGACAGGAGCTGGTCACGCAGCGCGAGCTGCGCCTTCACGGTCTGCGAGACGGAGCGGTCGACCTCGCGCTCGGCCATATCGCTACTCCGCGGCCTGGAGGTGCTGCGGCGGGTTTTCCTTCGCCACCATCTTGTCGATCAGCTTGCGCGTCCACATCGCGCCGGCGTCGATGTTGAGGTTGTAGAAGATGCGATCGGGGTTCTCGTCCATCGCGCGCTGCTGCGCTTCGAGGATCAGCTCGTCCTCGTGGAAGATGCCGGTGACGCCCTCGCGGATCTCGGTGGTGATGCGCTGCTCGCCGATCTGATAGTTGCGCACGAAGGCCCAGAAATAATGGCAGGTCTTCTCCGTCTCCGGCGTGACGGTGTTGAGCACGAAGCCGTTGACGCCCTGCGAGCGGTCGCCTTCGGGCGCACCGGTGCCGGTCGGAGCGACACCGACGTCGATCGCGATGGTGCAGGGAGCCTCGAAACGGATGATCTGCCAGCGGTCGACGAGGCCGGATTTGCCGAGCTGCTTGGCCCAGAACGGCGGCGCCTCGATGCCGCGCATCCAGCGCGTCACCGTCACCGTCTTCTCGCCATGGGTGACGTCGAACGGCGCCTCTGCAACCGCCTCGTTGCCGATGGACGAGCCGTGCACGAACGTCTCGTGGGTGAGATCCATGAGATTGTCGAGCACGAGGCGGTAGTCGCAATTGACGTGGATGGTCTTGCCGTCGCCGGCCCAGGCCGGATCGTAGTTCCAGTGCATGTCGGGTACCAGCGCGGGATCGGCGAGCGCGGGATCGCCCATCCAGAGCCAGATGTAGCGGTGACGCTCGACCACGGGATAGGCGCGGACGCATGCCGACGGGTTGATGGTCTCCTGCGAGGGCATGAAGGTGCAGCGCCCTTGCGCATTGTACTTCAGGCCGTGATAGCCGCAGACGACGGTGTCGCCTTCGAGCCGGCCCTTGGACAGCGGCACCAGGCGGTGCCAGCAGGCATCCTCCAACGCGGCCACCGAGCCATCAGCCTTGCGATACATCACGACATGCTTGCCGCAGATCGTCCGCGGCAGCAGCGCCGGCTTGACGTCGGCATCCCAGGCGGCGGCGTACCAGGCGTTCATGGGGAAGGGCTTTGTCACCGGTCTCACTCCCAAGGCTTGCTGAATACGTTATGTATACAATAGCTGAGGGATGGAATCGTTCAAGGCCAGATGTTGCGTATTATAATACCTTAATGCTGGATCGTGTATACATGCTTGCTCCGCTGCCATTCCCCGCGAAGGCGGGGAATCCAGTACGCCGCGGCGATCATTGGTTCACTTAACTGACGCCACGGCGTACTGGATCACCCGCTTTCGCGGGTGATGACACCTGTTGATGCGGCGAGTCCCTCCCCTGGAGGGACGGCGGGAGCGGTGCTTTGGCTCGACGACTACGCCCCGAACACCTTCGCCAACCCTGCCTGAGCCTCCTGCTGAATCCGCTTCAGGTGCTCGGTGCTCCTAAAACTCTCCGCGTAGATCTTGTAGACGTCCTCGGTGCCCGACGGCCTGGCGGCGAACCAGCCGAAATCGGTCTCGACCTTGATGCCGCCGAAGGGCTGGCCGTTGCCGGGCGCCTTGCTGAGCGTGGCGCGGACCGGGTCGCCGGCGAGATCCTTCAGGCCGAGCTGCTCCGGCGTGACGGACTTCAGGATGTTCTTCTGCGGCGTGGTCGCGGCGACGTCGATGCGCGCATAATGGGGCACGCCGAGTTCGGCGGTGAGGTCGTTGAAGAGCTGGCTCGGATCGCGGCCGGTCTTCGCCATGATCTCGGCGGCGAGCAGGCCGAGGATGATGCCGTCCTTGTCGGTGGTCCAGACCGTGCCGTCACGGCGCAGGAACGAGGCCCCTGCACTCTCCTCGCCGCCGAAGCCGAAGCCGCCGCTCACGAGCCCATCGACGAACCATTTGAAGCCGACCGGCGTCTCGACCAGCTTGCGGCCGAGCTTCTTGGCGACGCGGTCGATGATCGAGCTCGACACCACAGTCTTGCCGATCGCGGCATCCTTGCCCCAGTTCGGGCGGTGCGCGAACAGATAGGCGATCGCGGTCGCGAGATAATGGTTCGGGTTCATCAGGCCGCCGGTGCGCGTCACGATACCGTGGCGATCGGCGTCGGTGTCGTTGGCGAAAGCGACGTCGAAACGGTCGCGCATCGCGATCAGGCTCGCCATCGCGTAAGGCGAGGAGCAGTCCATGCGGATCTTGCCGTCCCAGTCCACCGTCATGAAGCGGAAGGTCGGGTCGATCGCCTCGTTCACGACCGTCGCCTTCAGGCCGTAGCGCTCGATGATCGGATGCCAGTAGTGTACGGCGGCGCCGCCGAGCGGATCGATGCCGATATTGATTCCGGCGGATTTGACGAGGTCGAGATCGACGACATTGCCGAGATCGGCGACGTAGGGCGTAATGAAGTCGTAGGCGTGGACGTTCGCAGATTTGCGCGCCCTGGCGTAGTCGATGCGCTTCACGCCCTTGAGGCCATCGGCGAGATAGGCATTGGCGCGCTTCTCGACCACGGAGGTCGCGTCGGTGTCGGCCGGCCCGCCATGCGGCGGATTGTATTTGTAACCGCCGTCCTCCGGCGGATTATGTGACGGCGTGACGACGATGCCGTCGGCGAGGCCTGATGTGCGGCCCTTGTTGTAGGTCAGGATCGCATGCGAGATCACCGGCGTCGGCGTATAGCCGCCGTCCTTGTCGATCATGATGTCGACGCCGTTGGCCGCGAACACCTCGACGGCGCTGACCAGCGCCGGCTCGGCCAGCGCATGGGTGTCGATGCCGATGAAGAGCGGACCGGTCAGCCCCTTTTCTCGTCGGTAATCACAAATTGCCTGCGTCGTCGCGAGGATATGGCCCTCGTTGAAGCTGCTCTTGAACGAGGTGCCGCGATGGCCGGAGGTGCCGAACGCCACCCTCTGCGCGGGATCGGCGACGTCGGGCTTGCCAGCGAAATAGGCGGTCACCAGCCGCGGAATGTTGGTGAGCGCGTCCGGCGAGGCCTGCTTGCCCGCCGCGGGATGAACATCAGCCACTGAAATATCCTCGTTCTGTCGCAGAGATTGCAGAGCATCATAGCATCGGCCGGGCGTCCGCCAAACCTCAAGACGGGCGATGGGGACGGCGTTCCTTGGGCGGCGAGGAGCGTTCACGACATCAAGTCAGGCGGTCATGCTATGGTCGGCGCGATCGGGGTCTTTCGAATCATCCCATGGCTGTTTCGCGCAAGCTGCTTCTGCTGATCGCAGGTCTCGTTATGGCCGGCGCGCCGGCGCGCGCCGCGGAGTTCTACACCGAGGATCTGCGCATCCCGATGGCGGAGGCCGGGCCGCAAGGGCTGGAGGCGTTCCTGGTGCGCCCGGCGGGAACCAGGCGCTATCCGCTCGCGCTGCTCAGCCACGGCTCGCCGCGCAAATTTGACGACCGCGCGGCGATGTCCGCGCACAAATATTACGGTATCGCGCTCGAATACGCCCGGCGCGGCTTTGCCGCGCTGATCGTGATGCGACGCGGCTATGGCACCTCGCCAGGCGAGCGCGTCGACCGCGTCGGCGGTTGCGCCAATGCCGCTTATCTGCCCGCGGCGGCCGTTGCAGTCGCGGATTTGCACGCGGCGATCGATACGATGGCACGAAGGCCCGACGTCACGACATCAGGCATGATCGCGGCCGGCCATTCATCCGGCGGGCTCGCCACGGTCGCGCTGACCGCGCAGGCGCCGGCGGGTCTCGTCGCCGCGGTCAGCTTTGCCGGCGGTCGCGGCTCGCGCGACGACGATGACGTCTGCAATCCCGATGGGCTGGTACAGGCCTTCGCCACCTTCGGCAAGACTTCGCGCGTGCCGATGCTGTGGGTCTATGCCACCAACGATTCGTACTTCGGTCCCGATCTCGCGCGCCGCCTCCATGACGGATTTCGCACCAGTGGCGGCAATGCCAAATTCGTCGCAGCGCCGCCTTACGGCGACGACGGCCACTATCTCTATTCGGTGGTGGGCCGCCCGCAATGGACGCCGTATCTCGACGCCTTCCTGCGCGAGCGCTCCCTCGGCCATGATATCCTGAACCCGCCCGATCCGCTGCCGCCACCGAGCCAGCTCAATGAGGCCGCGAGGGGCGAGTTCGCGCGCTATCTCGCCAGCACGATGCCGCACAAGGCCTTTGCGGTGTCGCCGAACGGCGGTTACGGCTGGCGTTCGGGGCGCGCGACGGCCGACGACGCCCAGCGCGATTCGCTCGGCGCCTGCATGAAATGGTCGCCCGCCTGCACGCTCTATGCGATCGACGACAAATTGGCCGGCGCTGCGCAAAGGACATTGACGGACCAGAGCGCCCGCGCGCGATAGGCGCGAGGGCGATCAGATCTTTCGATGAAGCTAGAGCCGCTCGCTGAGCGCGAGCTTGTAGCCGACACCGGTGACGGTGGTGATGACAGGCGTGCCGCTGCCGACGAGCTTGCGTCGCAGCCTCGCCACCAAGGCATCGACGGTGCGGATGTCGACCTCGGCCTGGCGGTTGCTGACGACCTCGATCAGATAGTCGCGGCTGAGCGGCCTGCCGTCGGCACCGACGAGGGCCGCGAGCAGGTCGAATTCGGCGCGCGTGAGTGCCACCGGCTTGCCGTCGCTGCCGAGCAGCTCGCGCCGCGTCAGGTCGATGATCCAGTCGCCGAAGGCGATCGAATTGTGGTTGCGCGCCGCCTTGCGGTCGATCGAGCGCCGCCGCAGCACGCTGCGCGCGCGCGCGAGCAGGTCGCGCAAATTGATCGGCTTGGTGACGTAATGGTCGCCCGCGATCTCGAGGCCGAGGATGCGATCGACGTCGGTGTCGCGGCGCGTCACGAAGATGATGCCCGCGTTGCTGGTCGCCTGGATCTCCTTGGCGAGATCGAAGCCGTCGCCATCAGGCAACTGCACGTCGAGGAAGACGAGATCGGTCCGCGCCCGCAGCGCCTGGCGGCATTCCGCGCAGGAGCCGGCGCCGACCACGTCGAAATTGTTCTCGCTGAAATAACCGACCAGCATCGTCCGCGTCACCGGATCGTCTTCGACGACGATCAGCCGCTCGCGGCCAGCGGCACGCAATTCCTGAAGTGCGGAATCAGCCACGACCTTGGATGTCCCGTGTGCCTGCGGCCCGACCTGAAAATTCAAGTCGTCGCGCAATGCGATGTCCTGTGAACGAACATTCACGACCTATTCGAGCCCCCCCGAAATTGCCTGCCGGAAATACTAGGCGTGTTGTGACGCCCAAACAATATTGGTCACGTTCTTGACGCATTAAGTATGAATTGGCCCACAATTCTCATCCCGCGCATTATGTGCGGCGCCATGCAGTACAAGCGGAAGTTGTGTGCGGGACAGCGTCCCGCGCCTCGGTGGCCGCACGGCGGCTTGCCCCGCCAACAGCTTCAAATCTACTGTGCGGCCCGAAAAGTCCGCACCAGGAGTAGGCGCCATGGAAGTCATACTGCTCGGCACCGGCGGCCCCCGCCCGGACCCGCGCCGCATGGCGACGACCACGCTGATCAGGCTCGGCGAAGAAAATATCCTGATCGACGCAGGCCGCGGCGTCATGCTGCAGCTCAGCAAGGCCGGCGTGCCGCTTGGCTCCATCAACACGGTCTTTCTCACCCATCACCATTTCGACCACATCGGCGACCTCTACGACGTGATGCTCAATTCATGGTTGCATGGGCGCAAGGACGATCTGCGCATCTATGGACCGCCGGATACCGAACGGCTCG
Organism: Bradyrhizobium nivariense; assembly: GCF_029846695.2. NCBI lineage: Bacteria > Pseudomonadati > Pseudomonadota > Alphaproteobacteria > Hyphomicrobiales > Nitrobacteraceae > Bradyrhizobium > Bradyrhizobium nivariense. The sequence goes on along the minus strand of NZ_JARWCR020000050.1, from coordinate 20,965 downwards.
TCAATACGCTGGTCACGCAGGTCTACGACAAGGACATCACTTGGCGCGATCAGGGCGAGCCGAGCTTCGGCGGCTGGAAACCGGTCGTGGCGACGGACATTATACCGGGCCCCGTTCTCGACACCGGGCGCTGGAAGATCAGCGCCGAGCTCGTCTCGCATGGCGACGGTCTCGACCTGCCGCCGGCCTTCCTCGCACGCTGGATGTGTCTCGGCTACCGCTTCGAGGCTGAGGGCAAGGTCATTGCGATTTCCGGCGACACGGTGCCCTGCCCTGGTCTCGAGCGGCTGGCAGAGGGAGCTGACCTGCTGGTCCAGTGCTGCTTTCTCGCAACGCCGGAGATCAACAACGAGCACTTGCGACGGCTTGCGAAATTCACGATCGCCTGCGGCGATACGGTCGGCAAGGTCGCGGCCAAGGCCGGCGTCAAGAAGCTCGCGCTGACCCATCACCGGCCGCGCACCAACGATTCCATGCTGAGCGCGCTGCTCGCGGACGTCAGGCGGGACTACTCGGGTCCTGTCGTGCTCGGCGAGGACCTCACGCGGATCGAGGTCTGAGAACTATAGATGCGCGAAGGCCGTCCGGCCTCAGGACGATCCGACCTCGATCCGGAATGACAAAAGCTCTTCTGCGCCGGCTGCGATGTGCATCAGGCCCGGCTTGTCGCTGAACTCGCCATCGAAGCCGGCGGGACTGGCATAGCCGCGCCAGGGCTCGATGCAGAGGAACGGCGCGCCTGTCGGTTTCGACCAGACGCCCAGCTCGCGAAAACCGCGCCATGACATTTTGAGCCACGGTCCGGCGTCCGGCCCGGCCGCATAGCGGACCGCATGGCTGTTGATGCGATCGAAGATCACGGCGTCGATGGTGAATAGGGATTCCGACAGAGGAAGCACAGCGCCTCGGACGGGGCTCGGATCCGTTGCCGCAAGCAGCAGCCCGCCGTCGATACGGCGAACCGGAGATGACTCCTCGTTGTCAAAGGTCAGCGCGTAGCTCTCCTTCGGCAATCCAGCCTGAAGCGGCCAGTTGAAGGCGGGATGGCCGCCGACCGACGCCGGCAGCGTCTCCTCGCCGGTGTTGACGATCTTCAGCGCCAAGTCGAGTCCGGCCTCGTCGAGCGTGTAGGTCACAACCAGGCGGAACGCGAAGGGGTAGAGCGCGCGCGTCGTCTCGCTGTCTTCGAGCACCAGGACACAGCGACTTTCGCCGCGTTCCGCCCACGCAAAGCGGCTGTCACGCGCGAAGCCGTGCTGGGTCATCCGGTAGGTCCTGCCCCGGTGCCGCAATTCGTCGTTGGCGAGACGCCCGACGATCGGAAACAGCAGCGGCGCATGGCGCGGCCAGGCCGGCTCCGCCTGCCAGACGAATTCGATGCCGGCATCGCTCGTCAGCGAACACATCTCGGCGCCTTGCGCCTTGATGGTCGCGGTAAGCCCGCCGCTGCGGATCGTGTGCGTGTCATCGGTCATGACCGTCCTCATCGCGTAAATCGAGGCTAACGGGCGAAGTGCCGCCGCCTCGTGCGAGCAGACCATACCGCATTGGAGAAGATTTCGCCCGCCCCGGGATGGGGCGAGCGAAGCTCAGCTCCGCATTGCCGCGCCAGGCTTAGCTGTCGGGCTTGCCTGTCAAGCTTGGGACGACCGTCCAATGCTCTCATAGACGAAGCCGGCCGCAGCCATGTCCTCGGGGCGGTAGATGTTGCGGAGGTCGACGACGACGGGCTGCGCCATGGTCGCCTTCAGCCGGTCGAGGTCGAGCGCGCGGAACTGCACCCATTCGGTGACGATGACGATCGCATCGGCGCCTTCCGCGCAGGAATAGGCATCCTCGCAATAGGTGATGTTGGGAAGCTCGCCCTTGGCCTGCTCCATGCCGACGGGATCGAACGCCTTCACCTTCGCGCCCATGTCGAGCAGGCCGGTGACCAGCGGGATCGACGGCGCATCGCGCATGTCGTCGGTGTCGGGCTTGAAGGTGAGACCGAGCACGGCGATGGTCTTGCCGCGCAGCGAGCCGCCGAGCGCCTGGCTGACCTTGCGGGCCATCGCCCGCTTGCGGTTCTCGTTGACCGCCAGCACGGATTCGACGATGCGCAAGCTCACGTCGTAGTCCTGCGCGATCTTGATCAGCGCCTTGGTGTCCTTCGGAAAGCACGAGCCGCCGAAGCCGGGACCAGCGTGCAGGAATTTGGTGCCGATGCGGTTGTCCAGGCCAATGCCGCGCGCGACCTCCTGCACGTTGGCGCCGACTTTCTCCGACAGATCCGCGATCTCGTTGATGAAGGTGATCTTGGTCGCGAGGAAGGCGTTGGCGGCGTATTTGATCATCTCGGCGGTGCGGCGCTCCGTGAACATCAGCGGCGCCTGGTTCAGCGACAGCGGCCGATAGATGTCGCCCATCACCTTGCGGCCGCGCTCGTCGGAGGTGCCGACGACGACGCGATCGGGGAACTTGAAGTCGCGGATCGCAGCGCCCTCGCGCAGGAATTCGGGGTTCGAGGCGACGACGATTTCGGCCTTGGGGTTGGTCTCGCGGATGATGCGCTCGACCTCGTCGCCGGTGCCGACCGGAACGGTCGACTTGGTCACGACGACGGTGAAGCCGGACAGCGACTGCGCGATCTCGCGCGCCGCGGCGTAGACGTAGGACAGATCGGCGTGGCCGTCGCCGCGGCGCGACGGCGTGCCGACCGCGATGAACACGGCATCGGCATCCGCGACCGGCTTCGACAGGTCGGTGGTGAACTCAAGCCGCTTGGCCTTGACGTTGGTCGCAACGAGTTCGTCGAGCCCGGGCTCGTAGATCGGGATCTCGCCGCGATGAAGTGCAGCGATCTTCTTCTCGTCCTTGTCGACGCAGGTGACGTCGTGACCGAAATCCGCAAAGCAGGCTCCGGACACCAGTCCCACATAGCCCGTTCCGATCATCGCGATTCGCATGAAAAACTCTTTCCGTTGAAGACGGATGTTCCACTGAACACCCTAGACATTTCTCTATCCGGCCGCACGCCCAACATTAGGGCAGGTTGCTTCTCGAACCGAATAAACCTTAGCCGCCGCGCGTGACAGGCGTTGCGGACAATTCCTGAAACCCGCGACATGCATTTGCTGCATTCTACGTATGCGACAGATACGCCGCGTAGGCACACTTCAAGCCATCGTGAAGCGATGTCGTCGCGCGCCAGCCGAGCCTGGCGAGGCGGCTGACGTCGAGCAGCTTGCGTGGCGTGCCATCGGGCCGCGAGCTGTCGAAACCGATCTCGCCGCTGTAGCCGACGATTTCGGCCACCACGCGCGCGAACTCGGCGATGGTGATGTCCTCGCCGGTGCCGATGTTGACCAGCTCGGCGCTCGAATAGGTCTTCATCAGGTGCACGCAGGCATCCGCCATGTCGTCGACATAAAGGAACTCGCGCCGCGGCGTGCCGGTGCCCCACACAATGACACGCTTCGCGCCCGAAACCTTCGCCTCGTGGAAGCGGCGGATCAGGGCCGCGACCACGTGGCTCATTTCGGGATGATAATTGTCGCCGGGGCCGTAGAGATTGGTCGGCATCACGCTGATGAAGTCGCACCCATACTGGCTGCGATAGGCCTCCGCCATCTTGATGCCGGCGATTTTTGCAATTGCATAGGGCTCGTTGGTCGGCTCCAGCGGGCCGGTCAGCACGGAATGTTCGCGCAGCGGCTGTGGTGCCAGCTTCGGGTAGATGCAGGACGAGCCCAGAAACATCAGCTTCTCGGCGCCGTTCTGATGCGCGGCCTGGATCACATTGGCCGCGATTGCGATGTTGTCGTAGATGAACTCGGCGCGCAGCGTGTTATTGGCGACGATGCCGCCGACCTTTGCCGCGGCGAGGAAGATCACCTGCGGCCGCACGCGCGCGAACCAGTCGAACACCGCGGCCTGGTTGCAGAGATCGACCTCGCGCCGGTCCACGGTGACGAGCTTGACGTCTTCCCGTTCGAGCCGGCGCGCAATCGCGCTGCCGACCATGCCGCGATGGCCGGCGACGTAGACGCTTTTGCCTGTCAGCTCAAACGGTGCGTTTGCCATGGCCCGCGTCCCGCTTTGCCTCCGCCAGATCGCTCGCCATCATCTCCGCGACGAGCTCTGCGAAGCTCCGCTTCGGCTTCCAGCCAAGCACCTCGCGCGCCTTGCTGGCGTCGCCGACGAGGAGATCGACTTCAGTCGGACGGAAATAGGTCGGATCGATCTTCACCACGGTCTTGCCGCTCGTCTCATCGACGCCGGTCTCGTCGACGCCCTTGCCGCGCCATGCGATGCGGCGGCCGACTTGCGCGAACGACAACTCGACCATCTCACGCACCGAGTGCATCTCGCCGGTGGCGAGCACGAAGTCGTCGGGCTTGTCGGCCTGCAGGATCTTGTGCATGCCCTCGACATAGTCGCGCGCATGACCCCAGTCGCGCCTGGCGGAGAGATTGCCGAGATAGAGCGTCTCCTCCAGCCCGACCTCGATGCGGGCGACGCCGCGCGTGATCTTGCGGGTGACGAAGGTCTCGCCGCGGATCGGGCTCTCATGGTTGAACAGGATGCCGTTGCTCGCGAACATGCCGTAGGCTTCGCGGTAGTTCACCGTGATCCAGTAGCCGTAGAGCTTTGCGACGCCGTAAGGCGAGCGCGGATAGAACGGCGTGGTCTCCTTCTGCGGGATCTCCTGCACGAGCCCATAGAGCTCGGAGGTCGAGGCCTGGTAGAACCGCGTCTCCTTCTCCATGCCGAGGATGCGGACCGCTTCCAGCAGGCGCAGGACGCCGATGCCGTCGGCATTGGCGGTGTATTCCGGGCTTTCGAAGGAGACGGCGACGTGGCTCTGGGCTGCGAGATTGTAGATCTCGGTCGGCCGGATCTGCTGCACCAGCCGGATCAGATTGGTCGAGTCCGTCATGTCGCCGTAATGCATCAGGAACGGCACGTTGCCGACATGCGGGTCCTGGTAGAGATGATCGACCCGCGCGGTGTTGAACGAGGACGAGCGCCGCTTGATGCCGTGCACGACATAGCCGAGCGACAACAGATATTCGGCGAGATAGGCGCCGTCCTGGCCCGTAATGCCGGTGATGAGAGCGATCCGCTCAGCCATGGGCCTGCGCCTGGTTCCCGTGAAAGTGGTTCAGAAGACGGGATAACCACCGTTCGCGCCAGCTGACAAGGTCACCGGCGGCCAAAAGCGCACGAACCAGCGCAAGAACCAGTGTAAGAACCGGCCTTCCCGGGCAACACGCATGTGTCGCCGGTCGCGGCATCACACGCCGTGGTACTTTCGATACCATTCGACGAAGCGGCCGAGACCGTCCGCGAGCGGGGTCGATGGCGCGAAACCGACGTCGCGCTGGAGGGCGGAAATGTCGGCGCGCGTCTCCAGGACGTCTCCGGCCTGCATCGGCAAGAGCTGGCGGATCGCCGGCTTGCCGATGATCTTCTCAAGCGTTTCGACAAACTCGATCAGTTTGACTGACCTGTTGTTGCCGATGTTGTAGACGCGATAGGGCGCATAGCTCGTCGAGTTTTCCGGCTGCTCGGCGTTCCACGCGGGATTCGGCGTCGCAGGCCGATCGAGGGTGCGGATCACACCCTCGACGATGTCGTCGACATAGGTGAAATCGCGCCACATATCGCCGTTATTGAAAATCTTGATCGGCTCATTCGCGAAAATCGCGCGCGTAAAGAGATAAGCGGCCATGTCGGGCCGGCCCCATGGACCATAGACAGTGAAGAAGCGAAGACCGGTCACCGGTAGCTTGTGAACATGCGCGAACGTGTGCGCCATCAATTCGTTGGCTTTCTTGCTCGCGGCATAGAGGCTGACCGGATGGTTGACCGAATGCTCGGTCGAATACGGCAAGGTGCGGTTGGCGCCGTACACGGAGCTCGACGAGGCGTAGACGAGATGCGCCAGACCGTGGCGCCGGCCGGCTTCGAGCACGGTGACAAAGCCATCACAATTGGCGCGGATGCTGGTGATGGGATCGTCGATCGACGCGCGCACGCCGGGCTGCGCCGCAAGGTGCACCATGCGATCGGGCGAGACCTCGTCGAACACACGCGTCACCGCGGCGAAGTCTGCAAGATCAATCTCGTAGAATTTGAACCCCGGACGGTGCTCGAGCGTTGCGAGGCGCGCACGCTTCAGCGCCGGATCGTAATATGGCGTGAGGGCATCGATGCCAACGACCTGTTCGCCACGTGCCAACAGCCGTTCACAAACGTGCATTCCGATAAAACCGGCAGCACCGGTAACGATCACTGGCCGCAAAGTTGTCATCTCGTTCATTCCGCGAAGCAATGTCAGACCAGGACATGAGAGACAAGGTTTGGACGATCACGACAATCATCAAACCGAGCGCATCCATGTAAGCGCATCGAAATGTGTAGGAAACATGATGGTGTCATGCATCCTCGCATGCTATCCGCCCACGAGGACGTTCGAACGATAGCGCCTGCCCGGCCGCGTAGCCGCTCTCGTGCCTGAGCGAGCACAATTCGGCGCCTTGCGCCTTGATGGTCGCGGAGAGTCGGCCGCTGCGGATCGTGTGCGTGTCGTCGGTCATAATTAGCGATCTCCAGACCTTCCGAACCCTTCATTCCAGCGCGTAAACAACGCTTGATTAGGCAACTTACCCTTTAGCCCAGCGCCGCAGGCTCGCTCAAATTGGGTTCGTTTTGCCAAATTTTGCGCTTGCTCCCTCAACTCCATCATCTATCGGTTCAGTGCCGCGAAGCCGGCCTATCGCTCGACGGCGTTGCCTCTGGGCTCGACATTCATAGCGTTCCAATGCCGCCAAGCGTTTTACCTGTTCAAGGGAAGGAGACTGCAGAGCCAGCTTTGCTAGCAAGGCTTTCCGTACAGCTGCAATCCGCAGCAACTGTGCTTGGGCCTGTGCCATTTCCAGCGCTGCTAGCCTCTGTAGCTGGCTGGCGCCTTCCGGCGTCAACAGTTCCGCTAATCCGTAAGCTTGCGTCCCGGCTGGAGGACTAATGGCTGCGGGAATTGAAAGACCATGGCGCAGGGCATTGCGGCTCGACTTTATCCGCCCGGCCAGACTTTTCGGCCCTGTACTCCGCTTGGCATTCTCGCGGTTAGCTCTGATCTGCTTTTCAGTGGCCATGATGATGCACGTCTTATTTACCGACCGTTTTTGCTCTTACTTCTTGGCGAGACCTATGCTCGTTCGAGTGATGCTCGCTCCATCCCGCTTCGCTTCCGACTTCACCTCTTGGCAAGGCCCGAATTGGCTAGTGTGAGGAGCATCTACTCTGTCGGTTGGTGCCGCCTCCTCTTGGGAAGGCTGGTCTTGGGAAGGCTGGAGGTGAACACGATGATGCGCATCATAATTCTCGTTCGCCCCCGTGTTCACCTCTTGGCAAGACCCCTGCAGACCCGCGCTTATATTTCCGAGCGCTTGCGTGTTCACCTCTCGGGAAGACCGGCGCGTTCTAATTTCTTTTTGGAGTTTTCGGCGGCTGCGTTCGCGGGTTGACATCATGCCCTCAAACGTCAAGATGGCGTCTATATTATTCTGTGCTGATCGGGCGAGTATTTCTGCTTCCGTGATTTCATACTTCGCAAGCTGCGATCGAGTTTCGTCACTTTCTTTCTTGTTTGCGCTGAAATACTTATTGGCTCTGCGTTCGGCTTTATTTGCCGCCGAATTCAATCCATCTTCGCCTGGGCGGATCTCAGTCAAGAACTGCTCCACTGCCAGCCGTTGGCCCCCACGGATAATGGCGTTGGTTGCGCGCCGCAAAACACGTTCTTCCCATAGTTTTGTGACAAGGTCGTTGAGTTCAATCCAATCCAACAAGCTCTTCGGCCGGTGCTCATCGATCATCGCGGAGACCATGTTCCAATAAAGCTTGGGGTCTTCGCTCTTGAGCAAAACTGGCTCGACAAACAATCCAATGATATGATCTGGGATCTTGGCGGCCAAAACGTGTGCAGCCTCAGTCTGCGCTTCGACTGGTACTTTCATTGTTACTCCGACTACTCGGCCCGTCGAATCAAACGATACAGTGATTCGCCGATATTCTAAGTGATAATGCGTTAATTTCGATTCACGAATGATTTAGCTGACCTGTTGTAGCGCAGATATTCCGTTATGCAGATCTTCTTGTTCTTCTGCTTCAACAAGTGACTGCAGTGCGCTGCATGAGTCAAAACCATGGAGGCGGTCAATGCGTTCGACAAGCGCGACGTGTTGTTGAGCGCACTTTGAAGCAAAATTCCTTTCTTAGGTGGAGCTTCAATTCGCTAGTGCGGGGGCAAAAATAACCGTCGACCCCATCGTTTATCTTTCGCGCTCGTGCAGCCTAGCCCTTACGAGTTCAGGTTCCTCCTCTGAATTCGGCAGTCATAAGCGAGATCGATCACCATCATCGCGCAAATCGCACCGACCTAGTCATGCAGCAAGAGAGGGCGCAGCTACGGCATCAGGTCGTGCACCAAGGGCGGCGAAATCTATCGACCCCTTCATGGTTTTGACCCCTTTTGCAGGGCCTAAGATCGGCTTTTGAAGTTAGAGTGGCTGACGACCGGAAGCGCCGTTGTGGGCTAAAGGTCGGACAATCACCAAGCCTGCGACGGTTTCCAGCGTCATGCAGCGGGCGCATATTTGATATCGTTTTTCAAGACTGATTGCGGCGGCTTGCGCGCCGCCGAACGGCCATGCCAGATATCTCCCCTGCCGGTCGCGAACAAGATATGGCGGCAAGTCCTGTTCACGCTGTAGCCAATCTCGCCATACCGGATCGCACGTCCCCGCTTGAGTCCAGGAAGGAGGCCCGTTCGCGATGACAAGGAAAAGCGGGATGCGACATGGCATCGGATTTTTAATCGCGAGCTTGGCGCACTACGCACTCGTGATGCTTGGCATACGCGCCTATGTTCACCGCATCGGACTGATTGGCGCATTGCCTACCGTCGCCGGATTTCTAACCAAGCAATAACAGGGAATTTTGCGAAAATTATAGGCCAAGAACAGGTCTTGGCGCGATTAATAGACGCGAGCCGATCCGAATTAGCACAAAGTTTCCGCCGTTTATTGGGCGCTTATGACAGTTTCCTGTTGATGCCGATAACAGGCCGCAAACAGGACGCAACCGGGTAACTGTCGTTATCAAACCGCTCGACCGTTGGCGTTTGAACGAAGTAAATAGATGCGGGCTATAGGCACGTCGGCATCGACGTTCCCGCGCTTCAGCTCAAACGGGCCGACCGCTGGCGACGTCCCGTTTGGCGTCAGCCAGATCAGCCGCCATCATCTCCGCAACGAGCTCGGCAAACGTCCGCATCGGCTTGGCTGCTCAAGCTGCCGCCGTTTCGCCCCGGCGGCGATCGCCGGAGTATCGTGACTTACGACGACGACTTCCAGGCGCTCCTACGAACCGAACCCTCGAAGGGCGTGACCGAGCTCGGCTTGGATCCTGCCGACTCCCACCTCGCAAATAAGTCCGCCGACGAATAACGTCTACGCCTCGCCCGAAATGACGCGGAGACGGAGGCGACGCCGAGTCGAAGGTGAACGTCCAGAGTGAAGCAGTGTACGAGAAATCTACGCGACCATTGTTCACGTGCGTCGTGAGATTCCGCCGGTAATCATGAACGACACACTATCTCGCGCTGGTTTCAAAGGTGAAAGCACAATGCTTGCCACGGACGAGAAACCCGCCCCTCGGCCCGCTATAGCGGCTGACCAGGCGCTCACTCGCAACCACGTTGATGCAGGAGCGGCGGCGGCCTGAGCGAAAGCTCCAAGCGGTGCAGCATAGAAATTAGCGCGAGGGCTTGCGTAGCCGGACCCCCGCGCCGCCACCATTCTCGTCGATAAATTCAACGCCTCCGATCTCCAGCGCTGAGCGGATTGCATCGATCGTTCGCTCCTTTAGCTCGTCCCCGCGCTCAAACCTCGCCACGGTGTCGATCGCCACTTTGGCCTCCGAAGCAAGATCGCGAACACTCCATCCTAGGGCCGCACGGGCCATACGGCACTGCACCGAGCGGAGAGTCATTCTTTTTTACTTATTTCAGTTGATTTTACTGATTTTAGTATTATCATGCTTTTATTCTGATTTCAGTTAAACACGCAGAATTCGAGGGCGGACATGACTTTTCGGATGCTACATGATTCAGGCAATCGCAGCAGCTTTATAGGTGGATCCGACGCCCGGATCATTATGGGAGGCGACCAAGACAGGCTGATCAGGCTTTGGCGTGAAAAGCGCGGGGAGGCCCTTCCGCTGGACCTCAGCAATGATCTGATCGTCCAACTCGGCAGCATCACCGAGCATCTCAATCGAAAGCTGTACGAGCGTACGAGTGGCCACACAGTTCAAGATGTCCGGCGAACCGTCCGACATCCGATCCACAAGTGGATGAGAGCTGACGTTAACGGTCGTGTCCGGGATACGGGGGCGGTCTTCCGCGCGAGCTTTTTGCCGTCCGGGCATTTCTCCGAGCCGGAAATGGCGAACCTACACATGGCGCAGCTGCAACATTCCATGTGGGTCATGGCTGCGCGGTTTGCGCTTCTCTCGATCATCACTGGGGATGGGAAGTGGATCGAAATGACCGTACCTGCCGATCCGCTCTATCAGCATCTTCTGCTGACGGCTGAGAAGAAATTTTTGCGCTGCGTTCAGATAGGCGAGCCGCCTGCTCTTTTCGGCATTGAAGCCCCGAGACTAAGAATGAATTTAATCAAGGTCATCGACATGTCTGCCTCCGCACAATGGGCGGACATCCCAGCCTCGCATCTCAGAACCCGCGATGCACACGGCGAGCAAGAGAGCGCATAGCGGGCCCGAAGATGATTGCACCGGGAAACAGAGAGATAGGTCACCGGATCAGACCCTAAACGTTCCGTGCGAGCTCAGCTTCGAAAAATTAGCCAAGAGAAGGTGATCATGCATCAGTCCAGTGAACACATCGAGACCATTGCAGCCGGTGTTGCCCGCGCTCAGGCCGAGCTCCTGAACCTGGAAAAGACGATGAATTCTACGATCCGATCCTCGCTCGTGCAAGCTGAGCACCGCACCGTGCGCCAGGCATCATTGGCCGCCGGCTTTGACATTGTTCGGAGAACACTCAGTCGGCAGGAGATTGCCGTCATTCAGGCCACCCGGACCGAGCAGGCGACGGGCCAAATGTACCTCAGGACCCTGCTCGCGCACGTTTCCGGAGAATGGATATCCTCTGACCTCCCAGTCTCCGTGGATGTCAAGACGCCGCACCAGATAGAACCGGTACTAACTGATGCTCGCCACTACGGTCTCCTCACCTTGGTCGGCTTCGTCGTAGAGGATGACGCGATAGGTTTGTCAGATGTGAACACAGAGTCACGGCCTTATGCCGATCCGACGAACTCTCCGGACAGCAAAAGTCGTCTGCAGGAGGCTCCATGCGAGGACCGCTGTTCTCCTCACCGCGCCTGCGAAGAAGATCGCGTTCTTGCCTGTCCCAAGGAGTCTCCGCGCAAGAGAAGCAAAGCTCATCTCGCCTTCGTCCGCGGACAAGGCTGTCTTGTTTGTCAAAGATCCCCAGCTGATGCCCATCATTTGAAGTTTGCCCAGCCAAGCACCTTAGGAAGGAAAGTCAGCGATGAATTCACCGTTCCACTCTGTCGGTCTCACCACCAAGCTCTGCATCGGCACGGAAACGAGCGCGCATGGTGGACCAATCTGCAACTAGAACCCTTGCAAGTTGCAAAAGAGCTATGGGTTACGAGCCCGGCCCATTCGGACGTCGGGGAGACGTCGTCTCTTGCTGAAACGGTCACCGTTGCGGAGGCGCGAAGACAATGAGTCGGGTTTCACGAAAGGAGGGAAGCCGGCTCAAAACCGCACCGCCCCGTAATTCCATCCGATTCTTTCGCATTAAGGCTGGCCTCAACAGAGCGGACCTGGGGAATAAACTCGGAACTTCCGGCGAGACCATTCGAAAATTGGAGCAATGCGACACATGGCTCGACGCCAATCGCGCCATGGAAATCGGTCGCGCGTCCTTCGCGTACCCTACGAACTGTTAGGCTTTAGCTACGCGCCGGATGCCTACGCTTGGGCAGCTAAGGCCGTCCCAGTAGTGGGTGAGATCACGGCAAACGACGAAGTCAAATTTGCAGAAACTAATCGTTGTGTCGCTGGTGGCGCGCACCTCGCGCTCAACGTCAGAGTCGGCAAAATGCGCGGCTCGTATTTGATTTACCGAGAAGGCGCACAACTAGAAATGTCCAGGAAAATTCTAGCTCAACAAGGCGACTGCGAAAACTTCTTGGTGCATCTCGTCAATGGCACCACATGGTGGAGAAACATCCAGCCATCTCCGTCGATCAACCTATATCACCTTCACTCGCAATATCTCGATACGATCAACGACGTTCGGATTGCGTGGGTTTCCGAAATCATGGGATTCGAGTTGGCGAGATATGATCTCCCAACGCGCCCAATTGGAGGGGGAAACACAGCCTGACCGTCTGGAAGCAGGACAGCCGGTCTCGACATCGAACCCGAATGGGAGAGTTGAATAAGGGTCAACGAAATAACACGTGCGCGGACATAGTGCAGAATGGTGCAGGACTGTTGCGCCTTATACAAAGCCATTTTTCCTAGATCCAAGCGGTGTCCGGCAACTAGCGGGGCGTCTAACTCGCCCGGAACGCCTCACATCACTAACAACGCGTATTTTTCCGATTTCGTAGTCTGCGCGACCACATCTGCGGGAAGTCGACGGAAAAAGAGGCCGATAAAGTGAAGGAATTGCCATGACTAAACGCAGCGGAGGAGATGAACCGCCGGCGGTCAAATTGGTCAGCCAAAACGCCGACTACGACATAAAACTCATGCGTGCGAAACAGCGAGTTGCTCGACTGTTGGCCAATCTTTCCGCAATCATTCTGCGCACGATAGCTGGAAGCACGTCGGCTGCACCGATCATGCAGAATGTGCTGGAGCTTGTCGACGCGCAGCAAGATCTACTGGCTTTAAGCGGAGAGCTTCTCGACCCCAACAACGAGAAACTAGCTTTGAGGCTCAAGGAAGCTCAATTTGATTCTCTCGAAGGCTATCGCGCGTTTGAGTACACAGCAGGGATGGAAAAAATCGTTAGGGGTGCCCTACGCCTGGCTGCTCATCAAATTCTGAAGGAACGCGAACATTTTGGCGGCAAGTATTCAAGCTTAGAGATCGAGAGGGGTATCGCCATGGTCACGAGGTCGAAAAACCCTCCGCCTCGGAAACGCAATCGTGTGGTTTTGTAAGGCCACTTCCGGTGCTGGAGCGAAAGGTCTTCCGCGCGGCCGCCTGGGATGGCGCTTTTGTGCTGCAGGTGCGTCGGAGGATCGGCGCGCTGTTCAAAGAGCTCTGCGCCGTTTGATCGACCCATGCCAAAGCACTGTTCCGCAGCCTAGCTCTGCCACAGCCGCGAACTCGGACGAGATATCCTCGAATATCTCGGGCTCTCGAAACCTCACGACTTTCTGGTTGCAGCCATTAACCCTGCCTGCTTCGAAAGCAGAAGCTCATTGAACAGTTTGACACTACCCAAGACGGGTCGGCAAACCAGTTCTCACCGAAGGCTGGCCACTGCGCCTGCGGCGAGCGCTTCGACAGCCTCGACCTCGGCGAAGTTATTTAACCATCCGCACGCTCAGCCGGCGCCGGAAGTGCGGCTACATCAATGATGCCGCGGATAATGCAAACAATTTCGACGTGACTTCCGATAATTAGGCATTACCGCAACGAAATGCGCCTTGCGGCATAAACGCCCCCCGAAGAATCACTTGTTTCCGCCCATCGCTCCCCATTTCCGTCAACTTTGATCGCCAAGTGAGCAATAGCTATTTCTCACCGAAGCGTGGCCAACAGAGTTGCGCGATCAATTACTTCGATCGAAACGATTTGTAGGACGCGAATGAAAAACGCCGCCCTATTTGCCTTTGGCTTGTTGTCTTCCAGTCTTTGGTTGCAAGACAGCGCAAGATGTCAAACTTCGCTTGCCTCGCCGCTTTCGCCTACGCCGCCGTCGGCTGAACAAGATTCGGCACCTCCGACCACCACCACCAACAGCGTTTGGCCGCCAATGGCGCCGCCCAACGTGTCGCCCCTGGCGACCAAAAGTTCTGCGCAATCTGCGAAGCCCAATGTTGAACCGTCATCGTCATCGGCGACGGATGACGTTCCGCCGCCAACAGCGACTGCCAAGCGTTCGGTACCACCCCCATCCGCCAAGGATGCGCGACCACGGGCGATCACCGCGGAAGCCCTGCCATCTGTCACTGCGAAGGACACACCACCGACGGCGTCCGACAACGTTTCGTCCGCGCAGGTCATCGGCAGACTCGCGCCGTCGTCTAAAGCAGGCACCGACTACGATGGCTTTAGCGTCGATATCGTCGACGACAGTGACACGTCAAGCCAGGCGACGCGACCGGTCAGGTCGCGCTCGGCAAAACAGTCCAAACACAGTCAAGAGTCAGATAGCATCGCAGGACACCAATCGGTCGATCGAGCGGAAGAAGAGAACTTGAAGCGCAAGCTCACGATCTGCCGCGGCTGCAAGTAGCAGGTTTCTGACAACCACCGGTCGCTCTCTGGAGCCGCCCAATGTCCGCTCTGGAACCTGTTGCCCAGCAGAAGCGGATATCCTCAGGCCGGTCCCTGCACTTCAGCGACCCTGCGTGTTTGCGTTTTCGAATAGCCACCCCAACGCTTCGGCGGGATTGAGCCAGCGCTCCTCGTCGATCCGTTCGGCGATCGTTAGCGCATGTGCAGTCAGAACTTCAATGTCCTGAGGATCGGCACCAGCTTTCTCCAATACGTCGATACATCGATTCACCGCTGCCAGATCACGTTGAAGTTGCTCGATGCTCGAGCGACGCCTTCCGGCCCCCACGACCTTCCATGTTGATCTCTGCGCGCGCATTTTTTCTCCCCGTATGCGGTCACGCATTCGTGAGTGTCGTTTGTGGCGACAACACGAAGTTGGGGAGACTGAATCGAGGATGTTTGATGTTAGCAGGCCGAAGGTGGCGTCCTGGCCGTAGATATGCATGATCCCGCTAATCACCTGTCGGTTGTCCACCCGATACGCACCGCGCCGTCCGCTTGGCAGTAAGAGTTGAAGGCGCTTCCACTCCGCGTCGCTCAACCAGTAAAGTTGCTCGCGCATCAAGGTCTCCTCCAGTCAGAGACCTTGATGCGCGATTGAGCCCGCGTGAGAATCCTTATTGAGTACGACCCCTAGGCCGACGGGCTGGCTTTGCTGCCACTCGCTCGTACGTTTTCCTAGAGCCGCTCAGTGATCACGAGCTTATAGCCGGTGACGGGTTGCGATGATGGGCGTTCAGTAATGACATCAGAAATCCGCATTTTCTGACTAGACATGAATCAACAGCCGGGGATCAAGCAAAGAGAAGGGGAGCAAGCAAGAGACATGGTTCAGAACGCAACCGGTGCCACGCCGTTTCCTCTCGGCGTCTTTGTCGGCAACCCAAACTATTATGATTCGAGTGAGGAGGCGAGTTTCGAAACAAACTTCAACGCCTTCTCGGACTTGATGAAAACGAAGCCGCAATTCCTCGACCAATATTGCGATCAGCGCCTGCCGGTCTCAGGTTGGGTTGGTCAGGCGAGTTGGAATGCAGCCTCAATGGCCCAGTCGCCCGTGCTTAAAGGCGTTACGCCGGTGATCGGGTTGCCGATGACTTCGACCGCGCCAGGCTCGGGAACTCCCGATCAGTTTTACAAGGACTTCGCGGCCGGAAAATACGATTCCGTTCTGAAAGGGATGGTCAAGACCTGGGCCGACCACGGTTTCGCGACACAGATCTGGCGGCCCGGCTGGGAGATGAATATCGACACCATGCCGTCCTATGCCGGCAACGACGCCGCGACACGCGCGGATTGGGTCAAGGCGTTCCAGCACATCTCCACGGTCTTGCACGCCGCGGGCAAGGCCGAGGGAGTGAGCGTCCAGGTAGCGTGGAATCCGAGCGTGCTCAACTACAGCCACGCCGGCAATGTCATCCAGACTGCTTACCCTGGGAATCAGTATGTCGATATCATCGCCGCCGACGTCTATGGCGATGTCTTTCCCTACGGCTCGCCGACGCACCTCTATGACTGGGACAAGAGCGGGCAAGTCCTCAACTCGTCCCACCTGGTCTACGATTCGAGTGTCCAGCAATGGGCGTCGGATCCAGTCAACCTCCAACATTACTACACCTACCCGGCCGCCAACCAATGGTCGCTCGATGGCAGCGTGGGCCATGCGACCACGCTTCAGCAGCTGATCGATCTCGCCAAATCAACCGGCAAGCCGTTCGCGATTGCCGAAACCGGTGCGGGCAACACGCATGACGGCGCAGGTCTCGCCGACAATCCGACCTTCGTGCAGTGGCTCTCGCAGACTCTGCATCAGTCAGGGGTACCCGTCAGCTTTGTGAGCATTTGGGATTCCAATAGCGGCGGAAAATATCACTTTACGAATTCAGCCGATGCTAAGCCGCTCGAGGCTGCGGCGTGGGCGAAGGATTTCGGCGCATCATCCGCGTCTGCGCCGACTGCGTCATTGGCCTCGCCGGACAGCCAAGCGGTCGGCGACGGCATCACGAAGGCCAAGCATCCGGCCTCGACCGGAAGCGGGGCGGCCGGAAGCACCGCGGCAGTGTCCGATGGCACTACAAAGATCAGCAGCGGGGCCGCCAGCGGGCATGGCGGTAGCGAGGCAATCGATGTTTCCAACGGTACTTTTCATTTCGCTTCCGCGCCAGCGTTAACCACTAGACCGAGCCCCCTCTCGATCACGGTTGGAGGTATTGAAAGCGATACACTTGTTTTCCATCGGCATACTGGCGCGAATTCCGGAAGCTCGGACGGCTTCTCACGAGATGTCTTGGCGTCGGATGCTGCGGTCAGCCACTTGACCGCGCTCGTGAACGATGCCCAGTCGGAGCATCGGTCGATAGCGGCTGATCACGATCCAGTCCTCGAGCATTCCGCCGACACAAGTCTAGCCAGCGCTCGTTACATGGAGGCGCATTTCGGCGGCTTCGTCATTCACTAATTTTGCCAGTCGGCCATCGGGTACCAAACAGCGGTGTCGGGCAAGGTCTGGAGCGGTCTCCTCCGACATGTCAGCCGTTGGGTTCACCCCCTCGGCGTGATGCGGCCCATCGGGCTCGCCACGGGACCGGGGAGATATCCAGTCTCCGACCATGCCCCCCAGCGGCAATGCCTCGACGGCTTCCACGTCTGCCGAACACCCGCTACGGAGATCCTGGAGCGCAGCGTCCACTCACGAGCGACGATAGTCGTCTTCAATCCGGATGATATCGTCTTCCCTGAGATAGCTGCCGGTCTGAACTTCGATCAGTTCCAGCACGATCTTGCCGGGGTTCTCCATCCGGTGCACCGCGCCCATCGGGATGTAGATCGACTCGTTCTCGTGCACCGTCTTGACGGTCTCGTTAACGGTGACGCGGGCTGCGCCGCGGACCACGATCCAGTGTTCGGCGCGATGATGGTGCTTCTGCAGCGATAGACGTCCGCCCGGCTTCACCACGATGCGCTTGACCTGGTGGCGCTCGCCATTGTCGACCGACTGGTAGCTGCCCCAGGGACGATGCACCTTGAGATGCTCCTCGGTGACCTGCGGCGCCACGGTCTTGAGTTTCGCAACCAGGCGCTTCAGGCCGTTGGCATCCTTCTGGCGCGAGACCAGCACCGCGTCGGGCGTGGCGACCACGACGAGATTGTCGACGCCTTCGAGCGCGACCAGCGCGCGGTCGGTGGTGACGTTGCAGTTGCGCGAGTCCTCGAAGACGGCAGTGCCATGCGCAGCATTTCCTTCCGCATCCTTCTCCGACAACTCCCACACCGCATGCCAGGAGCCGACATCGGACCAACCGCAGGCGACCGGGACAACTGCGGCACGCGCGGTCTTTTCCATCACCGCGTAGTCGATCGAGACCGCTTTCGCCGAGCCGAACGCCTTTGGCTCCAGCGTCACGAAGCCGAGATCGCGCCCGGCATTGGCGACGGCCTCGGAGACGGCCTGCACGCTTGCGGTATCCACCTTGCGATATTCGTCGAGCAGGACAGCGGCCGGAAACATGAAGTTGCCGCTATTCCAGAGATAGCCCGACTTGACGTAATCCGCCGCCTTCACCGCATCCGGCTTCTCGACGAATTTCGTGACGGCCCGCACCTCGCCTGCGATCGCATCGCCCGGGTTGGTGTAGCCATATTCGGTCGCCGGCCGTTCCGGCTTGACGCCGAAGGTCACGATGCGCCCCGCGCCCGCGGCGACAAGGCCCTGGCGGCACGCAGCGACGAAGGCCGCATTGTCGCGCACCACGTGATCGGCAGCGAGCGCCAGCACGATCGCTTCGCGATCGCGGCTCTCTGCAAACACGGCGCCCGCTGCGATCGCAGGTCCGGAGTCACGCCGCATCGGCTCCAGCAGGATATCGGCCTCGATGCCGATCTCGGCCAGTTGCTCCAGCACCATGAAGCGATAGGCCGCATTGGTGATGACGATCGGACGGTCGAACAGCGAGGCGTCCGATACGCGCAGCAGCGTGTCCTGGAACGTCGAGCGCGTTCCGAACAGCGGCAAAAACTGCTTCGGCCGCACCTCGCGCGAAGCCGGCCACAGCCGCGTGCCCGCGCCGCCGCACATGATCAGGGGGATAATGCGTTTGTCCATCGTCATCTCAAACCTTGAAGTCGTCCCGATACCAGATGTCGAAACTGAGGCAGTCGAACGTTCACCGGGGATCTGCTCGGTCACCTTGGATACTACCCCGCCGATGCCGTCAATACAGGCAAAGTTGCGAGGCATCTTTCATGCCATGGCTAAAGAGCCGGATCGGCTGCATGATCGCGATTTACAAGCAGAGAGATTGACACGAAGGGCCGCCCGCGGACCGCAGACCGTAGAGGGATCATTCGTCGGGCTGTTTCTTAGCACCATGGGTGTATAACTTTCTACACTCAACCTTAAGACGAATCGTGGGCGCCGACTTCAACACCACGATGCTCGTCGTCGCAAAGCTACGAGCTGACGTCGCCGTTGACCGCCGCGGGCCCGCGCCAAACGATTTATCTTCAGTCCGGTCGGCTGGCCGCGCTGACCACGAACGGGGCATTCGGCCGAGACACCGTGATCTGGACGGTGGAGGTGCCCTCGTCGTGACGATTCTTGCCGACAACTACGAGCGTAAACTTGTCCGTCCCCGAGAAATCAGGTTTCGCGAAATAGCGGAATCCCGGCCCCACCATAACGAGTTCGCCACTCTCCGGCTTCTCCACAACCGAGACGCTGTAGATCTGCATCGTCGACCAGCGCAGGCCTTGAATACAATCCGCACCGGGGCCAATGGTCATGGACCATTCGATAGTGTCGCCTGCAAGCTTGTATGGCTTATTGTCGCGCAAGCAGTTAGGCGTGGCTTTCGTTTCAGACGCTGACGCGAGCAATATCAGCATCGCAGCGATAGATGCGCCGAATGAAATTCGTGACATGGTCCGCTCCCTTACGTGAGGAGCCAACTATGGACGATGGCGCTAAACGATATGTAAGAGAGCAGGGGTCGGCTTGCCCGTTGGTGAATCTCCCATTAAAGGGGTGGCGGATCGCCATCCGGAAGCGCCTGAAATTTAACTCTACCACAAGCTGCGATCTTAAACTCCACCACCGATATTCTAGGAAGGTGCCGAACGCCAAGACAGGCCCAGGCGTCAATTGGCCGTATTTGGCGCGCAGGTTAGAACCTTCGGGGGTAGCCAGCGTTGACATACTAGGCACATAACATTTGGCTATGTCGGTGCGGCCCAACCGGGTGCCGGAGCTGCGGCATTTGAACTTTCCGGTTGGTGGCGCGGAACTTGCTCCAGCTGGATTTGACGGATAGCCAACACCCGATTGGAGTGCTGTGTGCTCGGTCTCTTGATACTGTTTGTGGTGGCTGCATTGTTTTTCGGAGCGGGCTACGCCACGCGTGCAGCCGTCTCGCGGAAGCGGCACACTGAGTACCTCAAGTATGAGCCCTATCTCGGCGCCCCGCGAATGACCCGGCCGCCAGCTTTTCTCATACGTGGCAACACTCTCTCTGCCTTTGCACCGTCAGACAATTCCGACGACCGCTCGTCCCGGGGGGCTGGTAGTCAGCCTCCACAAAAGAGCGTCTCTGAGGACGCAGTGAGGCCTATCAATTCTTTGTCAGAGAGTGCGCAACTCAAGCCGCAAACAATGCGTTAGGCTGAAGCACTCCGACACACGCGGACCATTGCGTGGCTCTGCATGGCCAAAAAATGTGCAGGTTGATTTAGATTTGGGGGTTGAAGATTGTCGAAGCCTGCGTAGCTTGTGGTTGAGCGAATCGAAACTCTAGCGCTCCTCAAGAACGACCTGCAATGCCTTCCAGATCCATGCTCGACCGCTTGGCGTTAGGGTTAGGCACCTTGGCGCTCCGCCTGACATACAATAGTCCGGGCGACGGTAGTCGCGCGAGCTTACGAGGGCTACAAAGATTTTTGCCGCTAGTCGTACTGGCCGCTGTTGCAGGCGGCGCGGTCGTCTTGCTGGTCTTGCGCTTCGTTGATCCAGATTAACGTTCAGGCAATCCCGCGAGGTTATTCGGGAGAGAGCCCGCCTTCACACGGAAATCCCTTTGGGCCGCACCGCGGGTAGCTGGCCGTTACGCGAGGACATTTCCTGGCCTAGATCTCTTGGTGTATTCGCGCTCATTGCGAGCACTATGGCTTAGGGTCCATTGGCTGGCTCAATTCCGATATCACCTCGGAGTACACAGAGCCGGTCCCGATTGTCTGAACAAAAATTCCGCGTCGATAAGTGGAGACTCTGCCGGTGTTAGGCCGCCGCGCGGAGCGGAGGAAGATCGAAGTAGGCTTGATCCGGGGTGCGGTCGTCAAGGCT